>DATCWE010000320.1:0-3751 GCA_036566495.1 Gemmatimonadales bacterium | reverse complement strand
GGTGCGCCAGACCCCCCGGCCCAGCCGGCCGTCGGCCAGCACGGCGGAGAGCTGCACCGTGAGGCTGTCGCCCCCGGCGGGGGAGAGGTAGAGCGACGCGGGGATCAGCGCATAACGCGCTCCTCCGCTGAGCGCGAGCAGCTGGCGCACATAGTTGCGCATCGGATCGGGAAGATCCTTGAGCCCGGGCGAGCGCATCACCGATTGGCCCATCTGGTCGGGACTGGGAAGCAGCCCCGGCGCGCGCCGCGCCGTATTCCGCAGCGCGGCGGGCAGAACCCAGCTGACTTCGGGCGCCCGCTCGACCAGGGCGTCACCCAGGAGCGAATCCGCCCACAGCATCAGGGTGGCGCGGGCCTTGGGCCCCGAGGTGCCGGGAACCCGGGGGTCACCGACGACCATGGTGAGCGGGAGCACGGCGACGCCCTGGCCGGCCAGGCCCGCCACGGCGAGCGGGATGGCCGGGACCTTGGGCTTGGCCGGCTTTTGCTGCGCCGAAACGGCTGCCGGAAGGGCACAGCAGAACAGCAGGAGGGTACGGAGGGAGCGATGCATGAAGGACCAAAGCTAACCGGCCTTGCAGGAACTATTCCAGGGACAGACCGCCGTCCACCACGATGGTCTGACCGGTAATGTGTCGTGCCTCCTCCGAGCACAGAAAGGTGATGACCCGCGCCACATCCTCCGGCTCGGCGATGCGACCCAGCACCGAGCTCTTGCGCGCCTTGTCGATGACCTCGGGCGGGAGCAGTTGCAGCCGCTCGGTCCGGATGAATCCGGGTGCCACCGCGTTCACATTCACGTTGCAGGGTCCCAGCTCCACCGCCACCGCGCGGGTGAGCCCCTCGAGACCGGCCTTGCTGGCGGCATAGCTGGCGACGCCGAAGCCGGGTCGCCCGGCGAGGTGCGAGCTCACGCTCACCACCTTGCCGAAGCGCTGTCCCCGGAAGATCGGGGCAACCGCACTGGTACAGTTGAAGGCGCCGGTGAGATTGGTTTCGATGACCTCCGCCCATTCCGCCGGGGTCAGGCGCCAATGGGCCCCGTCGTTGGCGACGCCGGCATTGTTCACCAGGAAGTGGACGGTCTCGAACTTCTCCCGCACTTTCTCGACGAAGCGGTCCACCTGGGCGCGGTCCCGCACGTCGCAGCAATCCGCGTAGACGCCGACCCCCATCGAGGACAGCGCCGTCTCGGTGAGCAGCGCGGTCTCGCGCACGTCGCGTCCCGGCAGGTCCACGAAACAGAACGCCACGTTGCAGCCCAGCTTGCCGAACTCGATCGCGACGCTGCGCCCCAGGCCGGTGGCGCCCCCGGTCACCATCGCCACCTTGCCCCGGAATCCCGCCGGCGGCTCCGCCTGCGGCTTGGGCTGTTCCAGCACCGCGCCCGCGGGGCGCGACGCTGGGCTGCGCAGCGAGGATGGATCGTAACCGGAGGAGGCCATGGTGGGCCGAAGCTACGGACGCCACTGGGTGCCCGCAAGCCAGCCGGGCATGGAGCAAGCGCTTGCCACACCGTACATTGGAAGCATGACACGCCTTTTCTGGATCCTGGTCAGCGGGGTCGGCGCGACCGCGTGGGGCGTGATCGCCCTGCACCGCGGCGAGAGCATCAGCGCCGCCTGGCTGGTCCTGGCTGCCGTGGGCACCTACCTCGTGGCGTACCGCTTCTATTCCCGCTTTCTGGCCCGTACCGTCCTCGGCGTCGACCCGCGACGGGCTACCCCGGCGGAACGGCTCAACAACGGCCGCGACTTCGTGCCGACGACCCGCTGGGTGCTCTTCGGACACCACTTCGCGGCCATCGCGGGGGCGGGACCGCTGGTGGGCCCGGTGCTGGCCGCACAGTTCGGGTATCTGCCCAGCACCATCTGGATCGTGTTCGGCGTGGTGCTCGGCGGCGCGGTCCAGGACTTCGTGATCCTCTTCGGCTCCATGCGACGCAATGGCAAGTCGCTGGGCCAGATGGCCAAGGAGGAAATCGGGCCCATCACGGGACTCTTCGCGATGGTGGCGATTCTGGCCATCATGATCATCCTGCTCGCGGTACTGGCGCTGGTGGTGACCAATGCGCTCAAGGACAGTCCCTGGGGCATCTTCTCCATCCTGTGCACCATTCCCATCGCGCTCGGCATGGGCGTCTGGATGCGGGTCATCCGGCCCGGCAAGACGGTCGAAGCCACCGTGGCGGGGATCTTCCTCCTCATTCTGGCCCTGGTCGGCGGGCGCTACGTGGCGCAGTCGCCCGCGCTGGCGCCCCTCTTCACCCACGGCGGCATCCCCATCGCGTGGGGCCTGATGATCTACGGCTTCATCGCGAGCGTCCTGCCGGTGTGGCTGCTGCTCGCCCCGCGCGATTACCTCTCCACCTTCATGAAGATCGGGACGGTGCTGCTGCTCGCGATCGGGATCATGCTCGTGCTGCCGCCGCTCCGGATGCCCGCCCTGACCCGCTTCGTCGACGGCACCGGCCCGGTCTTCGCGGGCAAGCTGTTCCCCTTCGCGTTCATCACCATCGCGTGCGGCGCCATCAGCGGCTTCCACGCCCTGGTCTCCAGCGGCACCACGCCGAAGATGATCCGCCGGGAGGACGATGCGCCGCTGATCGGCTACGGCGGCATGCTGATGGAATCTTTTGTCGCCATCATGGCGCTCTGCGCCGCCTGCGCGCTCGATCCCGGGGTGTACTTCTCGATCAACGCGCCGCTGAGCGCCCTCGGCGGCACCGTCCAATCGGCCGCGCAGCACATCCGGGAATGGGGCTTCACCGTGACGCCGGAGCAGCTCACCGCGCTCTCCGCCTCGGTCGGCGAGGCGTCGCTGCTGGGAAGAGTCGGCGGCGCGCCCTCGCTGGCGGTGGGGATGGCGCACATCTTCAGCGGTGCATTCGGCCAGCAGCTGATGGGGCTGTGGTACCACTTCGCCATCATGTTCGAGGCGCTCTTCATCCTGACCACGCTCGACGCGGGCACCCGGGTGGGCCGCTTCATGCTGCAGGAATTCCTGGGCCACCTGTGGGAGCCGCTGGGCCGCACCTCGTGGTATCCCAGCAACCTGCTCGCCTCGGGGCTGGTGGTCGTGGCCTGGGGATATTTCCTGGTGCAGGGCGTGCTCGATCCGCTGGGCGGCATCAATTCGCTCTGGCCGCTCTTCGGCATCAGCAACCAGCTGCTCGCCGCGGTCGCGCTGTGCGTCGGCACCACCTTCATCATCAAGGCAGGCAAGCTGCGCTATGCCTGGGTGACGCTGCTGCCGCTGGCCTGGCTGCTTGCCGTGACGCTGACGGCGGGATGGCAGAAGATTTTCGCGCCCGATCCGCGGCTCGGCTTCCTGGCGCACGCGCGCGACACCGCGGCCAGGATCGCCTCGGGAGCGCTCGACCCCGTCAAGGGCGCCCGCATGGTCTTCAACGATCGGGTCGATGCGGCGCTCGCCGGCATCTTCATGGCGATCGTAGTGGCGCTCCTGCTCGCTTCGATCAAGGAATGGCTGGCGGTGGCTCGCGGCCGCAAGGCGGCCGTGCTGAAGGAGGCTCCCTATGTGGAAACCGCGTATGCCTGAGGCGGGGACGGTGGGGTCGGTGAGGCCGGTCTTCTTAGCCGGTCTCCGCAGTGCCCTGAAGCAGATTGTGGGCATGCCCGACTATGCCCGCTACCTTGCCCACGCGCGCGAGCACCACCCCGGCTGCAAGCTGCTCAGCGAGCGCGAGCACTACGAGCAGTTCGTCGCCCAGCGCTACGGCGGCGGGG
>DATCWE010000183.1:0-3202 GCA_036566495.1 Gemmatimonadales bacterium | reverse complement strand
AGCACTTCCCGGCGCCCTCGCCCGCGCGCCTCTTCGCCCGCCGCGGCTCCGAGGGAGGCATCGGGCGCCTCGGCCTCGACCAGGCCTGGCGGCGCTGGCGGGCCCTCGAGCGCTGGTGCGAACGCGAGCGGACCCGCTTCGATCGGGCCATGGGGCGGCTGGCCGGTCGGAGAGCGGTATGAAAGAGGATCGCCGCCAGCGGCAGCTCAAGATCCTCGAGCTGATTACCACGCACGCGATCGGCACTCAGGAGGAGCTTGCCGATGCCCTGGCGCGCGAAGGCTGGGAAGTGACCCAGTCCTCGGTCAGCCGGGACATCACCGCCCTGCATCTCGTGAAGGTGAACGGAGTGTACCAGCGCGCGGCCGTCAGCCAGCGGCACCGGCACGACCCCGACGAGCAGCGCATCGCCGAAGGTGTGCTGACCATCGAATCCGCCGGCGACGCGCTGCTGGTGCTGCATACGCCCCCCGGAGAAGCCAACCGCGTGGGGGCCGCACTCGACCGGCTGGCTTGGCCTGAGGTGCTGGGCAACATCAGCGGCGATGACACCATCTTCGTTGCCTTGCGCAACGCCGCCGGCCAGCGCAGGGTGCTGGCCACCATTCGCCGGCTGGTGCGATGAAAGAGCCCCGACCGGTGCTGGAATCGCTCCACGAGCGACGACCTGGCGGCGGCCGGACGCTGACTCCTTACCGCTCACCGACCCACTGGGCTAACCCGCCCAGCGCGTCCCGCTCATCCGCCAGTATCTCGGTCACTCGCTGCTGGAGCTCTCGCCGGAGCTCGGTGCTTTGCCCCGCGTCGAGCGGGAAGCCTTCCTGCATGCGGGCGATCCAGTCCCCCATCTGCTGAGCGCAACCGTCCCGGCCGCCCTCCGTGGCATGCAGCAGCTCGGATCGCTGACCGAGCAGCTGCTTGGTTTCCCGGAATCCGGGCACGCGGTCCGGGAGTGCCGCGTCCGCCAGCGCGCTCCAGTCCGCCCCCAGCTTGGCGTAGCGCTCGCTCAGCCGCCGAAGTCCCCGATCGTTCAGCGCTCCCGCCGCTTCCTGGAGAAAATCGGCGAAGATCGACCGGCACAGCCCCCCTCCCGTGCCGGCGTGCTCGATGGAGTCGCTGATCGAACGGAGCCCGACATAGAGGTGGGGTCCGGCGGGAAAGATCTTCTCCCATGCGTCCGGCGCCCGGCTCCCGTCCAGCCGGTCGGCCCAGGTCGCGAAAGCTTCGAGCGTGAAGTTCTTCATTCGTCCGGTGCTGAGGCCCTCGATGCACGCCGCGATCCCCGCTCTCACCGATCCCGCCAGATCGGGACGTTTGCGGGCTGGCTCGAGTGCCAGGAGGCGATTCTTGTAGCTTTTGATCCGCTGTCGGATGGTGGCGAGCTCCGCCAGGGGCATCGTAGTGGGCTGGTCGGCGGCGTCGCCGACCTGTGCGGTGCCCTCTGCGTCATCGATCGCGTGAACCGCAACGACCCGGTAGCCCTCTACCCACGCCATCACGGGACGTCCGCCGGCGAGCAACTCCCGGAGCTGCCGCTCACCCGGCTTCGCTCCCGAAGACTCCTTGACCACCCCTTCGATGCCCAGGCGGCGCAGCGCTCCCTGCGCCCAGGCGAGGTGATCGTGCCAGAGGTGGCGCCCCGCGAGGTAAAAGCTGGAGAGGTTCTCCTTGGCGTAGTGAAAGGCGAACATGCCCGCGCCGATCCCCCCGGCGAGGCCGAAGCTCATCGCTTCGCTGTACGGCGCCTTGGTGGACGGGTTGATCGCCCCGGCGTGGGCCAGCAAGGCTCGCAAGACCGAGGCGGCGGGCACACTGCCGGGGAAATGGTACGGATTTCGAGTGGGCTGGGGCGGAACCGGCGCTTGGCGCAGAACTTGGCGGCGCGCCGCCGAATAACTCTCACCGGTCTTGGCCATGCGCGCGCGGACCAACTGCTTCAGGTGCTTGTGCGTCGTCATCATCCACACTCCTTCTCGAGCCGGAGATCGGACCCCACGCATCCAGGCTCCCCGGCGGTCGAGAAGCGAGGTAGACTTGTGACTCGCAGCTCCCTCGAGGACAATGATCCCCTTTGCCTCCGCGGTCGCCGGACGGCGTGAGCGTCCGGTCAGGAGGTCGGGCGCGAGGTCGCGCCGCCAAATACCATAGCAGCAATCCAATCGGTGCGAAAGAGGAGGGGGAGTGAAGCCTTCGACTCGGCTGGCCATCCACTGCATCCAGTGCGTCGCGCTCGTGCTGCCCACGTTCGCGGCGTGCCGGAGCGCGACTCCGCCCGAGCGGCTGGACCCGTCCCTCCGGGTGGAATGGCCGGTGTATGGCGGTGATCCCGGCTCGCAGCACTATTCCCCGCTAGAGACCATCACCCCCGCTAACATCGCTCGGCTGCGTCCCGTCTGGCGCTGGTCAACGGGAGAGCGAATGCGGCGGAGCGCAGGCGGAGAAGAGCTGTTGCCGGATCGCTTCGAGGCCACTCCGGTGATGCTGGCGGACACGCTCTACCTCAGTACGCCCTTCAACCGGGCGGTCGCGCTGGACGCCGGCAGCGGCCGAATGCTCTGGCAATTCGATCCCGATGCGACCCGGCTGGGACCGATCGGGGGTGATCACGCCGGCTTCGTACATCGTGGCGTCGCAGTCTGGTCGGGGCCGCAGGAGCGCCGCGTGTTCCTCAACTCGCGCTGGCAGCTCTTCGCGCTGGACGCGCGCACCGGGCGGCCGATCCCCTCCTTCGGCGAAGGCGGAATGGTCGACCTCACCCGCGGGCTTCGCTGGCAGGTGAACCGAAAGGAGTACGGCAATACCTCACCGCCGGTCATCTGGAGGAACCTGGTGATCGTGGGCAGCGCGATATCGGATGAGCTGGTGTACGACCGCGATCCGCCCGGCGACGTGCAGGCCTTCGACGTCCTCACTGGTGCAAGGGTCTGGCGGTGGGATCCCATTCCTCGCTCCGGAGAGCCCGGAAGCGAATCGTGGGAGCACGGAGCCAACGAGCGGGTGGGTCATGCCAACGTCTGGTCGCCGTTCAGCGTGGATACCAGCCGCGGATTGCTCTACCTGCCGGTGAGTACGCCGAGCAACGACTGGTATGGCGGCCGCAGAAGCGGAGCGGGGCTGTTCGGCGAATCCCTCGTGTGTCTCGACGCACGGACGGGAAAGGTCGTCTGGTACTATCAGCTGGTCCACCACGGCTTGTGGGACT
>DATCWE010000153.1:0-14874 GCA_036566495.1 Gemmatimonadales bacterium | reverse complement strand
CCCCGCCGGGACGTCGTCGAGCAGCAGTCCCTCCAGAATCGCCAGGTCGTGTGCCATGCAACGTTGGTGCGCGGGCAGGTCCTTCGAGTCGAACAGGTCCACACTCGGCGTATCGATCCCCACCAGGACCACCCCGGCCCGCTGCAGGTGATCTACCAGCTCAGCCGAGAGCGCCGCAAAGTCCTCGTTGAACCGGGACGCGTCCGGATAGCTCCCGGTGGCCAGGAGGACGCGAGGAGCGCGGACCGGGCTCGGCAGATCGGCCGGCACGATACGCGCGCCGTGCCGGACCGACACCCGCATGACCTCGCAGGGCCCCAGGTAGGGCTTGAGCGAGCGACTCGCGATGTCCGCCGCCTCTCGACCGTAATGGCTCGGGGCGTCGGCGTGGGCGCCGAGGTGCACTGTGGCATGGAGCGTGGAGAGCGTGACGCTGTCGCCCCGCGCCAGATCGAGCATCACTTCACGGCTGGGAGGGGTGTCGCCCGGCCAGACGGCGAGCGCGGCGTCGATCGGCGGAGAGATGTCGTAGATCATGGCTCACAGCCATCGGCGCACCGCCAACCCGCCAGGGCCGATGGTCTCCTCACATACGGTGGCGGATGGCCCAGAGATCCGGGAAGAGCGGCTTCCAGAGCGACTGCTTGAGGAACTCGACGCCGGGCGACCCACCGGTCCCGCGCTTGGCGCCGATGGTGCGCTCCACCAGCTTGATGTGCCGGTAGCGCCACTCCTGAAAGCCCTCGTCGAAATCGGTCATCAGCTCGAACAGGATCACCAGCTCCGGCTGCGCCTGATAGACCCGGAGCAGCTCCTCCTGCAGCGCCTCATTCGGCTGGGTCGGCAGGGTCACGGGTTTGGTGAACAGCTCGGAGGGCACCCGCACGCCGCGCTGCCGCAAGAAATCGTAGAAATGGTCCATGACGGAGCGCTTGGTCAGGCGGCGCTCAACCAGCTCGCGGCGTCCTTCCTGTTCCGGAATGGAGCCGGTGACCTGCAAACGCTTGTAGCCGAAGGCGAACTCGATTTCGCGGAACTGGAACGATTGAAACCCGGACGCGGTATCGAGCCGGTCGCGAAAAGACGAAAACGAGATCGGCGTCATGGTCTCGAGGATGTCGAGCTGTCCCACCAGGGTTTTGAGAATGGTCCGCAGCCGCTTCCAGGTCGCAATGGCGCCGTAGAGGTCGTTGGCGGAGAAATCCCGCTCGATCTTGTCGGCTTCATGGAGCACCAGCTTGAACCAGAGCTCATAAGTCTGGTGGATGACGATGAAGAGCATCTCGTCGTGCTCCGGGGGCGTGGAGCGCGGCCGCTGCAGCTCGAGCAGCTCGGGGAGCTGCAGGTAGGTCGAATAGGTCAGCGTCACCGGCGTGCCCTCCTCGCGCACAGCGCCTCAGGTCAGCAGCAGGACGGCCACCACAGCCAGCAAGGCCGCCGTCACTCCGAGAATAACCCGTATCACCGTCTTCTGCCTGCGGGCCCGGTCGCGCGCCTCGGCATAGGGAATCAGGGTGAAGGAGATCATGGTGTAGAGCGGAAGGAACCAGCGGGGGAACAGGCGGTGGAGCAGCACTTCGCCGCGCTTCTCGAGCCGGAACAGCGGCGAGGCGACCTGATCCCGCATCTCGTGGAAGTTGGCCAGGGCGAGGTCGGCGATCGCGTCGGCGTTGGGGCGCCGCTCGGCCTCATATTCGCCGAAGGCCGAGGCCCGGTCGCGCGGATGGCGCGCGAGCGCCGCATCCAGCGCCAGCGCGTCCTCGAAGGCCGCATTGGCGCCCTGCCCGAAGAACGGCACGATGGCGTGACAGGCGTCGCCCAGCAGGACCACCGAGCCGTCCAGGTGCCAGGGCCGGGTCCGGATGGTGACCAGCGTTCCGACCGGTCGCGCGAAGAAGGACTGGCCCAGGTCCGGCAGCAGCGGGATCGCGTCGGGGAAGCTCTGCTCGAAAAACCGTTGTACTGCTTCGGGGCTCTCCAGCGTCGAAAAGCTGTGGGCGCCCTCGAACGCAAGGTAGAGCGTGACGGTGAACGATCCGTCCCGGTTGGCCATGGCCATCATCATGTAGCCGCCCCGCGGCCAGATGTGCAGGGCGTTGGCGTCCAGGCGGTGCGTCCCGCCGGGCCCGGGCGGAATGTGCAGCTCCTTGTATCCGTGGGCGAGAAAGGCCTGGGAGAAATCGTAGCGTTCGCGCCGCTGCAGCTCCGCCCGGATCGCGGAATAGGCGCCGTCGGCGCCGATCACCGTACCCTGCTCCGTGGCGGGGTCCGTAGCCCCGGCGGCGGCCACGGAGCTCAGGGTGCCGGTGCCGGGATCGAAACCCGTGACCCGGCGCCCGAAGCGGATCGCGACCTCCCCCGAAGCTTCCGCCGCGTCGAGCAGGGCCGCGTTGAGGTCGGCCCGGGACATCGAGTGGATCGCCCGGCCCTTGGTGCCATAGGGCTGAAACGCCAGCGGTCCGCGCAGCGGATGGATCATCCGGCCGTACAGCGGGGTCGAGATTCCCAGGATGCGTTCGTGCAGCCCGATCCGGGTCAGGGCGTGGAAGCCGCGTGCCGAGATGGCCAGATTGATCGAGCGGCCGGCGTCGCGACGGTCGAGCCGGGGATCGGAACGGCGCTCCAGCAGGACGACGCGCTGGCCGGCGCGCCCCAGCAGCGTCCCCAGCAGGGCTCCCCCTAACCCGGCTCCGGCGATGAGAAATGGCCTCATCCCGCGGGCAACAGCTCCCCCAGCGCGACGGCGAAGCGCCACACTTCGTGGAAGGTGTTGTAGAGCGGTGTGGGTGCGACCCGGATGACATCCGGCTCCCGGAAGTCGGTCACGAAGCCCCGCTCCCGCAGGGCCCCCACCAGGGATTCGGCCTTTCCCCGGGCCAGCAGCGAGAGCTGGCAGCCGCGCGCGGAGGGCTCGCGCGGGGTCAGCAGGCCGACAGCGGCGCCCCCCGGCCGCGCCAGCAGGAATTCCAGGTAGCCGGTGAGCCGCTCGGACTTCGAGCGCAGCGCGACCATCCCGGCGCGGTCGAAGAGCGCAAGCGAGGCGCGCAGCGGTGCCATGGCGAAAATGGGCGGGTTACTGACCTGCCACCCGTCGGCGCCTTCGACCGGGATGAACCGCGGCAGCGATTGCATCTGGAATCGGGTGTCCGGATCGTTTCCCCACCAGCCGGCCAGGCGCGGCAGGGTGCGATCGCGGCCGTGCCGCTCGTGCACGTAGCAGCCGCCCACCGCTCCCGGCCCGGCGTTCAGGTACTTGTAGGAGCACCAGACCGCGAAATCGACCTCCCAATCGTGCAGCTGGAGGACGACATTACCCGCCGCGTGGGCCAGGTCGTACCCCACGATACAGCCAGCCGCGCGCGCGGCGCCCGCAATCCGCCGGAGGTCGAGCAGCTGCCCCGTGTAGTAGTGAACTCCTCCCAGCCAGACCAGGGCGATCTCGGCGCCCCGCTCGCGCAACAATGCCTCGATATCCTCGGTCCGCAGCAGCCTTTCCCCCACCCGAGGTCGGGCCACCAGCACGGCATCGGAGCCGATCCCCCGCGACTCGAGGTGGGACATGACCGCGTAGGCGTCGGAAGGGAAGGCGGCTTCCTCGATGAGGATCTTGCGCCGCGGCCCCTGAGGCCGGTAGAGGCTGGTCAACATCAGGTGGAGGTTGATGGTGAGCGAATTCATCGCCACCACCTCGTGCGGCTTCGCGCCGACCAGACGGCCCAGCGGCGCGCGGAGTCCTTCGCTGTAGCTGTACCACGGCGTTTGACCGGCGAAATGCGCTTCGACGCCCAGCCGGGCCCAATCCGAAAGCTCCGCCTCCAGTTGGGTGCGGGCCGCTCGGGGCATCAAACCCAGGGAATTGCCGCAAAAGTAGACCAGGGGCTGGCCGCCCGCCCCGAGGGGCAGCTCGAATTCAGCGCGACCCCAGCGCAACGGATCGTCACGATCCTGGGCCAGCGCCCAACTCTCCTCCGCCAGGAATCCGGCGGTCATACGAAGGACTCGAGCCGTCGGTTCAGAAACTCCAGGGCGGTGCCATGCAGCAGGCGGGCTCGCGTCAGCTCATCCAGCTCCGTCATCGAGGCGATCAGGCTGCCCGGGCGTACCTCACCGAGCGGGAAGGGATAGTCCGAGCCCAGCGCGACCCGCTCGGCGCCATGCAGCCGGAGCAGCGTGCGGAGCGCATCCGCGTCGTGGGTGAGCGAATCGACATAGAAGCGGTCGAAATAGGCGCTGGGCGGCTTGGCGCAGTGCGTGGCGACGAGATCCGGGCGCACGGCGAAGCCGTGCTGCAACCGGCCGACAATGCCCGGAAATGCCCCGCCACCGTGCGCAAACCCGATCCGGAGGCGGGGCAGCCGCTCGAGCACACCACCGAAGATCACCGCACAGATGGCGAGCGCGGCCTCGGTGGGCATCCCCACCAGCCAGCGCAGCCAATATCGCGTCATCCGCTCCGGCGCCAGCATGTCCCAGGGATGCACGAAGATGGCGGCACCCAGGCGCTCGGCGGTCTGAAAAACCGGGAAGAGGGAGGGATGATCGAGATTCCATTCCCCCACATGGGTGCCGATCTGGATGCCGGCGAAGCCGAGCTGCTCCACGCACCGGGTGAGCTCGGCTGCCGCCAGCTCGGGATCCTGCAGGGGTACCGTCCCAAGCCCGACAAAGCGCTTCGGATGGCCCGCGACTACGCCGGCCAGGTGATCGTTCAGCAGTCGGGCCAGGTCGAGGGTGTGCTCCGGCTTGGCCCAATAGCCGAACATCACGGGGACGGTGGAAAGCACCTGGACCGCGACTCCGTCGCGATCGCACTCCTCCAGCCGCCGCGCCGGCGACCAGCAATTGTCCTTGATCTCCCGGAAGAGGGTTCCGTCGATCATCATGCGCGCCCCGCACGGCGCATGGTGCTCGAGCGAGACCCATCCTCCATAGCCGTAGCGCGCGGCTAGGTCCGGCCAGGCTTCCGGCAGGATGTGCGTGTGGAGATCGACCCGCAGCACTACTTGGCGGCCGCGGCCGGCGGTGCCGGCACCTGCATGACGTGACCGCATTGCTTGCAGGTCCGCAGCTTCTCGTCGGCGTAGAACTGTTCGATGATGGGCTTGAGCTGCTTGCCGAGGTCCACCAGCTGGAAATTGGCGTCGTAAAGCATCGCGCCACACTGTTCGCAGAACCAGCGCAGATGATCCTCCTCGCTCTCGGCGCGGCGGCGCTCGATGACCAGCCCCACCGTATTGGCGGGACGCTGGGGCGAGTGCGGAATGCCGGGCGGCAGCAGGAACATCTCACCTTCACGAATCGGGATGTCCCGCGGCTTGCCGTCCTCGATGATCCGAAGGGTGATGTCGCCCTCGACCTGGTAGAAGAATTCTTCGCCGTCCTCGACGTGGAAGTCCTTCCGCTGGTTGGGTCCCCCGACGGCCATGACCATGAACTCGGAATCCTGCCAGATCATCTTGTTGCCGACGGGGGGCTTGAGCAGCGAGCGATGCGTTTCGATCCAGGACTTCAGATTGATCGGTGGAAGCAGGGCCATGGCTTGGACTCCAGGCGGAGGTGGACGTTTGACACTCAACGTTTGCTGCCGGTGATGCGCGCGTAGGCGACCGGATCGGTGGCTCCTTCGGTATTGATTACCATGACCCGGCTCCGGGGGCCCAGTCGGAGAAACTCCCGGGCCGCCGCGAGCTCCGGCGCGCCCAGCAGGGCGAGCAATCCGCCGAGCCCTGCGGCGCCCGTCTCCCCAGCGATGATTGGCGGGTCGGTCCCCTGCGGCCGGGCGAAGCGCCGCATCGCTTCCGCCGCAAAGCCGTCTTCCAGCGTGAGGAACAACTCGACGCCGCGCCGCACCAGGGGCCAGGCGGTCAGGGAGACGGCACCGCAGTTGAGCCCGGCCATCATCGAGTCCTGCGCTCCGCGGGTCGGCGTCGGCTCTCCACCCGGCGAGTTGATGGAGGCAAAGAGCGCGTCTGCGGCGACCGGCTCCACCGCCACCAGTATCGGCGGGTTGGGCTCGGCCCGGAAGTGCACGACCGCGGCGTGGAGCAGGGCGCCCACGCCCGCCTGGACCAGCACCACCTCCGGCGCTTCCAGGCTGGCGGCCTCGCGTTGCTCGCCCACCTCCTCGAAAAGAGTCGCGTAGCCCTCGGCAATCCAGCCCGGGATCTCCCGGTACCCTTCGTAGCCCGTGTCGCTCACGACTTGCCAGCCGGCGGCGGCGCTTTGCCCGGCGCAACGCTGCACCGCTTCGTCATAGGAGCCGGGAACCAGCTCGACTTGGGCACCTTCCTTCCGGAGGGCTTCAATTCGCGCCGGCGCGGCGTGGGATGGAATGAAAATGACGGACCGAAGCCCCAAGCGGCGCGCGGCCCAAGCGACGGCCCGGCCGTGATTGCCCTCGGTGGCGGCGGCTACCGTCGTCACCCCGCCGCGGGCCGCGCAGATTCGGTGCAGCGCCCAGGATGCGCCCAGGGCCTTGAAGGCGTTGAGGCCGAACCGCCAGGATTCATCCTTGACCAGCAGCTCGCCTACACCGAGGGACCCTGCCAGCGAGGAGCAGGCGTGCAACGGGGTCGGCGCGTACTCGGGCAGAGAGCGATGAAACGCTCGGACCGCGGCGGGCGGTTCGGCGGGGACCAGGCCCGGCTCGAAAAACGGATTGACGCGCGCGGCCATGCCCATGGCTCAGCCGCGGAGTCCGCCGAGCTCAACGACGATCCCGGCACCGCGGGCTTCCGCTTTGCGCAGCACGTGATGCGCCGCAGCCAAATCCTCGATGGCCAGCCCCAGCGACTTGAAGATGGTGATGTCGGCAGCGTCCGTTCTTCCCGGGATCCGCCCGATCAGCACCTCCCCCAGCTCGCCTCGAATGTGCGCATCGGAGATCGCGCCCTCGCTCCGGGGGATCAGGAAGTCGCCCGCTTCGTTGCGGGCGGACTCGACCCGGTCCACGATCAGCTTTCCCAGGACCACCGTCCGCGTGTCCAGCTCGCGGGAAGTGGGAATGCTCGAACCCACCGCGTTGAGGTGAGCGCCTGGCATCACCCAGTCGCCTTCGACGACGGGGGTGGGCGAGGCGCTGACCGTACAAATCAGGTCGGCGCCGATGACCGCGGCCCGCGGGCTCGCGACCGGCTCGACCGCGATGGCCAGCTGCTCCTCCGCCCAGCGCACGAAACCGGCCAGCCGCTCGGCGTTGGGTCCGAATGCCCGCACCCGCCGGAGCCGGCGCACCGCGCGCATCGCCGCCAGATGGCTCCGTGCCTGGACGCCGGTCCCGAGCAGCGCCAGGTCACCGGCATCCTGGCGGGCCAGCTCCCGGGTCGCGACCCCGCTCACCGCCGCCGTGCGGATGGCGGTGATGCTGCTGGCGTCCAGCACCGCGACAGGCGCGCCGGTATCCGGATCAAAGAGGAGCACCACCCCCTGGTGGGAATCGAGCGGAGTCCCCTCGTTGCCGGGGAAGACCGCGATCGCCTTGAGGCCGAGCGCTGCCGGTTCGTCCAGCCGCGCGGGCATCACCCCGAACAGCCCTTTGCCCTGCGGGAGCCGGAGCACCGTCCGGAGCGGAAGCTGCGCGCCCCCAAGGGCGAGCGTGCGCAAGGCTCCCTCCATGACCTCGATGCACTCCTCCATCGGGAGGAGCGCGGTCACTTCGGACTGGCTCAGAATGCGGACGGCCATTGAGGGGAAAAATGTATACCTCTATTCTTCCCGCCCGGCCACCATTCACTTCGAGGCGAGATGCCGCCGCTTTCCCTGCTTCCCTTGCTTTTCGTCCTGCAGGCTCCGGCCGCGCGCCCGGTGAGCAGCCCCACCCGTCCCGCTACCGATACCGCCAAGCCTGCGCCGCCCGTCCCGCTGCCGGCCACAGAGGAAAAACCGGTCGTCACCCACCATTCCATCCGGATCGGTGGCCGGACGCTGAGTTACCGCGTGACGGCGGGGACGCTGCCGCTCAAGGACGAGAAGGGCAACGTCGAGGCGAACATCTTCTTCATGGCCTACACGCTGGACAACCCGGCCGAGGTGTCCAAGCGGCCGCTGATGTTCTCCTTCAACGGCGGCCCCGGCTCGGCCTCGGTCTGGCTGCATCTCGGGGCGCTGGGTCCGCGGCGAGTCAAGATGGAGGACGAGGGGTGGCTGCCGGCGGCGCCGTACCAGCTGGTGGACAACGAGCAAACCTGGCTGGCCGCCACCGATCTGGTCTTCATCGACCCGGTCGGCACCGGGTTCAGCCGCGCGGCGAGCGCCGAGCTGGGCAAGAAGTTCTGGAGCCTGCGGGGAGACATCGAGTCCGTCGGTACCTTCATCCGGCTTTTCCTGACCCGCTACGAGCGCTGGAGCTCTCCCCTCTTCGTCGTCGGCGAGAGCTATGGCACGACGCGCGCCGCAGGGCTCTCGGAATGGCTGGTCAACCACGGGATCGCGCTCAACGGGGTCGTGCTGGTGTCCACGATCCTCAATTTCGAGACGGCGGACTGGAGCACCGCAAACGATCTTCCTTACGCGCTCCTGATCCCCACTTATACCGCGACCGCCTGGTACCACAAGAAGCTCGCTCCCGACCTGCAACAAGCCGGGCTTGCCGCCGTGGTGGAACAGGCGCGTCGCTGGGCGCTCAACGAATACCTTCTGGCGCTCGCGAAGGGCGACCAGCTCTCGGGCGAGGAGTACCGGCAGACCGCAGACCGGCTGGCGCGTTATTCCGGCCTCGACCGGAGCTACGTAGAGCAGCACAACCTGCGCATCGACCTGGGACGCTTCCAGAAGGAGCTGCTGCGGGACCAGAATCGCACGGTAGGTCGGCTGGATACCCGCTTCAAGGGGTTCGACGCGATGCCCGGTGGAGAGCAGCCGGACTTCGACCCCAGCATGGCGGCCATCCGGCCGCCCTATACGGCGACGTTCAACGATTATGTCCGGCGGGAGCTGGGGTACCAGAGCGACCTGGAGTATTACATCCTGGGAGGCGGCATCGGATCCCGCTGGGACTTCGGCTCGGACAACGAGTACGTCGACGTCGGGGAGTCGTTGCGGAGCGCCTTTGCCAAGAACCCCCACATGCGGCTCTACATCGCCTTCGGGTACTACGACGCCGCGACCCCGCTGTTTGCGGCCGAATACACCTTGAATCACCTGCGGCTGGATCCGTCGCTGCGCGAACATATCACGCGCGGGTATTTTGAGGCCGGGCACATGATGTACATCCAGCTTCCTTCGCTCGCCAAGCTGTCACGGGAGGTCGCCGCGTTCGTGCAGACCGCCGGGGGCGGAAGATGAGGATGCCCCGGACCTGGCCCCGGTCCAGGACCGCGCGGGGAGATTAAGTGGCGCCGGGCAGCATGCTCGATCTATACTTCCCGCCTACCTTCTCTTCGGAGGCCCGAGGTTGAGCTGGATCGTCCGAGTTCGCTCCACGAGCACGAAGGGCTGGCAAGCCCGCCTCCCGTTCGGCAAGGTAAATCCCAAGACCAAGAGCCGCCGCTTTCACAGCAAGCTCTTTTCCGACGCGCTCTATGGCGGCTCGAGAAAGGCCAAGCTGGCAGCCCAGCGCTGGCTGCGCCGCGGCGGTTCCTGAGGGCCAAACGCCCCGCTCGGCATGATTCCTGGCGGAATCCTGTCGAGCTCCGGGACCCCAAGCCCTGATGCCTTGTCTCTTCGCGCTCCTCGCGCTGTTGACGCCACGACTTCTGGTCGCGGTCCTGTGGTTGTTCACGCGCTGGTTCGAAGGGATCTTCTCCTCGGTCCTCTGGCCCCTACTGGGCCTCATTTTCCTACCCACCACGCTGCTCTGGTACACCGCGGTCCAGCACTGGTTTGCCGGCCAGTGGAGCCTCTGGCCCGTCGTGGGCATGGTGGTGGCCCTCGCCATCGACGTTTCCCCCGCGGGGGGCCGGCGGCGCCCGCAAGCGGCGTGAGCGCAGGTCCTTTCGTCAAGGTTGTCCTGCCCGCAGGAATCTGAGCAGGGCCGACTCGTCCCGACTCAGTCCCCGCAACGCCACGGGCTTGGCACACGCGGCCTGCCACAGCTCCAGTAACGCGGGGTCCTGAGCGGCCGCCAGCACGGCCGGGTGGATGTAGCACTTCCGGGAAATCGCGGCGGTATTCCCCAGTGCTCGCGCCACGGCCTTCGCGGTCTCCACCAGGCCCGGATGGTCTTCGCTGGCCAGCAGGAACCTGGCCGCGATCAGGGTTCCCGCCCAGGTGCGAAAATCCTTGGCCGTGAAGTCCTGGCCGGAGATCTCCCTGAGGTACTCATTGACGGCACCTGAATCGACCGGCTGCGGCACGCCGGCCTCATCGACATACTGAAACAAGTCCTGTCCCGGCAATTCGCGGCATTGCTTGACCAGCCGGGCCAGGCGCCGATCGTTGACGTCGACCGTGTGGGCCTTCCCGCTCTTGCCCTGAAAGCGGAAGCGCAGGGTGGACCCCTGGATCTCCACGTGGCGGTTTCGCAGGGTGGTGAGACCGTAGGACTGATTGGTGCGGGCATACTCTTCGTTGCCCACGCGGATGAAGGAAGTTTCCAGCAGTCGCACGATGGTGGCCAGCACCTTCTCGCGGGGCATTCCGGTCCGGGCCAGGTCTTTGCGCACCCGTGCCCGGATGCGGGCGAGCGACCCGCCGAACAGGCGGGTGCGTTCGTACTTGGTCTCATCCCGCACTTCGCGCCACCGGGGGTGGTAGCGATACTGCTTGCGCCCTCGCGCGTCGCGCCCGGTGGCCTGCAGATGCCCTTCGGGCCGGGGGCAGATCCAGACCTCGCGCCAGGCCGGCGGGATCGCGAGACTACGAATCCGCGCGAGCACCGCGCGGTCGCGCACGATCGCTCCGTTCGGATCGACGTAGCTGAAGCCCTTGCCCGCCTTCCGGCGCTGAATACCGGGTTGGGCAGCGCTGACGTAGCGCAGAGCGGCCGCCTTGGCGGCCTCGACTGGCTCCGAGAAAGGCCCTGGCGGACGCGGCAAGCTCATGCATCCCTCCCGCGGTCGAGGCGCCCCGGCGCACTCCAGGACTCGCGCCGGAGCGACCCAAGCGATGCCCTGAAGTGGGACGGATCGGGCTCGGTGGAATTGGACAGCGAACGAGAATCGCTAGTCCCAGGAGCCTCGACCAAGCCGGGTGGCTGCCTGCTCCTCCCGCAAAGTAGGCGCAACCGGCGCAGTGGTGCCAAGCCCTCCGGTTGACCGGAGCGCACCGTCACCACTAGTAGTTCAGGATTCCTCCGCTGGAGCGCGCATGGCGACTCGCGAGCGTGAGCTGCGGCTGCTGCCGGTCCTCACGGGGTTCTTCGTCGCCGTGCTCCTGCTCACACCTCCTCTGGACGCCAAATTCATCGCGCTGGGCCCGCTGTCGGTTCCCGGAGCGACGTTGCTGTTCCCCGTCGCGTTCATCCTCAATGACGTGCTGACCGAGGTATACGGCTATGCCCGCTCGCGCCGCGTTATCTGGACCGGGATGGCCTGCCAGGTCCTGGCGGCGCTGAGCTTCTGGGTGGTCGGTCTGCTGCCGAGCGCCCCCTTCTGGCACCATGACCAGGCCTATGCGACCATCCTTGGGGTGGTTCCCCGCATCGCGCTGGCGAGCCTGGCGGCTTATTTGTCGGGCGAATTCGTCAACAGCTTCGTTCTTTCGAGAATGAAATATGCCCAGCGGGGGCGCCTGGGAGTGTCGCAGAGCTGGCGCTTTCTCGCCTCGACGCTGGTTGGGGAAGCGGTGGACTCCCTGGTCTTCACGCTGGGGGCCTTCCTGGGCGTGCTTCCCGCGGGGGAGCTACTTCTGACCATCCTGACCATATATTGCATCAAGGTGGCCGTCGAAGCCCTCGCACTCCCCGGCAGTACCCGCTTGGCCAATTGGCTGAAACGGGTCGAGGTCTTCGATCAACTGGACGATCCGGTCGCCACCCGCTACAACCCCTTCAAGTTGGGAGCTCCACGCGCCGGGTGACTCGAGCTGTCTCCCGGTGCGACCCGATCACCAATGGCCACACCACGCCGGCGCAAGAGTTTGCCAACCCACGACCCCGCGAGGGGAGTAGGCCGGCGCAGCGAAGATCACTTTCGCAGTCTGGTCGAGGGCGTCGAGGACTATGCCATCGTGCTGCTCGACCCCCAGGGCAGGATCATCAGCTGGAACGCCGGGGCGGAGCGTATCACGGGCTACGCCGAGGCGGAGGTACTCGGTCAGCCGAGTGCGCGGTTCTATACCACGGAAGCCAGGTCGGAAGGGACGCCCGAGCGCCACCTCCGGCTCGCGGCGGAGGCCGGACGCGTCAGCGAGAACGGCTGGTGCGTGCGCAAGGACGGGAGCCAGTTCTGGGCCGGCGTGGTGATGACCGCCGTCGTGCGCGACGACGGATCCCCACGGTGCTTTCTGATCATCGCGCGCGACCTCTCGGTTCGCCGGGAAATGGAGCGCCAGCTCCGCGAGGCCGCCGAGGCCACCAAGCGGGATGCCGATCTCCGCTGGCGCGAGAGCGAAGAGCGCTTCGCGCGCTTTGCCCAGCACCTCCCGGGCCTGGCCTGGATCAAGGATCTGGAAGGCCGTTACGTCTACATCAATGATGCCGGCGCGCAGGCCTTCGGCCAGCCCCGGACGAGTATTTACGGGCGGACCGATCTGGCGCTCTTCCCGGCGGAGATGGCGGAGCAGTTTCGCCTCAACGACGAGCGCGCCGTGTCGGGGAAGATCGGTATCGAAGTCGTCGAGCACATGACCCTCCCCGATGGCGGCATCCGGCACTCGATCGTCAGCAAGTTTCCCATCTTCGATCCGGAGGGCCGGGTCCGGCTGGTGGGCGGGATCGCCATCGACATCACGGAGCGGGTGCGTGCGGAGGAGGCGCTCCGCCGGGCCGATCGCCGCAAGGATGAGTTCCTCGCGACGCTCTCACACGAGCTGCGCAACCCGCTCGCGCCGCTGCGCAATTCGCTTCACGTGTTGCAGAGCCGCGGTGGGGATGGCCGCGTCGACCGGATCTACCGGCTGATGGAACAGCAGCTGACCCGCATGGTCCGGCTGGTGGATGATCTCTTGGAGGTCTCCCGCATCACCGGAGGCAAGATCGAGCTGCGCAAGGAACCGGTCGCCCTCGCCACGGTGGTGGAGAGCGCGGTGGAGACCAGTCGGCCCCTGATCGAGGCGGCGGCGCATCAGCTCGACCTCGCGCTGAGCCTCGAGCCGCTCGTGATCGAAGCCGACCCGGTTCGCATGGCGCAGGTGATCTCCAACCTGCTCAACAATGCCGCCAAATACACCCAGGAGGGCGGCCGCATCGAGCTGACCGCGGTGCAGGATGGCGACGAGGCGGTGGTCACCGTGCGGGACAACGGCCTGGGCATCCCGGCCGACATGCTGCCGCGCGTCTTCGAGATGTTCGCCCAGGTGGACCGGACGCTCAAGCGGGCCCAGGGGGGGCTGGGCATCGGACTGGCGCTCGCCCGCAGCCTGGTGGAAATGCACGGCGGCCGCATCGAAGCCCGCAGTAAGGGCCTCAATCAAGGCAGTGAGTTCGTGCTGCATATACCCCTCAGCCGGCACGCGCTTCCGACGGCCGCGGCTCCCGACTTCGAGGCGGGCAAGACACTCCCGGAAAACCGGCAGCGGGTGCTGGTGGTGGACGATAGCCAGGATGGAGCGGACACCCTGGCCATGGTGTTGCAGACCCTCGGCGCCGATCCCCGCGTCGCCTATGATGGCCCTTCCGCCCTGGCCCTCCTGCACGCGCACCAGCCTACGCTGGTCTTCCTCGACCTCGGCATGCCCGGGATGGACGGCTACGAAGTGGCCGAACAAATCCGGGCGGATCCGGGGTACGACGAGGTGCGCCTGATTGCGCTGACCGGCTTCGGCTCGGAGGAGGAACGCCGCCGCTCCCGAGAGGCGGGCTTCGACGACCATTGTGTGAAGCCGCTCGATCCGTCCCGGCTCCGCCACATCCTCGCAACGAAGCAGCGGACCCGGGAGTAGATTCTCAGCGGCCCCATCGCACCACCTCCCATCAGGAAGCCGACCATGCGCCGTGCGTTGCCTCGCCTGCGGTACCCCGTTGCCTTGACTCTGGCTGTTGCCGCGACTCTCAGCGCCCAGGGAGTCCCCCCCGCCCCGCCCCGCGGGCCGATGCTCAATGCGTCCAGCGACCCGCTGCTCGCGCCATTCCGCTTCCGCTCGATCTGTCCCGCGAGCATGGGCGGCCGGATCGACGACATCGCCGTCTCCGAAAGCGACCCCAGCATCATCTACCTGGGATACGCGGTCGGCGGCGTCTTCAAGTCGGAGAACAACGGAACCACCTTCGAGCCGGTCTTTCAGAGTTACCCCACGGCGTCGATCGGTGACATCGCCATCCACCCCACCAATCCCGCCGTCGTCTACGTCGGCACCGGCGAGCCCAACAACCGCCAGACCACTTCGTTCGGCGATGGGATCTACAAGACCACCGACGGCGGCAGGACGTTCACCCACATCGGCTTGCGGGAAACCCAGTCGATCGCACGCATCGTGATCGATCCCCGGAATCCCGACATCGTCTACGTCGCCTCGCCGGGCCACTTGTTCGGGCCTAACCCGGACCGCGGCATCTACAAGACCACCGACGGCGGGAGAACCTGGAACAAGATCAAGTTCGTGGACGACTACACGGGGTTTACCGACCTCGCGATCGACCCCTCGAACAGCAACGTCCTCTACGCGGCCAGCTACCAGCGGCTGCGCAGCGGATGCTGCTTCAATGGCGGCGGGCCCGGCAGCGCGCTGTGGAAGAGCGAGGATGCCGGAAGAACCTGGACCAAGCTGTCCGGCTCCGGCCTTCCCCCCGGAACCTACGGGCGCATCGCCCTCGACGTCTCCCGCTCGAATCCGAACGTC
>DATCWE010000095.1:0-2057 GCA_036566495.1 Gemmatimonadales bacterium | reverse complement strand
GCCCGCCGAGTTGCCCCGCGCCGAGCTGCTGGCCGCCGCGGGTCCGCGGCCTCCGGGGGGCCGCCGGGGGCTGGTGATCGATGACGAAGCCGCCATCCGGGTTGCCATCCGCCGCTACCTAGAGCGGCGCGGCTGGCAGGTCGACGAGGCCCAGAACGGCCGCGAGGCGCTGGACCGGCTCGGTCTGGGAAAGCCCGACGCTCAGCCCGGCAGCGAGCGCTATGACGCCATCGTGAGCGATCTGCGCATGCCCGGCATGTCGGGCATGGAGCTGCACGACCTGCTGGCAACGCACGATCCTGCGGCGCTCGGAAAGCTCGTGGTGATCTCGGGAGACACCGCCTCCGCCGAGATCGCCGCTTTCGTCACCCGACTGCGCCAGCCGATCATCCAGAAGCCGTTCGACATGCGGACCCTGGCCGACCTGCTGGATCGGACCGCACCCCCCCGCGCCGCGCCCGCCGCGCCCTGATCGCCAAGGGCCGCCCCGTCGGGACTGCGCGGGCTAGATCCGCCCCCCCAGGAAGAGACCGTACAACAGCAGGGCCAGCACGACGCTGGTGATCGTGGTGTAGAGGCGATCCCGCCGCAGCACGAATTCCACCAGGGAAAGCAGCACCCGGGCGACCGGTGTCGCGAGCAGCAGGACGATACCGAGCTGAATCACCGCCGGAACCTGCAGCCGCGCGGCGGCGCTCACCACGCTGACGATCCCGCGCAGCTCGGCGGGTTCACCGCGGAAACTGTGATAGTCCACCGTGCCGGCGCCGTGCTGCAGCAGGAGCGCCAGCCCTCCGGCCGCCGTCACGCCGGCCGCCACGCTGACCCCGCCCTTGAGCAGGCGGCCCACGCCTTGCGCCATCCGGTCGTCGCTCCAGCGGGTTTCCCGGCTCACAATCCCCCCGTCAGGCCCTTGTAGAGCATCTCGGCGGCGAGCAGCACGACCGCGCCGGCAAAGACCAGGCGGAGCCGGCGCGTCGGTGCCCGGCTCAGGATGCGTGCGCCTGCCAGCGCGCCGGCCAGCACGCCGAGCAGGATCGGGAAGGTGAGCGTCGGGTCGATGTAGCCCCGCTGCAGATAGATGCCCGCACTCGCCGCCGCCGTCACCCCGATCATGAAATTGCTGGTGGTGGTGGACACCTTGAACGGGAGGCGCATCGCCCGGTCCATCGCGAGCACCTTCACCACGCCGGACCCGATGCCGAGCAGGGCCGACAAGACCCCCGCCGCAGCCATGAGCAGGAAACCCAGCGGGACCCGCCGCACGCCGTAACGCCGGATTCCCTCCGGCGCGGGATAAGTGGACCCCAGGCGCAGTCGCCGCGCCAGCGCGTCGGAGACTACCGTGATGTCCTCGGAGGGCGACCGCAGCGACTGCACCGCCGTGAAGACCACCAGCACGGCAAAGAGGACGGCGATCACGTTGGCGGGGATCAGCAGGGCCAGGTGCGCGCCCAGCAACGCGCCGGCCACCGTGGCCACCTCGAGCAGCATCCCCACCCGGATGTTGGTGAACCCCTCCTTGACGTAGGCCGCCGCCGCGCCCGACGACGTGGCGATCACCGCTACCAGCGAGCTGCCCACGGCGTATCGGATATCGACGCCGAAGCCCAAGGTCAGCAGCGGCACGATGACGATGCCGCCACCCAGCCCGGTCAGCGCGCCGATCAGGCCGGCCGCGACACCGCCCATCCCGATCAACGCGCTCATGAGCAGCAACGACATAGCGGTACAACTTAGTGGATGGCCGTGTATTTTCGGGGCACCGTGACCGCTCTCGGATACATTCTCGCGCTGCTGATCGGACTCTCGCTGGGGCTGCTCGGCGGCGGGGGTTCCATCCTCACGATTCCCATCCTGCATCACGTCATGGGATACGACGTCAAGCACGCCATTCCCATGAGCCTGGTGATCGTCGGGATCACCAGCGGGGTGGGCTCCATCGCACACTGGCGCGCCGGCACCGTGCGGCTGCAGACCGCGTTCGCCTTTGGCGTGCCGGCGATCGTCGGCGCGGTCCTGGGCGCGGATCTGGGCTTGCGGGTGAGCGGCGAGCT
>DATCWE010000038.1:0-2096 GCA_036566495.1 Gemmatimonadales bacterium | reverse complement strand
AGGGTCAGGGGCCCGAGGCTCCAGCGATGCTGCGCCCGCCCCAACAGCTCGGGGTCGAGTCCGAAGGCGCCGCCCAGCACGAGTACCAGCGAGCGCCCCTCGCCGCGCCAGGCGTCGAGCCGCCGGGCCAATTCCGCGCTGCTCCAGCCTGCCCCGCCGCGGTGCAGCGCGATGAGCGTGCTGCCGGCGGGGATTGCCTTGGTGAGCCGGGCCGATTCCTCACGGCGGCGCAGTTCAGGGGTCGCGGCGCGCCCGGCCTCCCGGACCTCCCGCTCGGCGACGGGCTCGTAATGGCGCAGCCGTCGCAGATAGTCGTCGCACGCCTCACGGTAGTACGGCCGCAGCTTGCCCACCGCGAGGAGAAGGGTCAGGCGTACATCCCGCGCAGGCGATGGACTTCCGCGACCCGGTCGATGGCCACCATGTACGCCGCGATCCGCATGCTGACGTTGCTGCGCGCCGCCATGGCGGCGCACTCCTGGTAGGAGCTCACCATGATCTTCTCGAGCCGGGAATTCACGGTCTCCAGGTCCCAGAAGTATCCGCCGCGGTCCTGCACCCACTCGAAGTAGCTCACCGTGACGCCGCCGGCATTGGCGAGAATGTCCGGGACCACCAGGATGCCGGCGTCCTGCAGAATCGCGTCGGCATCGGCGCTGGTCGGCCCGTTGGCGCCCTCGCAGATGATCCTGGCGCGGATCTTCCCCGCGTTCTCGTCGGTAATCACGTTCTCGAGAGCCGCCGGGACCAGCACGTCGGTGTCGAGCGTCAGCAGCTCCGGATTGGAGATGTGCTCGGCCTGGCGGTAGGAGCTCAGGACCTTGTGCTCCTTGACATGCCGCAGCACATCGTCCAGGTCGAGTCCTTTGGGATTGTAGATGCCGCCCTCCTTGTCGCTCACGGCCAGGATCTTCATCCCCTGCTCCGCCATGAGCTGCGCGCTGATGGATCCCACGTTGCCGAAGCCCTGCACGACTACCCGGGTGCCCTCGATGGGCCGCCCCAGCTGCCGGAGCGCCTCGCGGGTGACGATCATGCAGCCGCGGCCGGTGGCTTCGCGACGGCCCAGGGAGCCGCCCATCGCGACGGGCTTTCCGGTGACCACTGCCGTCACCGTGTGGCGCTTGTGCATGGAATAGGTGTCCATGATCCACGCCATCATGCGCTCGTTGGTATTCACGTCGGGTGCGGGAACATCCGAGTCGGGCCCCAGCATGTCGATGATGCCGGAGGTATAGCGCCGGGTGAGCCGCTCGAGCTCGGCGCCGGACATCGTGCTCGGGTCGCAGACCACTCCGCCCTTGGACCCGCCGAAAGGCAGATTGACGACCGCGCACTTCCAGGTCATCCAGGCGGCCAGCGCCTTAACCTCGTCCAGGGTGACCTGGAGGTCGAACCGGATGCCGCCCTTGGCGGGCCCCCGCGCTGTGTTGTAGAGCACGCGATAACCGGTGAACACCTCGGTGTCGCCGTTGTCGCGCTTGATCGGCACGGCGACGATGAGCTGTTTCTCGGGATGGCGCAGGACCAGACGCAGGCCGGGCTCCAGATTCAAGTGGTGCGCCGCTTCATCGAAGCGCGCCATCATGGATTCGAAGGGGTTCTCGGCGCCGAGAAAGGTGTCTTTCTCAGGCAGCATCCAGCTCCGCGTCTGCATATGCGTCATGTCGGGGTCTCCGCTTGGATTTCGCGTTGAAAGTTACAGCCGCTCCACCGGGGTGACGATGGCGTCCAGGGCCGCGCTGAATTCGGCCTCTCCCGCTTCCCACGTGAGGTCGAGCATGGCCACCAGCGGCTCCGGCACGCTCCCGGGCCAGCGATCGCGCAGCTTGACCGCATCCTTCTGGGTCACCACGACGTAGTCCGCCTTGCGCGCCGCCTTGGCGAGCCAGGCCAGATCCTCGTCGCGAAACTCATAGTGATCGCGCCAGGTGGCGACCTGCACCTGTGCGCCGGTGGCCTTGGTCTGGGCCACGAACGCGTCGGGGTCCGCGATCGCCGAGGCGGCGACCACCCGGGCGCCTTGCAGGGCTTCGGGCGCGACCGGCCGGCCGGAGACCAGACCCTCGTAACGGCCCACGCCGAGCCGGACGATG
>DATCWE010000412.1:0-24599 GCA_036566495.1 Gemmatimonadales bacterium | reverse complement strand
GCCGAGGCCGGCGCCTGCCCGGCGTGCCGGACCCCGCTGTCTCCCGGCGCCCGCTTCTGCCACCAGTGCGGTGCGCAGGTCCGCGCACCCGCCGGTCGAGGTGGCCGGGAACGGCTCGCCTGGGGAATCGCCGGCGTGGCTATCCTGGCGGCGGTCCTGCTCCTGCTGTGGCGCTCGGGCAGTTTTCGCCCGCAAGCGGCTCCCGAGATGGCCAACGCAGGCAATGCGGGCAATCCGGGCGCTGCCCCGGGCCTGAGCACTCAGGCGCCCGACATCAGCAGTCTGACGCCGGACCAGCGCTTCGACCGGCTGTTCGACCGGGTGGTCCGCGCCAGTGAGAGCGGCGACAGTATCACCGTCCAGCAGTTCTCACCCATGGCGCTGGGCGCCTATGCGATGCTGGAGAGTCCCAGCAGCGACATCCGTTTCCACTCCGCGCTGATCCATCTAGCCATCGGGGACTTTGCCGGGGCGGAAGCCCTGGCCGACACGATCCTCACCCAGACCCCGGGGCACCTCTTTGGCTATGTCATCCGCGGCGAAGCGGCGGACCGGCAGAGCCGCACCGAGCCGCTGGCTCGGGCCTATCGCGATTTCCTCGCCCACTACGACGCCGAGCTGCGGGCCGGCCGTTCTGAATATGCCGAGCACAAGCCGGTGCTCGACGATTTCCGGGTGCGGGCGCAAGCCAGCACCGCCAAGCCATGATGCATACCATCCGTATCGGCCACAGCCCCGACTCCGACGACGCGTTCATGTTCTACGCGCTGGCGGAGGGCAAGCTCGACACCGGCGAGCTCCGCTATCAGCACGAGCTGGCCGACATCGAGACTTTGAACCGCCGGGCACTCGCCGGCGAGCTGGAAGTTTCAGCGGTCTCCATTCACGCTTACGCCTACCTCGCCGATCGTTACGCACTGCTCGCCAGCGGCTCCTCGATGGGCGACGGCTATGGGCCGCGCCTCGTGGCCGAAAGCGCCGCGCCCTCCGATCCCCGCACGGCGTTGTGCGGCCGCCGCGTCGCCGTGCCCGGCCTGCGGACCACGGCCTACCTCGCCCTCAAGCTGTACCAGCCCGATATCGAGCCGGTGGTCGTTCCCTTCGACAAAGTGGGCGACGCCGTCAGGCGCGGTGCAGCCGACGTCGCGCTGGTGATCCACGAGGGGCAGCTCACCTTCGCCGCCGACGGCTTCGAGCTCTGGCAGGATCTGGGTGCCTGGTGGCTGGCCGAAACCGGGCTGCCGCTGCCGCTGGGAGGCAACGTCGTGCGCCGAGACCTCGGCCCGTCGGTGATCGCCCAGGTCGCTCGCGACCTGCGGGCCAGTATCGAGTACGCGCTGGCCCACCGGGCCCCCGCCCTGGCACATGCCAGCCGCTACAACCGGGGGATCTCGGCCGACGATACCGATGAGTTCGTCGGTATGTACGTAAACCAGTGGACGGTGGACTACGGGCCCCGCGGCCGCGAAGCAGTCCGGCGCCTGCTCCAGCGCGGTCACGAGGCGGGGATCATTCCGCATGCCGTGCAGGTCGAGTTTGTCGGATAGGAGCGCGGGAGAATAGCAGAGGAGGAGGTTAGGGATCCCAGCCTAGCCTCCCGGCCTCCTAGCTCCCTATTATCCCCCCATGCCCACGCCAGCTTCCCTCTCCCCGGCCATTCTCATCGTCGACGACGAGGAGCCCATCCGGAACGCGCTGAAGCGCTTCCTGGGCGGGAAGGGCTACGAGGTGATCACGGCTGCGAGCGCGGCCGAGGCCCTTCAGGCGGTGGCTCGGTACAAGCTCAGCGGCCTCCTGCTCGATGTCCGACTGCCGGATGGCAACGGAGTCGACCTGGTGCCCCAGCTGCTCGAGCGCGAGCCCAATCTGGCGATCGTCATGCTGACCGCCGTCAATGACGCAGCCAGCGCCACCCTCTGCCTCCAGCGCGGCGCCATGGAGTATCTGACCAAGCCGGTCGACCTGACCGATTTGGGCAGCGCGATCGAGCGCGCGCTCAGCCGGCGGCAGCACGAGATGGAGAAAGCCAAGTTTGATCACTGGCTCAAGGAAGAGGTGGGGATGCGCACGGCGGAGCTTCGCATGGAGCGCGCCAACCTGGAGCGGATCACGGTCGCCACACTGGAAACCCTCGTCAATGCGCTGGAAGCGAAGGATCCCTATCTGCGAGGCCACAGTGCCCGCGTCGCGGACTCCGCCGCCATGGTGGCCGCGCAACTCGGCTTGCCCGACGATCAGGTCGAGTCGATTCGCACCGCCGGCCGCCTGCACGACATCGGCAAGATCGGCGTCCGCGAAGAGATTCTGAGCAAGCAGGGTCCGCTCACCGACGAGGAGTTCGAGCACGTCAAGCGCCATCCGATCATCGGCTCCGACATCCTCGCTCCCCTGGGTCACCTCGGCCCCGTCATTCAGTTCGTGCGCAGCCATCACGAGCGCTGGGACGGCAAGGGCTATCCCGACGGCCTCGCAGGCGAGGCGATCCCGATCGGGGCCCGCATTCTGGGCGCCGTGGAGATCTACGACGCGCTCACCACCTCACGACCCTACCAGGAAAAGATGCTCCCGGAGCTCGCGGTCGAGCGTTTGCGCGACCTGGTGGGCACCGTGCTCGACCCTGCCGTGCATCGCGCGCTGCAGGCTGTCGTCGCGCGGAGGGAAGCGCTCGTTTTCCTCGACGACGGGCGAGCCTAACTCCGTCTTCACCGGTCACCGGTCACCGGTCACGCTTCACCCTTCACCGTTCCATACCCCATACCGTGGAGTCGAGCTACCCGCAGCCGCACCGGCGGGTGCGACTCGAACAGCCCGCCCAGGAATCCAGCGCGGTCGGCGAGCCGCCGTTCACCCGGGTCCACGATGCACAGGTGCCCGGCGCCGCGAATGATCGAGCGGGTCGCCTCGGGCGCCGCGTCCACTTTCTCCAGCGCCTGCGCCAGTGCCAGCGGATTGCGGTTGAGCTGCGCCCCGGTGGCGTCGGCCAGGTACTCCCGCTTGCGGCTCACGGCCATCGAGAGGATGGCCGAGGCGATCGGCGCCACGATCAGGGTCAACACCCACACCAGCAGCACCACCAGCGCCACCGGCGCGCCCGCCTTGCGCAGCCGCACCCCGCGCAGCGAGCGCAGCATGAAATGCGAGATCAACCCTACCGCTCCCACCATCGCGGCGAGCAGCGTCATCAGGCGGATGTCCAGGTTCCGGATGTGCGACATCTCGTGCGCCACCACCGCCTGCAGCTCCTCGCGGCTGAGCAGCGCGAGCAGGCCTTCCGTCACCGCGATGCTGGCGTGCACGGGGTCCCGCCCGGTCGCAAAGGCGTTGGGATCCTGGTCCGGGACGATCCAGATCCGCGGCTTGGGGATCCCGGCCGCGATCGCCATCTCCTCGACCACATTGTCGAGCCGCTGCTGCTCCGGGGTGGCCGGGGTGATCAGCTCCCAGGCTCCTGAAGCGCCCAAGACCTTCTGGTCGCCCTTGTTCCAGGCGGTCCACGCCATCGCGGTCGCCACGGCGCACGCGGCTATGCCAATGAACGGCACGACATGGTGGTAGGCCTCCGGCGGCAGCTCCCGGGTGTAGAGAAAGAGCCCGTAATCCCCCCCGAAGCCGATCCATGCGAAGAAGACCAGGAAGCCGGCAATCAGCCAGGCGGATTTCCGTCTATTCGCGGACTGCTGCGCGAAGAGGTTGTGGTCGCTCACCCCTTCGGCTTATCGAGCGAGAGGTCCACGGCGGGCACCGCCCGCTCCGCGGCGTCCTCGATCTCCCACAACTCGGCGGGCGAGGCTTTCGCCATGCCGGCCACCAGGCTGGTGGGGAATTGCGCCTGCTTGGTATTGTACTGGGTGGCCACGTCGTTGTAGAGCTGGCGCGCAAACCCGATCTTGTTTTCCGTGCTGGTCAGCTCTTCCTGCAGTTGCAACACATTTTGGGAACTCTTGAGCTCCGGATAATTCTCCGACAGCGCGAACAGACGTCCCAGCGCCTGCGACAGCTCGCCCTCGGCTTTGGCGGTCGCCGCGACTCCCTGCGCCGAGACCGCCTTCTGCCGCGCGGAGATCACGGCTTCGAGAGTCGAGCGCTCGAAGTCCATGTAGCCCTTGACCGTGTTGATCAGGTTGGGGATGAGATCGTGCCGGCGCTTGAGCTGCACGTCGATCTGCTTCCACGCGTTCACCACCTGATTCTTCAGCGCAATCAAGGCGTTGTACGCTCCGACCATCCAGAGCACCACGACCGCGAGCAGGATCAGCAGAATGAGCAATCCCATACGGACCTCCCGGGGACCGAAAGAGGAGTCGGGCAAGCGGGAAGAAAAAAGCGCCTCTTGCGCCGGCGGCGCAACGGCGCCCTTCCTCGCGCTCGAAAGATGACAGCACCAAGCGCCTCCCGCCCTAGACTGTCCCCATGCCGCGCGGCGTCACCCTTGTCGAAGTGGTCATCGTGCTGGCCGTCATCGGCCTGCTGGCCGGCATGGTGGTGCCCGGCTCGGCCGCTCTGGCCGACCGGCTGGCGGTGGAGCATCAGGCTGCCCGCCTGCTTACGGCCTATCGCTCCGCCTGGGTCACCGCGCGAATGCAACAGCGCCTCGCCATCCTGAGGGTCTCTGCGGATACCCTCGCCATTCGCACCGTCCAAAGCGCCGACGATCCCGATACCCTGCTCGCCTGGATTGCACCGGGTCCCGCCGCGGCGGGCGTCGCCCTCACCAGCCCGGCGCATACCAGCGTGTTCGGCCCCGACGGCCTCGGCATGGGGTTGGCCAACACGAGCCACGTGCTGGTCAAAGGTGGGGCCACCCGAAGAGTGGTCGTGTCGCGATTGGGGAGGGTGCGGATCCTGCCTTGAGGAGGGGTAGCGACTGGCACGGAGGGAGGAACGCCTCGACCTGCCCTAATCCCTACTCCTAGAACGTGACATCAATGTGCACCACGATATCCGGCCTCATCTTGAATACCAGAAACCGCGTCAGCTTCTCCACCTTGTAATCATGCAGGTTCATCGGCAGGCTGGCCGTCACCCGGATCCCTTCGGAGCTGCGCGCTACGGTAGCTGGGAAGTGTTCTCGCCGTTGCACACCATGAATGAAGAAATCTCCCTCGAGGATCACGCCTGCACTGTCGCCTCGCTCCCACTCAGCCTTCACCCCTTCGAGCTGGAAGCGGATCGTGGGATAGATCGATGCTTCCATGGTCTTGACCAGGTCGCGATCGCGGCGGTCGTTCGCGGTCTTCAGGGTGCTGACCGGCGCCTCGACCCAACCGCGGACCTCGTTCAGGCTGGCACCCCCGCGCATTTGCCCCCGCACGGCCGTCGTCGTGCCGGTAAAGTCCCCGAGCGTCGACTTTCCGTCAAAGCTGAGCGTCCCTTTGCGGAGCTCCGCATCGGGCCACGGTCCCTGAGCCCACGCCGGCGCCGAACCGACAGTCAGCGCCAGCAATGGTATCGTCATGTGTTTGGGGAGCAGCCGCTATACCTCTGTCTCGGAGCCGGGCTCGAGCCCATAGCGCCGAATCTTCGCCAACAGCGTCGAGCGGGCCAGCCCCAGCAATTGGGCGGCCTTCCGCCGATTTCCACCGGTGTGGCGGAGCATGGCCGCGATCTGGCGTCGCTCGACCGCGTCCAGAGATTCAGGGGGCGGCGCACTCTCACCCAGCGCCTCCCGAAGTCGCTGCAGATCCAGCTCCGGCAGTGACAAATCGAGCACCAGCAAGCCGGGCGACTCACCCTGGGTGCCCGCCACCATCGCGGCGGCGGCGGCGCCATGCGTCTCGGTGGTGACGGTGCCGCCGTCACCCCGCAGCGCCTCGGCCAGGTGTTCCGCGCGGGACCGATCACCGCTCACTACAAGGACCGGCCGAGTGTCAAGCATCGTCCCAGCCTCCGTCATCGTCGTTATCATGGCTGTCCCCCGTCGAGTTCAGGTAAGGGCTTGCCCGAGGGTCAACTCGGATTCGCGGCCAACACTGCGTAAATAGAAGAGTTACCGGTCCCCTCGTCCGCCCCTCGTTGACCAACCCGCACCCTGACCGGGTCCCCAGACCCCACAGTCCCCCCAGCGTCACGCGCCCAGGATTCCTTCCTGGTACTAAGCGTGGACGCACGCAGTGGAGACAATCCACACACGCGAAGCGCCCACCGCACCGGGTGCCAGAGTGGCAAGTGGGCTGGCGGGACGGATTTCAGGAGATCGCGGGGACGAGGGGCCCAAAAAAGAGGAACGGCCGCACAGCTTGCGCTGTCACGGCCGTCCCAGCGTGAACCGGCTGAAGTCGGGGCTTGCGCCGCCGTTCTTCTCTCCTCCGCCACCGTCGGCTGATGGCCTAGCGGGAGGGCGGAACGAGGCTTCAGTTTTGATCCCCAGGCCGGATCGCCATCCCACCTGGTTCATTCACGCAAGCGCTGCGAGTCGGATCGGGTCGCGGACCGACCCTTCGCACTGCGCTCCGAGGCGCCACATCGGAGCGGGTGGAACACGCGACTGGCTCCACCGATCCGGGCCGTGTGATCACCAGGATCAGCGATACTCGGGACGAGCGAGCGCCCCAAACATCTCCCCTGATATTTCGCCCGGACTGTCGCCGCCTTCAAGAACTCCTGTGAGAAGCCCTACGGAAGCGACGCACTGCTAAGATATAGGCCTCGCCAAACCGCGCAAGTGCCTGATTTTATTCGGTTTACGCGATTTGAAGGTGGGTGGATTGTGGATGCTCAACTGCTGTATTCCCAGCGTCGAACAGCGTTCCGACACACGAAGTGGAAATGTGTATCAACATGCGAACATCGGTGTGTGTTGTTTGGCGGGAGAACTGGGAAGCGCCTAAATCAGGGTTCCACCCCAACCTCGATGTACCGGTAGGTCGGATCCGCATCGGTGCCGCCGAACAGCGCGCCGGCAGAGCTGGCTGCGAACCAGCCGCCGATCAAAAGAGTCTCATCTCCCAGGGCCTGTACGATGGGGCGGAACCAACGCCGCAGGTGACGAATCTCCGGCGCGCGCCGGGTCAGCAACGCCATCAGCGCTCCGGTGCCGGAGGTCGCGCGGAGGAAATGGGCCAGAGCATGGGCGCGCTGGGAAAACTCCACCGCTTTGACGCCGGGCTCATCCAGCAGGACGCGTCCCTCGAACACATCCATCGGTGGTGCGTCCAGCCGGGGGCCGAGATATACGAACTGGCGTTCCCCATCCGGGGTCTTCCGCTCGATCACGGCCGCCGCGGTTTCGCTGGTGAGCCGCGCCGCGTGCAGCAGATCATCGTCCGGCAGCAGGCCCACTGCGGCCGTCCACTCCAGCGCGGCCAGCGCCGTTTCCACCGGACAGCCGGCGGCATCGTCGAAGGCCAGCAGTCGCGGTGCCTGATCGGCCCGCAAGAGCAGGTGAGCCAGCCCCTCCGTCCGATCGAGGAAAGTGCGAACCGTGAGCGTCCCGGGGGTGGCCATGAACGGAAGCTTACCGCAGGGCCCGGATATTGACAAATGTCGAACCGCGCGGAACCTTCTCCGAGTAATGGTAGGCGGAAGACGGCTTGCTCGCGTCCGCCACCGGGTTCCCCCGAGCCGAGAGGCTCCCAGCACATGAGGTCGTAGCAATGGCGAAGGGTACGGTGAAGTGGTTCAACGACGCGAAGGGGTTCGGCTTTATCGCGCAGGACGGTGGCAAGGACGTCTTCGTCCATCATACCGCGATCGTCGCGGATGGCTTCCGTTCGTTGGCCGAAGGAGACGCGGTGGAATTCGAGGTGGTGGACGGCCCCAAGGGCCTGCAGGCCTCGAACGTCAAAAAGGTCTAATCGATCGCTCCACCCAGTCCGCAACCGCCGGCGCCCTTCCACGCCGGCGGCTTTGCTTGGTAGGTTCCGCGCATCATGCTCCTGTCCGTACCCCCGCCGGTCATTGCCCCGGCGGTTCAGAACCCGCCGCTCAGTTTCAACGGCTTTCGCGCCGGGATGCTGTTAGCCGATGCGGCTGATCGCGTCAAAACTCTGGCCGGCGCGCTCCGCTGCCGGGGCACGCTGGACTGGCGGATGCGGGACTGCACCGGCGCCCTGAAACTCCCCCGTCTCCTCCCGGCCGAGATCCTGATCTCCTCGGTGCGGGATTCTGCCGCCGTGATCGTTTTTTCGCTGCATGGCACCTCCAAACTGGCCTCGCCTTGGGTGGCGCAACTCACCCGGGACTTCGGTATCCCCAATCATCAGGGAAGGCCGGGCCGGCAGCAAAGCTGGCAATGGATTCGGGCGGGAACCATGCTGCGGGTGGGAGAACGTAAGTCGGCGGGGGGGTGGGAAACGTCGGTCACCTTGACCCACGGCCCCTTATTGGACGGTCTCGGGCCAACCCAGCGTAAACCCCCGGGCTAGTGCTTCTTCTTGGGGGCGCGGCCGTTGCGCCGCGCCGCCGGCTTGGCGTTGGGGCGAGACTTCGCAGTCACCTTCTGCTTGACCCGAGCCTTCGGCTTGGGCTTCGGAACCGGTTTCTTCGGATGCTCGCGCTCCGCCGCCCGCTCAGCCCGCTTCTGCACGATCGACTTGGCCTCGGCGAGCACTCGCTCGCTTTCGTCGGCTCCCATCAGGTTCCGGCGAACCGCGTAGCGCAGCATCTCTTCCGCGTCGGCGAGATCGAACTCCCGTACCCGGCAAGCGGCCCGGATGAGATTCACTATGGCATCCGCGACGGGGCTCCGCAGGACCTGAGCGATCCCCGGTAGCACCTCCATCAACGAGCTGATCTGGGTCCCGCCCAACTCCGTCACCGTACACTCCGGTTATTGCAGGGGAATTTTGGTCGCCGCAACGTATCGAAAGGGGGGGCACCACGTCAAGAAACCGGACTGCCAGGCCAAACTGCAAGTATGGCAGGCGGGTTTTCACTCAAAAAGCGGCTCGAAGGAAGACCGAACCATACCCACCCTGCAGCGCATTCCGGGTCCCCAGCGAGTCCTCTACCCAGCCGCTGTCGTACCGCGCGGTGGGTGCCAGTGACAGCACCCGATTCAGCCGGATTCTGAGCGCTGCACCCACCCCGATCATGCGAGCCCGTCCCGCCTGGGGTTTCGAGATCCGTCCTGAGACGCCCGGTTCCAGCACCACCGCAGTGCCCATCGGGATCGAGAGTGAAAGATCGGCGGAGGTCAGGTTCTCGCGGTTATCCGCCGACGTCCCGGTGGTATCTCCGGCTGTGCGACGGAAGCTCCACACCGAAAGGCCCAGGCTGCTCGAGCCGATCGGCGCGATCATGGCCGCTTCGGCCAGCCAGCGTGGCCCTGGATGGTACTGGCCGCTGCGGGCGTTTCCGTTGCCCCCGAACTGATCATCCCCGAAGGTGCTGTAGGTAAGTCCCAAGGACACTCGTGCGGCGCCTAGGAGGCCGTCTGCACCGCCTCGCACTCTTCCTTCGAGACCTGGCTTATAGGTGATCGGTCCAGTGACGTCCTCATAGGGCGTGAATCGGCTGCTGATCCGCAGGCTCCCGGCCATTCCGAGGCTCCAATCACCCACCGCGATGGCGGTCGCAACACCACCGGTGGCCGAGAACCCCGCGGAGTATGCAGCAACCGGAAACCCGAGAAAGCTCGGCGAAACGGCGCCGACCACGGCATAGTCGCGTGGGGCAGCGTTATGGGGACCGGTTGGCAGGTTCAGAGCGAGGGTCGCAACGACCGCGTCGCGACCGAACATGTAGGAGCCGCGCAGCTGGGCATCGGTAAGATGGGTGACCCGATGATGCGAGCTGTCCACTCGCAGGAGCTCAGTGGAGACGAATGCGGAGCCGAGGTCGATCCGGAATCGCCGCAGCGGAACGATGAGTCCGACGGGAAAAACCGTTTGCTGGAGTCTTCGGACACTCTGCAGGCCTTCGAACGAGAGACTGCGAAACTCCGCCCCGGCATACATCTCGGTTGCCTCACCAACTCGCTGCGCCGCCGCGTCGCTGCTCCCCAACCAGGCGGGGAGGAGCAGGAAGGCGATCCACCGCCTCACGGCCGTGGGATCGTGCTCAGGCTTTTGCCGATAGCACCCAGCCGGGAGGGGTCATCTTGTCGCAGTGCTTCCGCCAGGCGAGCCCGGAGCGCGGCAAGCCGCCCCGGCCGCTGACCCAGCCGGCCTGCCATGGTGGGGGCGATCGCTTGGATGGCCGCCGCGAGCTGGGCGCTGCGCATCCGTACTGCTGCCGGAGGCTGCTCCATCCGGGCCTGCCCGATGCGAAGGTTCTGCGCCGAGCGCTCCTTCGCGGCGCGAAACGAAGGATCCCGCACCACTGCTCGCTGGAAGAGCAGGGCTGCCGCTGCGAAGTTGCCGCGGTCCTCTGCTTCCAAGCCCTGGCTGAACGCGAGAAAAGCCTGCAAGTCTGCGGTGGGTCGTTCCGCGATGGCACGCTGCTCGGCGGGATTCAGCGCAATGCCCAACCGCCCCAGGAGATCGAGCACCAGCGTCTTTTCCATGCTGAAGAGCTGACTGAGCCGGTCGGAGCTGGTCCCACTCGCCCGGATTGCGGCCGTGGTGGCACTCACCACGTTGGCGTCGAGCCGAATGCTCTGGGCCCCGGTCTCCCGGATGGAGCCTTGCACGACCTCTGCCGCACGCAGCAGACGGCCCGAGCGTGCCGCGGTCGCCGGCTCGGTTCGGCCCGCGGCGCTGAGCGCCAGCTCGTCGGTCAACGCCTGCACCCTCTCCCGCTCCAGCAGGGTGAGACGGGAAACCTTGGCCAGGTCGCTGATCACCAGGTGCGCCATACCGCGCTCGAGCGGCCTGAGCTCGGGATTGGAGCCGAGATAGGTCCAGGGCAGCACGGCAATAGTGTTGGGGACGGGCGGGGTCGCGGCGAGCGATCGCTCGGCGGCCACGGCCTGGCGGGCCTCCGCTGCCAAACGCAGGCGGGTCAACGCCAGCAGGCGCGCCTCGACGGTAAGGCGCTCGCTCTTGGACAGCTTCATCGCCCCGGCCCGGCGATATGCCGCCAGGGCGGCGTCGTAATCGCCCAAGGCTTCATCGCTGAGTCCCAGCTGCAGCGCCGCCCGAAAGGCCCGCGGGTCGAGCGCCAGCACGGCCAGCAGCACGTCACGCGACCGCTCGAAGGCACGCGCTTCGTAGAAGGAGATCCCGATGGCGGTGAGCTCATCGGGGTCGTTCTCGTGTCTGGCTCGCTGCGCCTCCAGCGCCGAAAGATCGGCAGGCGGCGCGGCAGCGGGACGGACTCCCGGGGCGCACGCGACTCCTGCGATCAGGAGGAGGAGGGCGGAATGGACGGGGCGCATGGGTCTCAAGATAGGACGACCCACGGCAGTCGGTAAACATCGAAGTTGTGCAGTGTGATCTGGATCACGTATCGAGACCCGGCCAGGAGGCTGGCAGGGAGCCCAGCGTCCTGGCCTCCGCGCCCCTGCCCCTACTAATGCGGCATGGTGAAGATCCGCTTCCAGCGGATATTGGTGAAGAACGGCAGGGGTTTGTAGGTGCTGCCGTCGAAGCTGTAGTAGACCAGCAAGGGACGGCCGCGCACGTTCACCCGAGGTAGAAATCCCCAGTAGCGCCCGTCATACGAGCCGTCGCGGTTGTCGCCCATCATGAAGAACGAGTCTGGCGGGACCACGATCGGGCCCCAGTTATTGAGATCCGGATGGTAGCTGTCTGCCTTGACCCCGGCCACCAGATGGGTGACCTGCCAGTGCCGCATCTGCTCGCGCTGTAGCGGATCGGCGTTGGCGTTGGGGTCAGTGCGGATGACCCAGGGCTCCTCGATCTGCTTGCCGTTGCGGAAAAGCTGACCGTTTTCCATGGAGAGGGTGTCACCCGGGATGCCGATGAGCCGCTTGACGACCTTGAGACCTTCCTCCTCCACCGAGTCGAAAACCAGGATGTCGCCCCGCCGGGGCTCCCGGACCGCGGGAAGCCGTTTGTGGATCAGGGGAACCTCCGCACCATAGAGCAGTTTGTTGACGAACAGGAAATCCCCGATCAGCAGGGTGTTCTCCATGCTGCCGCTCGGGATCCGAAACGCCTCGACCAGAAACGTGCGCAGGAAAAACCAGACGACCAGCGCGACCGCGATCGACTTGGTCCAGTCCCAGATCCATTTCCCGAATGACTTCATAGCACCCCCGTAAGCGCGAATCAGGCAATCAGCGGATCAGCGGATCAGCGGATCAGCGGATCAGCGATACCTGTCGTCCGGATTGCCTGATTCCCTGATTCCCTATTCCACCCAGTCCGCAATAAAGATATCCGTCTCCCCGGCTTCCCGGCCATGACGGTTGGATGCCCAGAGAAGTTTCCGGCCGTCCGGGCTGAACATGGGAAAGCTGTCGAAGTCCGGATGAGTGGTGACCTTTTCCAGTCCGCTGCCATCCGCATTGATCAGGAAGAGGTCGAAGTGACCGCTGCGGGGGTCGAGGTAATTGGAAGAAAAGATGATCCGGCGCCCGTCCGGATGAAAGAAGGGAGCGAAGTTGGCGCCGCCGAGCCGAGTGATCTGATGCGGGTCGCTTCCGTCGGCGTTGGCAATCCAGAGCTCGACGCGGGCCGGCCGCACCAGCCGGTTGTGCAACAGCCGAAGGTAGTCGGCGCTGTCGGTCGTGGTGGCGGGATAACCCGCACGCCATACGATCTTCGAGCCGTCCGGCGAAAAGAAAGCACCGCCGTCGTAGCCGAGACGGTGGGTCAGCCGGCGAACGTTCTTTCCTTCCAGGTCCATCGTGTAGAGCTCGAGATCGCCGTCCCGGGTGCTGGTGAAAATGATCGTCTTGCCGTCCGGTGAGACGGTCGACTCGGCGTTGTAGGCCCCGTTGTCGGTGAGTTGCCGCAGGTCGCTGCCATCGGTCTTGGCGGTGTAGATCTCGAGATGTCCGAGCGGCCAGACGTAGCCGAAGCTCTGATCGGGGCGCGCCGGGCAGGCCTGGTCGTGCTTGAAGGTCGAGGAATACAGCACCCGACGGTCGCCATCGTAAAAGAAGCCGCACGTGGTCCGGCCCCACCCATTCGAAATCCGGCGCATCCCGGAGCCGTCACTATTCATGATGTATTCCTGGTCGCACCCCTGCTCGACGTGCTCCTGACGCTGGAAGATGATCTGCTTGCCCGAGCTCGAGAAATACGACTCGGCGTTGTTGCCGGTGAACGTGAGCTGCCGAATGTTGCGCAGATGCCGCTCGCCGGGCTCGGGGTCGACGTAGACTCGGCTGGCGCCCCGAGCGGTCGCGCACCCGGCGGCCAGCAGCGCCGCCATCACCACGCGCGGGCTCACTTGAGGGCCTCCAGCACCTGCTCGGCGTGACCCTTCGGCTTTACCTTCTCGAACACTTTCGCGATCCTCCCGGCTTCGTCGATCAGGAAGGTGGTACGCAACATGCCGAAGTATTTTCTCCCGTACATCGATTTCTCTCCCCACACGCCGAACCGCTCCGCCACCGCGTGGTCCGGGTCCGCCAGAAGCGGAAACGGCAGCTGGTATTTGCGTTTGAACTTCTGATGCGAGGCGACGTTGTCCGGAGACACGCCGAGCACGACCGCGCCGGATTGCTTGACCCGGGCCCAGTGATCCCGGAATTCACAGGCTTCCACCGTGCAACCACTGGTGTCGTCCTTGGGATAGAAATACAACACCACCTTCCTGCCCTTGAGTCCAGACAGGGTGATGGTCTCGCCCGCGTCGGAAGGAAGGCTGAACGCGGGAGCTTTGTCGCCGGCCTTGAGCATTATCGGGGAATGGAGAGAGAAGTGAGGTGGTTGTTTAGCTGGCAGCTTGGCTCCTCTAAGGTAACCCGAACACCCGCAACACGCCGTCCTCCCCGTCACCACCGGTTGCAATCGCGACGAATTGCCTTCCATCCCGCGTGCGATAGGTCATCGGTACCGAGTATCCGGCCGCACCGAGCGGCGCACTCCACAGCACCACCCCGGTCGCGGCATCGAGCGCGAACAGGGTACTGCCACCACCGCTCACGAACACCAGGCCGCCCGCCGTCACCATCGGGCCCGGGGATCCTACCACGCCAAGGGGAGGCAGCTTCAGTCCCTTGAAGAGCGGATGGCTCCTGATGCGCGGCCAGTCACCCAGGGTGACCTGCCAGCGCTGCTCGCCGCTGCCCAGATCGATCGCGGTCAGCGTTCCGTAGGGCGGCTTGATAATGGGAACCGTCCCAGCCACTTCGGGCTCGGCTTGGTCTCCCGGCGAGCTCGAGAGGCCCAGCGTCGCGCCGGAGGCGATGGCATAGGCCGCATCGTTGGTCGCCGAGCGCCGCGGGGGCGCCAGCTTGATGAGCGCGGGTGAATTATTCGCCTTCACGTAGAACAGACCGGTGAGGGGATCGAAGGCGCCACCGCCCCAGCCCGAGCCGCCGATCACGCCAGGGAGCGCTATGGTGCCCTGCAGCGAGGGGGGCGTGAACAGCGTCCCCATCCGGTAGGGCCGCACCGCCTCGAGCGCCATCGCTTTGAGCTCGGGGGTGTAGTCCACCAAGTCGGCCTCGGAGATGCCCTGTCGGCTGAAGGGCTTCGGCCAGCTCGGTATCGGCTGGGTCCGGGCAGCGTACTCCCCCGGCACGTCGCTCGCCGGTACGGCCCGCTCCTCGATCGGCCATCTCGGCCTTCCGGTGATCCGGTCGAAGACGTAGAGGTATCCGGTCTTTCCGGGCACCGCCACGAGGTCGAACTGGCGTCCGGCTCTCTGAATGGTCGCGAGCAGTGGCGGAGCCGGGAGGTCATAGTCCCAGAGCCCATGATGCACCGTCTGGAAATGCCAGAGTCGCTGGCCCGTCCTCGCGTCGAGGCAGACCAGCGATTCGGCGAAAAGATTGTCGCCCTTGCGGGCTCCTCCGTAGTAATCGTTGCTGGGAGTGCTCACCGGCAGATACACCAGGCCGCGCGCGGTATCCACCGTGAACGGTGCCCACACGTTGGTGTGGCCTACCCGCGTGGCAGCGCTGTCTTCCCAAGTGTCGCTGCCAAACTCCCCCGGCTCCGGAATCGGGTTCCAGCGCCACACGCGCTTGCCGGTGCGAGCATCGAATGCCTGCACGTCGCCGCGCGGATCCCCGCGATAGGTCAGGCGGTCGGCGACCCCGTTCCCGAGGATCACCAGGTCGCGCCACACCACGGGCGGCGAGGTGTTGGTGTAGTGCAGCCGGTTGACCGAGTGCGGGAGGCTCGCGGTGAGATCCACTTCGCCGCCGGTGCCGAAGGATGGCACCGGCACACCGCTGGCAGCATCGAGCGCGATCAGCCGCCAGCGTGAGTTGAGGAAGATCCGCCGCTGGCGCCCATCGCTCCACTGCGCGACGCCACGATGCACGAATCCCATGCCGTTGGGAGGCTGCCCCGCATCGTAGGCTTTCGGGTCGTAGCGCCACAGCTCTCGTCCCGATGCCGCCTCGAGCGCGACGACTTGGTTGTAGGGGGTAGAGAGATACAGGGTATCGCCGAGCATGAGCGGCGTCGCTTCGAACAGACCGGGGTGGGTATGTCTGGCCGAATCGGCCCGTTCGCCGGTGCGCCAGCTCCAAGCGGGCCGGAGCAGCGCCACGTTGTCGCGCGTGATCTGGGTCAAGCTCGAATACTTCATTGCGCCCGGATCACTGCCGTAGCTGCGCCACTCCCCGGCGGCCGCGCCCAGCCCCCGTGTCCCGGCGTCGTGGCGGTAGACGGTGCCGCCTTTCATCACGAAGCGGACCCGGCGCAGCGCGGTAATGTCCGACCCGGGATTCCCTTCCACGGCGATCAGATCCGCTTCGAAACCCCGCGCCACCGCACCGATGCGGTCGCCCAGACCGAGTGCCTGAGCGTTGAGAGCGGTGGCCGAAACGACGGCATCCATCGCCCGCTGTCCGCCCTCCTGCACCCGGCAAATCAGGTCCTCGGCGTTACGCCCGTGCGAACCGGCGACGGCATCGGTGCCGAAGAGCACCTTGAGCCGCGGGGTGGCGATGGCCTGTTTGAACACGGCGACGGCCAGGGGAATGGCCTTCTCCATCGCCGCGAAGCCCTCGGCGTTGTAATTGCCGATCCCCTCGAATTTTGCCCGATTGTCGTAGAGGTAGTTCCGGAATACCAGCGAGCACTGCGGATCGAAGTAGACACCCCGCTCGGCGAGCAGCCGCAGCACCTCGGGCGTCGCGAAGACCCCGTGCTCGATCTGACTGCATCCCGCCAGCGCCACGGCGCGCATGCTTTCGGCGCTGTGGGCGTGAACCACGGTGCGCAGCCCCACCGCCTTCGCTTCGCCGCAGAGCGCCGCGAGCTGCTGGTCCGACAGCGTCTGGCCGCCGCCCTCGCGGATGCTGCGCGAGGCAAAAATCTTGATCACGTCGGCGCCGGCCGCCTTGCGATCGCGCACGGCCTGGCGCAGCTGTTCCACGGTGAGCCGCGAATCGGTAATCGGATCGAGGGAGGTGAGCATCCGCGGCCCGGCGATCTTCCCGAGCGCGATCGCGTCCCGCAGCTCCCGGTCCTCCGAATTGCCCAGCTCCTGCACCGTGGTGAATCCTGCCAGCAGCGTAGCACGAGCGTTGGCCACCATCGCCAGCGCGTTCTGCAGCGGGGTTTCGCCGTCGTTGCCGGTGTGCAGGCGCCCGCTGGCGTTGAAGTGCCAGGCCAGGTGATCGTGGGCTTCGATCAACCCCGGCAGCAGGGTCCAGCCGCCGAGGTCGAAGCTCACTCGCCGGGCCGGCGCCGCCGGATCCACCCGCACGATCCGACCGTTCTGCACGGTGATCACCGCGTTGACGATCGACCCGCCCCGTCCGTCGAGCACCCGGGCGGCGCGGATGGTGACCGGCTGATCCTGCGCAGGGAGCCCGGCCGGCAACAGAACAGCGACCAGCAGCATCAATCGACGCATGACACCCCCGGATCCCTAGAGAGATCTCCCGATCTCGGCCGCCGAACGCAGGGAAAGCGCGCAGAACGTCAGCGTCCCATTGGCACACCCACCGGATACGCAGGTCGGTGCACCGACGACGAACAGGTTTTCGTGGTCGTGGCTGCGGCCCCAGGAATCGGTCACGCTGGTCGCTGGGTCGTCGCCCATCCGGCAGCCGCCGGCAGGGTGATCCTGGAAGCTGTCGCTGCGGGCCGAGATCACCTCTCCGCCGCCCGCCTTTGCCATCCTGGCGAACAACGCCCGGATCTGCTCCTCGCTCCAGGCCCGCAACTCGGCCGATTCCGGGGCGTCGCGGAAAGCCAGCTGCGGCAGCGGATCGCCCCAGGGTGTGCGCTTGGACCCGTCCAGGCTCAGCGCGCTCTCCCGATCGGGGATCACGTCGTAGTAGGCCCGCACCCGCGCCGTGCCCGTGGCGGTGCGGCGGCGCCAGTCGGCCAGCAGCTCATCGCCCAGCAGGACCTTGCCCTGCGCATCGGTCAGCCGCGGCTCCTTGCCCACCGAAGACTCCCAGACCCGCAGATCATGGCGGAGATAGCGCTCGCCGCGCGGAACCCGCATGAACTGCTTGCTGACCAGGCTGTGCTGTCCGTTCATCCCGGGATAGAGCCGGAGCGGGAGGCTCACGTAGCCGCTCACATTGCGATGGCCCGTGAGGTATTTGCCCACCAGGCCCGAGCGGTTGGCCAATCCCGACAACAGGAGCAAGTGGCTGCTCCATGCGTAGCCGCAGGCTACCACGAAGGTCTTGGCTCGGAACTCCAGCTCGGCGCCGCCGTCCCGCGCGACCGCCACGGCACGCGAGACCCGCTCCCCCGAGGACTCCCGCACCAGCCGGCGAACCACCGTGCGAGGCAGCAGCTGCACCCGGCCTGCCTTGCGGAGCGCTTCCCAGGTGAAGTCGGGAGAATACTTGGCACCGATGGGACAGACCGGAGTGCAGGTGTCGTTGCGGCAGCAAGCCGGTCGTCCGCGATACGGTACCGAGTTCTTCGCCGACGGCTGGCTCCACATCGAAATGCCGGCTTGGGCGGTCCATTCGCGCAGGCGCAGCAGGTTGTAGCTGAGCGGGATGGGCGCGAGCGGGAAGGGGCGGCCCCGTGGGTCCAGCTCCTGCGGCCCCTGCTCACCGGCGACGCCCAGGCGGACTTCCGCCTCCTGATACCAGGGATCCAGTTCTTCGTAGGAAAGCGGCCAGTCGTTCCCCACCCCGTACAGCGATCGCACCTTGAAGTCCTCGGGGCTGAAGCGCGGCGTCACTCCGCCCCAGTGCATCGCGAGGCCCCCGACCTGCATCGAGCGCGACTGAATTCCGGCGACCTCATAGCCGTCGAGATGATCCTTGCGCCACGGGGTCTCGCCGTAATCCAGGAAACGGCGCCTCAGGGCGGGACGCTGGTTGAGCCGGTCGCTCTCGTCGCCGGCCTCGACCACTACGATCGTGGCGGTGCGCTCTTCGGCCAGCTTTTCGGCTACCATCGCGGCAGAGATGCCCGAGCCGATGATGCAGACGTCGCTTTCGATCACCCGGGGCGCCATCTCAGCTCCGCTCCGCCAGCGGCAGGGGACGGCGTTCCGACTGGGCCAGTGGACGGCACGTGCTGTCGCCGATCCGGGCCTCATAGCAAAGGTCGGTGGCCTCGGCTGAGGTGTAAAAGAACGCCAGCAGCCCCAGGCTCAAGTGCGAAGCGCGATCGATCGCTGGCATCCCAGCCAACCGCTGTCCCTCGAGCGCCGAGCGCACCAATCCCTGCCGCTGCGCCACCGTGACACGCTCGAACGATGCCCCGTGGGCCCTTTGGGCGGCCGCGTCGAGCTCGCGCAGCTGATTGGCCCAGCGCAGCGCGGGGCTGGGACCGGTACGGCGAAGCTCGCCGGTTCCGTAGCCGTGGACCAGCTCGACGCCTTCGCGATATCCCGCGAGCCAGCGCTCGAAACCGGCGGCCGTGCGTTCCATCCCGGAGGCACCCAGCGCCCCGGGAAGAACCGCGGAAGCGAGCGCCCGCAACAAGCGCGGATCGAGATCCGCCACGGCGGAGGCGTGGAGGCGCCGCGCCAGGAAGGGCAGCGGCAGCAACCCGGCAAGCTGGAGCACGAAGCGACGGCGCGGCAGAAAAGCCATGGACTGGTGAACCTACGACGTGGCGGCGGCCGTGCAAGGCACCCGACCCGCCAGCGTCCTTCTAGCGATCTCCTTCCCCGGTTCTCCCGATGCGATTCCGGCCTGTCCTTCTGGGATTCGTCCCTGCGCTCTGCCTCGTGTCCCTCCCGGCTGCGTCGCGGGGGGCTCTTAAGCCACCGCCGTCACTGGCCGGCTCCTGGGCCATCGACCCGGAAAGGACCCGTGACCCGGGCCAGGGCATCCGTCGCGGGCCTGGGGGTGGCCGGCCTGGAGGGGACTCCCCCGGGGATTTCGGCGAGGGGCCAGCTCGCCCGGTGCTCGGTGGCGGCAATCGGGGACTCGGCGAACTGCTGCGGCCCAAGCAGCGGCTGCAGATCACCCAGTCGGATACGCTGCTCACCATCACCGATGACGCCGGATGGATCAGAGAGCTGATCCCCACCGGGCAATGGATGCGGGAAGAGCTGGGTCAGGGCGGGCCGGCGGATGTCATGACCCGCTGGAGCGGGAACAAGCTGGTCGCAGAGCGCCGGCTCGATCGCGGGGGAACCTACCGGGAGACTCTCGAGCTGAACCGCAAGAACGGGCGGCTCACCGTCAAGATCAGTTACGGCACCGAGCGGATGCCGCGCGGCTTCGAAAGCACCCGGGTCTATCAGAAAGAGGCAGCAGGAAGCTGACCGCACGGAGCCGGTGGCCTGGGTTCCCTTGCTGCTGCCGGCTATCTGCTGCCGGCTACCTCCACGGTAGGCACCCGGAGCGCACTGCGGACCCTGAGCACCGGCGCGTCCTGGCCCCGCCGCAGATCACGATCCAAGAAGTTCCAGGTGACCAGCCCGTCCTCGGAGGCAGGCTCCAGCAGATAGGCGGCGAAGACGCCGAGCCGCTGCTCGGTGCTCACCAGAAACCACCCTGGAGCGAGACTCGCGTCGCGCGGGTGCCAGGCGCCTTCGACGCGAATAGTCCGATGGCCTTCGAAGAGCGATTCCACGACCACGCTGTCGACCCGGAAAGCTTCCGCTGTTCCCTGCCAGGCAGCCGTGACCTGGCGAACCTCCACGCCCTGGGCACCCAGCAGCTCCGCCAAGTGGGCATGCTGCGGGGGCAGCAGGTAAGCCGCGGGCATCGCCTCCTTGCGGGCCGACATGAAGCGATCGTACACCGGCATCCGGATTGTCTTGAAGACTCCGGTGGGGCGCCGCCGGGCGAAGGGGCCGCTGCCCTCCCCCGCTCGTTCGGTCAGCTCGGCGATCACCTCCATCTGGATCGGCGGAGCAAACACCGAGCGGAGGGTCACGGAATCGGGTCGCTGTCGGGTCGCCGCCAATGCGAGCGACTTCAGGGTGGCCCGCTCCGCGGCGGCCAACCGCAGGATTTCCAGCACGAAGTTGTAGGTCGCGGCGACCCGCACGCGGAACTCGGCGTGCGAATACGCCTCGCTGAGAATGGCCATGCGACCGCGCAGCCCCGCCCAATTGGTCCCGAACCGCGGGCGCGCGTCGTAGGTCTCCCACCCGAGCACCAGCGAATCGGGATTCGCGTTCTTGAAGTTGCCGTAGGAGAACACTTCCTGCCGGTGGCGCGCCCGCATCCGCGTCCGCACTTCAGGAAGGAACTGGTCGCGGATGTAGTCGTTGGCGGCGCTGGAGTTGGGGTTGAGGCCGGCAGCGTAGGTCAGCACGTAGCCGTGATAGCTGCCGTCGGTCGTGTGCAGGTCGATGAAGAGATCGGGATCCCACCGCGTGATGAGCTGCGCCGCCGCACCGGTTTCCGGAGCTTCCTGTTTCACATAATCGCGATTGAGGTCGAGCCCCTGCCCGTTGGCACGCAGCCCGACCACGGCCGGGCCGTTCTGTCCGGGGCGGTTGCGCTCCTGCGGCCCGAACGCGTCGTTGCCGTCGGCATTGTAGATGGGGACCAGGATGAGCACCACGCTGTCGAGCAACGGGCGCAGCGGGCCGAAGCTGAGATCGCGCAGCAGCATGAGGACTGCCTCTTTGCCCTCGACTTCGCCGGCGTGGATGTTCCCCTGGACATAAATGATCGGCTTCCCGCTGCGCTGGGCTTCCGCGGGCCCGTCCACCAGCGGGCGAGAGGCGATCACATAGGGTAAGACTCGGCCCTGGGGGCTCAGCCCCAGGCGGCCCACCCGGATGCCTGCCCCCAGCCGCTGCAGCGAGTCCACGAACCCCAGCACTTCCGCGTGCGAGGAGGTCTGGGCGTAGTCACTGCGCTCCGCGACGGTTTGCTGGCCCGCAAGGGGACCGGCGACGAGCAGGCTGAGCGCAAGGAGCCGGCGCATGGCGGGAGGCGCGCCTTCCGGCCTCCTAGAACTTGCTCCACAAATACTGATTGGTCACCTCGTGGTGAAACTGAATCTCCGGCGTCTTGATCAGGGCGCCCAGGGCCTTCGGGCAGCGCTCCGCCGACGCCAGCTTGAGATCCGCATAGCGTTTGTGCACCGATTCGCCCAGCAGGTCGGCGACGTACTTGCTCCCTTTGAACAGCCGGATCGCGTCGTAGATGTTGTCGGGCAGAAACTTGGTGCGATCGCGCCGCTTTTCGCCGTTGTCCTTCTCGATCGGACCCTCGAAGCCGGTGCGGAACATCGTGTAGATCGCCAGGTACGGATTGGCGTCCGGAGCGATGGAGCGCACTTCGATCCGCGCCGATTTCTCGTTGCCCAGGGGAATCCGGATCATGGAGCCCCGGTCCACCGCCGACGCCTTGATCTGGTTGGGCGCCTCGAAATGGGGATCGAGCCTGCGATAGGCGTTGACGCTCGGATTGAAGAGCAGGCAGATGTCCTGGCCGCTGGTCAGGATCCGGTCGATGAACTTCCATCCCAGCTTGGAGAGCTTGTCGGGCCCGCGGGGATCGTGGAACAGGTTCTTTCCCTTCTGGCTCACCGACAAATTGGTGTGCATGCCGCTCCCGTTGATGCCGGTGGCCGGCTTGGGCAGGAAGCTCGCGGTCATGTCGAAGCGCGCCGCCACCTGACGGCAGATCAGCTTGTACAGCAGCACCTGGTCGGCGGCGATGCTCGCCTCGGTATAGCCGTAGTTCATCTCAAACTGGGAAGGGGCCACTTCGGGATGGTCCTTCTCGTTCGCGAACCCCATGGCGCGCTGCACTTCGGCGGCGGTATCGATGAAGAGGCGCAGGGCGTCGCCGGGCAGCGAGTGGTAGTAGCCACCGGTACTGGGGAACTCGAAGCTCCCGGTCTCGTAGTAGCGCCGCTCCGCGTCCCGTCCCTTGAACAGGAAGCCTTCGATTTCGTTCGCGGCGTTGCAGACGCTGCCATCCCGCTTGTACAGCCCGTCCAGATAGTGTTTCAATCGGGCGCGAATGTCCGCGACATACGGCGTCCCGTCCTTCTCCAGCACGTCGGCGAACACCAGTACCTTGCCCGGCCCGAAGACGTCGGCCGGCAACATGTAGAACGCCGGCCAATCGATCGCCAGGCGGAGGTCCGATTCCGCCTGTTGGGAGAAACCGCGGATGCTTGAGCCATCGAAGGTGAGGTTGTCGGCGGCCTTGAGCAGGAATTTCTTGTCGTAATCCAGCATGTGCAGCCGGCCCTCGAGGTCGGCAAAGCACACCGTGACCGCTTTGATGCGTTTCTCGTCGGCCAGGTAGCGCATCCGCTTTTCGGCGATCTTGCCGGCCGCAGCGCGGCCCAGCCGCTCGGCCTTGGCCTCCAGGTTCATCTCTTCCAGCTGATCGTAGGGGATTTCCAGAAAGTCGCGCAGCTCGGTCGGCATCGGGCAGGCTCCACGGGGACGCGGGTGACGGGGGGTCCGCAACGGGGAGCTAGTCTACAACACTTAGACTAAAATTTCAACCAATTGCCATAGTTGCAAAGAGGATTAGCCTAAAATGCCAATTGATTAATGTATCCTAAGGCGTTTTTCCGGAGGAATCGGGCCTGGGCCCCTGGCGCTCCAGCCCGCCCTGCGCCCGCCGCTCCTGCAGGGTGGCGCGGACCTCCGCGCCCGCGGTCAGTCGCTCGCTCCCGCCCACCACCACTTGGTCGCCCGCTTCGATGCCCTCCCGGATCTCCACGTAGCCCGGTGTCCGCACCCCCAGGGTCACCTGGCGCCGTTCGGCTTTCCCCTCCCGGACCACCCATACCCACATCGATCCCTGCATCGGCGCAACCGCGTCTTCCGGCACCACGACCGCCGCGGGCCGGACGGCCGTTTCCAGCCGGGCCTCGATGAACATCCCGGACTGCAGCGTCCGCTTCGGGTTCGGGACCAGGGCCTTCACGGTGATGGTCCGCCCCGGCAGCGCCACCAGCGGATCGACGAAGTCCACGGTGCCCGAGAAATCGCGCCCCGCCAGCGCGGCCACACGGAACATGACCCGCTGTCCCACCTTGAGCAGATCGGCGTAGCGCTCCGGCACCTGGAAGGCCACCCGCTGCGGATTGACCGTCTGGAGGGTGATCAGGCGGGTGCTGTTGTTCACGTAGTCGCCCAGGCTCGCGAGCCGCTGTCCCACCACGCCCGCAAAGGGCGCGCGGACCACGGTGCGGTCGAGCCGCAATTGCAACAGGTCGAGGGCTGCCTGGGTCCCGCGCATCTGCGCCTCGGCGCGCTCGACGTCGGCCGGAGCCGCGGCCTTTTCCTGCAACAGCTGTTTGGTCCGCGTGAGGGCCTGCTGCGCCAGATCGCGATCGGCTTGCGCCCGCGCCACCTGCGCCTTGAGCTCGCCGTCGTCCACCTTGAAGAGCGGAGTGCCCTGGGCCACCTCCACCCCTTCCCGTACCAGGATGGCGACCAGCCGCCCGTCCACTTCGGGGCGCAGCTGAATCGACTGCAGGGGCTCGACCTGGCCCGTCGCGACGATCGCATCCACCACCGTATCGGTCCGTGCCGCCACCACTTCGACTGGGAGCGGTCCGGCGGGCCCGCGGCCTCGCCCGCCGGCCGGGGGCGCTGCGTTGGAGCCGCCGCAGGCCGCGGCGGTCAGCAGAAGAAAGACCCAGGTCTTGCCGCTCACGAGGGTTCCTTGTCCCTGAAGAGTCGCCGGCCCAGCATGGCTTCCAGGCCGGCCAGGGCCAGGCGCGCGGCGTAGCGCGCCTGCACCAGATCCGCCTGGGCCACGGTGAGGCCGGACTGAGCATCGAGCAAATCGAGAATCGTGCTGGCGCCGGCGCGGTAGCGCGCTTCCTGCACCCGGTAATTCTCCCGCGCCACGATGAGGCCCTGGGCCGAAAGATCGGCCGTGGCCCTGGCCGTTTGATACGCTTCGTAAGCCTCGGTCACATCCGCCTCCGCCGAGCGCTCCAGGTCTTCCCGGGCGGCGCGGGCCACATCGCGCAGCGTGCGGGCCCGGCTGTAGGCCAGCTCGCGCTGGGCGTTGTCCCAGAGCGGGAAGCTCAGCGTGAAGGTGAGCGAGCTGCGCGACAGCCCCCGGGTGAGGTACTTGTCGCCGAACCCGCTGGTATTGGCGCTGAGTACCGCCTGCGGAAAATACGACGAGCGCCGCGAGCGCAGCGCTGCCTCCGCCGAACGCTCGCTGGCGCGCGCTACGCGGAACTCCGGCCCCTGATCGAGCGCCTGGGCGATCGCGTCGTTCAGGGTGAGCGGCAGGTCCG
>DATCWE010000420.1:0-8494 GCA_036566495.1 Gemmatimonadales bacterium | reverse complement strand
GTCGCTCACGGCGCGGCTGGCGCCGGTGCGCGGCGCGCGTGGGCCGCAACCCGTTTGCGCACGTCGGAGAGCAGGCCCTCGATGTCCTGGGAGCGCTTCTGCACCACTTCGCGCACTCCGCCGTCGAGCCGCTTGCGCTCGGCGTCGCTCAGCGTCTTGGCGGTGATGACGACGACCGGCGGCGCGGCGGCGTTGCCGGCCCGCAGGCTGTCGAGGAACTCGAACCCGTCCATCTCGGGCATCATGAGGTCGAGCAGAATGAGCGCGGGGGTTTCGGCGGCGACGCGCTCCAGCCCCACGCGGCCGTTCTCGGCTTCGCTGACCTTCCAGCCTTCTTTCTCCAGCGCACGCCGCAGCACCGCGCGGGTGGCGCTGTCGTCCTCGACCACCAGCACGCCGGCGCCGGGGGCGCGGCGGTAGCGCGCCAGCACGGCGGAAAGCTGGGCGCGCTCGATCGGCTTGGTGAGATACTCGGCGGCGCCCAGGGAGTAGCCGAGGTTGCGCTCGTCCATGATGGAGAGCATCACCACCGGAATCTCGGCGAGGGCGGGGTCGTTCTTGAGCGCGGCGAGCACGCCCCAGCCGTCGGTGCCCGGCATCAGCACGTCGAGGGTGATGACGTCGGGGCGCTCGCTCCGCGCCAGCGCCAGGCCGCGCTCGCCGTCGGCCGCCTCCAGCACCCGGTAGCCGTCCTTCCCGAGCATGCGGGCCAGCAGGCGGCGGACCTCGGGATCGTCGTCGATGACCAGCACGGTGCCGGCGGCGCCGGCGCCCTCGGCCACCGGCGCGGCGGACAGGGCGGTGCGCTCCTCCGGGGTTCGCACCTCCTGCGGGAGCCGCACCGTGAAGGTGGTGCCCACGCCGGCCTCGCTCGCCACCGCGACGGAGCCGCCCATCATCTCCGCGAACATCCGGCTGATGGCGAGCCCTAACCCGGTGCCGCCGTACTTGCTCGCGGTGGAGGTCTCCGCCTGCGAGAAGGCCTGAAACAGCCGGCTGAGCTGCTCGGGGGTCATGCCGATGCCGGTGTCGCGCACGCAGAAGACGATCTGCCCGCCGGCGGCCCCCGGCTCGCGCGCGGCGGTCAGGGTGATGGTTCCGTGCTCGGTGAACTTGCTGGCGTTGGAGAGCAGGTTGAAGAGGATCTGGCGCACCCGGGTGACGTCGGCACGCATGGCGCCGAGGTCGGGGGCCAGCTCCAGGCGCAGGGTATTGCCGTTCTTCTCGATCAGCGGCGCTACCGTGGTGGCCACTGCGTCGAGCGCGGGCTTGAGCTCGAAGGTGTCGAGGTGCAGCTCCATCTTGCCCGCCTCGATCTTGGAGAGATCGAGCACGTCGTTGATCAGCGCGAGCAGATGGCGCCCCGCCGCGCGGATCTTCTGCAGATCGGGCACGTAGTCGTCGTGGCCCCGCTCGGCGGCCTCCTCCTCCAGCATCTCGCTGTAGCCGATGATGGCGTTGAGCGGGGTGCGCAGCTCGTGGCTCATGTTGGCGAGGAACTGGCTCTTGGCGCTGTTGGCGGCCTCGGAGGCCTTGCGCGCCTCCAGCAGCTCGGTGACGTCGTGGTAGAGGCCCATCATCCCGACCCGCTCGCCCCCGATGATCACGGGAACCGCCAGCACCTCGACGTCCACCATGCTGCCGTTCTTGCGGCGCCGCCGGCCGATGCCGTGCACCAGCTCGTGCTCGGAGGCGCGCGTGGTATAAGACACCGCCTGCTCCCGGGTCTCGGCGGTGGTGATCAGGTCGTCCAGATTCTTCCCGAGTACCTCGTCGCCCGCATAGCCGTAGAGCTTCTCGAACGCCGGGTTGCAGGAGAGCACCCGGTGCTCCAGGTCCAGCACCACGATCGCGACGGGGCTGTTGCGCACCAGCACCTCGAAGTACTGCCGCTCGCGCTGCGCAGTGGAGAAGAGATTGGCATTCTCCAGCGCGATGGCGGCCTGCTGTCCGAACAGGTTGAGCAGCGCCTGGTCGGAGGCGCCGAAGCTCCGCGCCGGATCCTCGTGCCACACGTTGATGGCGCCGACCGGGCGACCGCCGATCATGAGCGGCGCCACCACCGCGGCGTGGGCGTCGATCCGGGCGTACTGCTGGGAGCGTCCCGACCAGGTCTGGTAGTCCGGGATGAGCAGCTGCTCGCCGGTCTTGACCACCAGCCCCATGGCCCCCTCGCCGAGCTTGAGCTGGCTGCCGCGCGAGTCGGTCATCATGCCGTGGTTGGCGGCGATGACCAGCTGCTGCCGCGCGGCGTCGTAGGTCGCGAGCTCGCCGCCCGCCGCCCCCAGCAGGTTGACCGCGCGGGCCAGCACCGCCTCGAGCAGGCGCGAGAGCTCCAGCTCGGCGGAGAGATCGGTGATGGTGGCGAGCAACGCTTCGCGCTCGTCGGCGCGGCGCCGCTCGGCGGCGAGCAGCTCGTGTTGGCTGCGGGTGAGCCGGATCCGAGCCAGCGCGAGGCCGGCGAGCTGCGCCGCGGCGGTCAGAATCTCCAGGTCGGCCTGGCCGAAGGCGTTGGGCTCCCGGCTCTCGACCACGATCACGCCGAGCACCTCGGCATCCGCCAGCAGCGGGACGTCGACCTCGGAGCCGCTGCTCAAGCCCGGCACGTAGGCCGGCTCCTTGGTCACATCGGGCGTGTAACGCAGCCGGCCGTCCTCGAGGGGACGGGCGCTGAGCCCCTGGCCCCGAGGCACCCGCATATCGGCAGGAATATCGGCCCAGCCGACCGCCGCGCCGAGCACCCGGTCGCCGCTGGCCTGGTCGAGCAGAAAGACGCCGAGGAAGTCGTACCCCAGCGCTTCATCGTGCAGGCCGGCCACCACCGCGCGGCAGACGTCCTGCTCGGAGTGGGAAGCCGCGATCGCCGCGCTGAGGCGAAGCAGCGCGGACTGACGGAGTGCGAGACTAGCCTCACCGCCCCCCTTGCGGGTGGAGCGGGTGCGGCGCGATGGCTGGGACGTCCGGGCCTCCGACTGGCCGGGGAATTACGGGCGGTGCGGCAACCTCCAAAACGTACGAGCGGGGGGGGGCCTGTCAAGCGAGCTTGACCCCCTGGCGAGCCCAGCATCCGGCCGGTATCCTCTCTCGGCCTTCCCCCATCGGAAAACGTTGATGACCACTGCTCTGGCGCTCCCGGAGATCGTCCCCGATTACGCCGAAACCCAGGAATTCCGCACCGTCTCGACCCGGCGGCGCGGGATCGTGGCCGGGGTGGTCGGCAACATGCTCGAGTGGTACGACTTCGCGCTGTTCGGCTTCTTCGCCCCGCAGATCGGTGCCCATTTCTTCCCGGCGCACTCCGCCACCGCGTCCACGCTCGCCGCCTTCGGCACCTTCGCGGCCGGCTTCGTGATGCGGCCGGTCGGTGGCGCGCTGTTCGGCTGGATCGGCGACCGCTACGGCCGCAAGCAGGCCCTGATCGGCTCCGTCCTCGCCATGGCCTTCCCCTCTTTCTTCGTCGCGCTGCTGCCGGACGTGGCGCAGATCGGCGTGCTCGCCACGGTGCTGCTGGTGCTGTTCCGCCTGATCCAGGGCGTCGCGGTCGGCGGCGAGTACATGGCCTCCGCCGTCTTCCTCGTGGAGGGCGCGGATCCGGGACGCCGCGGCTGGATGGGAAGCTGGGGCCCCTTCGGTGCCTCGGCGGGAACTCTGCTCGGCTCGGCTGCGGGCGCGCTGATCAACCTGGCGCTGCCCGCCGACGCGGTGCTCGCCTGGGGTTGGCGGATCCCCTTCGCGGTGGGATTGCTGGTGGGGCTGGGCGGGCTGTGGATCCGCAACAATTACGTGGAGCACAAGCCGCAGCAGGAGGCGTCGAAGTCTCCCGTTGCCGAGATGTTCCGCTCGCACTGGCGCACGGTGGTGCATCTGCTGCTGCTCACCGCCGGGGTCAGCATCAGCTTCTACACCGCGTTCGTCTACTCGGCCACCTGGCTGCAGCAGATCGCGCAGGTGCCGGGCAGCACCGCGCTGGGCATCAACGCCATCGCGATGGGCGTGCTGCTGGTGGTGAACCCGATCGCGGGCCGGCTGAGCGACCGCTACGGCCGGCGCGTGTTACTGATGGCCGGCTCGGCCGGGCTCGCGCTGTTCGCCTATCCCCTGATGGCCCTGATGGCGCGCGGCAGCTTCGGCGGCATTCTCGCGGGCGAGGCCGGATTGGCGCTGCTGATCGGCGTTTTCGGCGGCGGCCTGCCGGCCGCGATGGCCGAGCTGGCGCCATGGCGGGTGCGCTGCACGGTGCTCTCGGTGGGGTACAACGTGGGAATCGCGCTGCTGGGGGGGACCACGCCGCTGGTTGCCGCCTGGCTGGTGGCGCGGACCGGGATGATCCTGTCGCCCGCGATCTACCTCGCGGCGGTCGGCGCGCTGGCGTTCTGCGCGGCGGTGCGCTTCCCGCGGCTGGTGCCGCATCCGATGACCCGGGAGTTCTCCCGGATCTCGTTTCAGGTGGGTGACCGGTGAGCTGCGACTAACCCGGTCACCGCAGCCGTTGCACCAGGAGGTCCAGCAGGGCCTTGACCTGCTCGATCGTCACCCGCGTCCTGCCCAGTGCGCTCACCGACACCGCCAGCCCCTTAGCTTCGGCCATGCAGCCCGTCGTGATGGGGGCGTCCTTCTCCGCGGCGGGCGGGGTCAGCAGCGCGCAGCGGCCGCCCGTGATGTCCTGCTTCTCCTCGCTCCACCCCTGGGCTTTGAGCCGGTTGTAGGTCTGCTCGAGCATGGCGAGGCCGGCCTGGTGCGCCGCCCCCGTGGGCAGGCGCGCGACCGAGATCGCGATCATTCCGTCGCTGCCGACCTTCCACATGCAGCCCTTCACGGTCTGGCCGCTGGCGGGCCCGCTGTCCACCACCATGTCGGCGTTACGCGGGGCGCCCGTGGTGCCGAATGCGCTGAGATCGGCCCGTTTGAGCAGCGCGCAGGCATCGGCCGGCAGCTGCGGGGGTACGCTGAGAACGGTGAGGAGCGCGAGGAGTGCCGGCATGGGTTCTCATTGTGAGGTACGACGATAGGACGAACCGCTCGCCGCCGGCGCCCACAGAAAGGTATTTTGGGGCATCACCGTCTCGTGGAGCCCTCATGTTACGCCCTGCCTTCGCCGCGCTCTTCCTGCTGGCCGCGTGCGGCCCCAAGCCCGCGGCCGATCAGGCCGCCCAGCCGCCAGCCGGCCCCAACATCCAGACCCGGGAAGTGGAATACCGCTCAGGTGCCACGCTGCTCAAGGGCTACCTCGCCTGGGATTCCGCGCGGACGGGGCCACGGCCCGGGGTGCTGGTGGTGCACGAGTGGTGGGGCCACAACGAGCACGTCCGCAACGCGGCGCGCCGGCTGGCCGAAGCGGGTTACGTGGGCTTCGCGCTCGACATGTACGGCGACGGGAAGAACACCAGCCACCCCGATTCCGCGCAGGCGTTCATGACCGAGGCGCTGCGCGACACCACCGCGCTGCTGGCGCGCTTCGCCGCCGCGCGCGAGGAGCTGCTCAAGGATCCGCACGTCGATGCGCAGCGCATCGGCGCGATCGGCTACTGCTTCGGTGGCGCGGTGGTGCTGACCGAGGCGCGCAGCGGCGCGGACCTCGACGCCGTGGTGACCTTCCACGGCGCCGTCCCACCGGGCAAGGTGGACTCGGGCGCGGTGAAGGGGAGGGTGCTGGTGCTCACCGGCGCGGACGACCCCATGGTGCCGGCCCCGATGATCGAGCAGCTGCGGCGCGAGATGCTCGCGGCGGGCGCCAACTTCCAGGTGGTAACCTATCCGGGTGCGAAGCACAGCTTTACCAACCCGCGCGCCGACTCGGTCGGGATGCCGCAGCTGGCCTACAACGCCGACGCTGCCCGGCAGTCGTGGGAGGCCATGCTGGCGCTGTTCCGGGAGGTCTGGCCCTAGGGGACGGGCGCCCGGACTTGACTTCCCCCCAAGACCCGCGATCCTCAGCCGTATGAGGATCCCGTGAACCGCCGCCGCATCGTCCTGCTGGTCGTCGCGACCCTGGCCGTCGCGCTGCTGCTCTTCCCGGCCTCCAGCCGCTACCTGACCGACTGGTGGTGGTTCCAGGAGATCGGCTACCAGACGGTCTTCTCGCGCGAGCTGACCGCCCGGACGCTGCTGTTCCTGCTGGGCGGCGGACTCACCACGCTGGTGCTCTACCTGAACCTCCGGATCGCGCAGCGCGGCCTGGTGGTCCACCCCATGGTGCTCCAGCTCGGCCAGGGCATTCCCAACTTCAATCTGCCCGCGGTGCTGCAACGGCTCACCCTGCCGGTGACGCTGGCGTTCGGGCTGCTGGCCGGGTTAGGCGTGGCCTCCGCCTGGAGCATCCTGCTCCGCATGCTCTACGCGACGCCCTTCGGCCTCCGTGACCCGGTCTTCGCCCGCGACATCGGCTTCTACGTCTTCACCCTGCCGGGCCTTTCCGCCCTGCTCGGCGTGCTCTCCGGGCTGGTCACCCTTTCGCTGCTGCTGCTGCTGCCGATCTACCTGCTGCGCGGCGACCTGATCCTGAGCCCGCGGCGGCCGCGGCTGCGCTTCCAGCCCGCGGCGGGCCTGCACCTGGCCGTGCTGCTGGCGCTCTGGTTCCTGCTCGCCGCGGCCCGGCTCTGGCTGGTGGAAATCCCGCAGCTGCTCTATTCCACCACCGGCCCGTTCGTGGGCGCCAGCTACACCGACCTGCACGCCCGGCTGCCGGCGCTGCGGATCAGTGCGCTGGTCGCGCTGGTGGGCGCCGGGCTGGTGCTGGCCGGCGGGGTGCGCAAGCAGCTGTGGCGCAGCGCTCTCTGGGCGGTGGGCGGCTACGCGCTGATCGGGCTGGTCGGACGCGGGTTATTCCCGCTCCTGCTGCAGAAGCTGGTGGTGGCGCCGACCGAGCTGACCCGGGAGACGCCCTATCTGAAGCATCACATCGCCGCGACCCGCGCGGCGTGGGGCATCGACAGCGTGGAGACCCGGGAGCTCAACGGCGAGGCCAGCCTGAGCCTGGCCGACATCCGCGCCAACGGCCCCACCATCGAGAACGTGCGGCTGTGGGACCGCGAGCCGCTGCTGCAGACCTTCGGCCAGCTGCAGGAGATCCGCACTTATTACGACTTCGTCTCGGTGGACGACGACCGCTACTGGATCGACGGGAAGTACCGCCAGGTGCTGCTGTCGCCCCGCGAGCTGAACCCCGCCTCGCTGCCGACCCGCAGCTTCATCAACGAGCACCTCACCTTCACCCACGGGATGGGGCTGACGCTGGGGCCGGTGAACCAGGTGACCAGCGAGGGGCTGCCGGTGCTCTTCGTGCGCGACCTGCCGCCGGTCTCTACCGTCTCCCTGAAGATTACCCGGCCCGAGCTGTACTACGGCGAGCTGACCAGCGACTTCGTCTTCACCGGCACGAAGCAGCGCGAGTTCGACCGCCCCTCGGGCGAGACCAACGTCTACGCGTCCTACCAGGGCAGCGGCGGCGTCCGGGTGGGCAACCTGTGGCGCCGACTGGTGCTCGCGGTGAGCTTCGGCTCCTCCAAGCTGCTGCTGTCGGGAGACATCGGCAGCGCCAGCCGGATGCTCTACTACCGCAACATCGCCCAGCGGGCCGGGCGCGCGCTGCCCTTCCTGCGCTTCGACCGCGATCCCTATCTCGTGGTGACCGACGCCGGGCGGCTGCGCTGGATCCTGGACGCCTACACGGCGTCGGACGGCTATCCCTACGCCGCGCGGCTTTCCGACGGCACCAGCTACATGCGCAACAGCGTCAAGCTGGTGATCGACGCCTACGACGGCACCCTGGCCGCCTACGTCAGCGCGCCGGCCGATCCGCTGATCCGCACCTGGGCGCGGGTGTTTCCCGGCGTGTTTCTGCCGCTCGACAGCATGTCTGCGGACCTGCGCGCCCACCTGCGCTATCCCGACGATCTCTACCGCACCCAGGCCGGCCTCTACACCACCTATCACATGGAGGCGCCGGAGGACTTCTACCACCGGGAGGACCAGTGGCAGATCCCGGCGATCACCGAAGCGAGCGCCGCGGTGCCGTTCATGCGCCACATCATCATGCGGCTGCCCGAGGAAAAACAGGCCGAGTTCGTGTACATGGTGCCCTTCACGCCGCGCGGCAAGGATAACCTCGCCGCCTGGATGGTGGCGCGGAACGACGGCGCGGCCTACGGCAAGCTGCGGGTGTACCGGCTCTCCCGGCAGAGCCTGGTGTTCGGGCCGCTGCAGATCGAGAATCGCATCAACCAGGACACCGAGGTGTCCCGGCAGGTCTCGCTGTGGGACCAGCGCGGCTCCAAGGTGGTCTGGGGCGACCTGCTGGTGATCCCGATCGAGCAGTCGCTGCTCTACGTGCAGCCGCTCTATCTCCAGGCGGAGGGCGGCCGCATCCCGGAGCTCAAGCGGGTGGTGGTGGCGTACCAGAACCAGGTGGTGATGGAGGAGACACTGGACGTGGGGCTAACCCGCATGTTCGGCGGCTCCGCGCTGGCCCCCGGGCGCCCGGCGGCGGCCCCCCCGG
>DATCWE010000404.1:0-2815 GCA_036566495.1 Gemmatimonadales bacterium | reverse complement strand
CGCCGGGCCAGCCGGTGGCTGCGCTCGCCGGCGACCCGCTTGGCCGAATACGCGGGGGGCCGCTGCTCCAGCGGACCAGTCAGCCCCTCGAGCGCCGCGGTCACCAGCGCTCGCGCCGGCCACTCCAGCGTCCCGCGATCCACCAGCACCGTACCCGTGCAGTCATCGGTGTCGGTGGTCATCCCCAGTCGGATCACCGCGCGGTAGCGCTTCCGGTGTCGCTCCGCCCAGCGCGCCAGCCGGGTCGCTCCGCCGAAGACCAGCACCAGTAAGCCCGTTGCGAAGGGGTCCAGGGTCCCGGTATGCCCGATCGCCCGGGTGCCGAACAGCCGGCGGGCGCGCGCCACCACGTCGTGGGAGGTGGGCCCCTCCGGCTTGTCCACCAGCAGCGCGCCGATCAGTCCTCCGCCTCCCGCTTGAGATCGGCCAGCACGGCGTTGATGCGCGCGGCGTGCTCCAATCCGCGGTCGAGCTCGAAGTGCAGCTCGGGAATCGTCCGCGTCGCCAGCGCCTTGGCGATCCGGCTCCGCAGGAAGCCCGCGGCGCTGCGCAGGCCGTCGAGGGCACGCAGCCGGGCCTCTTCGTCGCCGGGCGCCATTACGTACACCTGCGCGTGCGAGAGATCGCCGCTCACCGTCACCCGCGTGAGGGTGATCAGCCCTACCCGGGGGTCCCGGACCTCACGGGTGATGGCCTCCGCCAGCACCTGGCGGACGATCTCCGCCACCTGCTCCGGACGGCGTCTCGAGGCTCCGCGCACGGCGTGCCCCCGCTCATCCCGCCGCTCCCGCGGCGGGCTGCAGGGTGCGCTTGACCTCTTCGATCCGGAAGGCTTCGATCCGGTCGCCGACCTTGAGGTCGTTGAAGTTCTCCACGCCGATACCGCATTCCAGCCCTTCGCGCACTTCCTTCACGTCGTCCTTGAAGCGCTTGAGGCTCGAGATGCCGCCGGTGTAGACCAGGGTGCCGTCGCGCACTACCCGCACCTTCGCGGTGCGCTGGATGACCCCGGAACGCACCATGCACCCGGCGATGGTGCCCACCTTGCTGACCTTGAAGGTCTGCAGCACTTCCGCGTCGCCCAGCACCGACTCGCGCTGCTCCGGCTTGAGCAGGCCTTCGAGCGCGGTGCGGACGTCCTCGACGGCCTCGTAGATGATCCGGTAGGTCCGCACGTCGACGCCCTCGCGCTCCGCCGTGGTCCGCGCATTGGCGTCGGGCCGCACGTGGAAGCCGAGGACGATCGCGCCCGAGGCTTTGGCGAGCAGCACGTCGCTCTCGGTGATCGCGCCGACGCCACGATGGACCACCTCGACCCGCACTTCGCTGGTACTGAGCTGGGCCAGCGCGTCGGCCAGCGCTTCGGCGGGTCCGCCCTGGTCGGCCTTGATGATGATCTTGAGCTGGGTGACCTGGCCTTCCTTGAGGGCCCGGCTGAAGTCCTCCAGCGTGCCGCCCCGCGCGCCGCGCCGGTTCTGCGCTTCGCGCTCCAGCCGCTGGCGCTTCTGCGCGATTTCCCGCGCCTCGTTGGCGTCGGCGACCACGAGGAAGGTGTCTCCCGCGGCCGGCACGCCTTCAAAGCCGAGGATCTGCACCGGCATCGAGGGCCCGACTTCCTTGACCGGCTTGCCGCGCTCGTCGCTCATCGCACGCACGCGCCCGGAGAACTTGCCGCAAATGAAATTGTCGCCCTGGTGCAGCGTGCCGCGCTGGACCAGCACGGTGGCGAGCGGTCCCTTGCCGGGATCCAGCGTCGCCTCCAGCACGGTCCCGTGCGCCGGTCCCGCCGCGTTGGCCTTGAGATCGAGCAGCTCGGCCTGCAGCAGCACCTTCTCCAGCAGCTCGTCCACGCCGGTGCCCTTTTTGGCCGAGATCTGGGTGGAGAGCACGTTGCCGCCGAACTCCTCCAGCACCACGTTGTGCTGCAGCAGGTCCTGCTTGACCTTGGCGATGTTGGCGGTGGGCAGATCGATCTTGTTGATGGCCACCACCAGCGGCACGCCGGCGTTCTTGGCGTGGCTGATGGCTTCGACGGTCTGCGGCATGACTTGGTCGTCCGCCGCGATGACCAGCACGACGATGTCGGTGACCTGGGCGCCCCGGGCGCGCATGGCGGTAAAGGCCTCGTGGCCCGGGGTGTCGAGGAAAGTGATTTCCTTCGCGTTGGGCAGCGAGACGTGGTACGCGCCGATGTGCTGCGTGATCCCGCCCGCCTCGCCCGCGACGACGTTGGCTTTGCGGACATAGTCGAGCAACGACGTCTTGCCGTGGTCGACGTGACCCATGATGGTCACGATCGGGGGACGCGGCACCAGGTCTTCCGCCTTGTCCTCGACGGGCGCCGCCGTCAGCTCGGCGGCATACTCGTCTTCCCGCACGGCCTGGAAGCCGAACTCCGACGCGATCAGCTCGATCTGGTCGAAGTCGAGCCGCTGGTTGACCGTCACCATCAGGCCCAGCTCCTTGAACGCGAACTGGACGATTTGCGTCGCGGGAATCTTCATTTGCTCGGCCAGCTCGGCCACCGAGATGAACTCGTTGACCCGGATGCGGGTCTTCTCGCGCTCTTTTTCCTCGGCGGTTCGGCTGGCGATCAGGTCGCGGTAGCTGGGCTCGTCGGAGCGCCGCTTGCCGCGCGCTCCACCCTTCATGCCCTGGAGGGTCTTCAGGATATTGGCCTGCACCGCGTCCTGGTCGACGTAGTTCTTGCGGCTCTTCTTGCCCTTCTTGCGCCCGTCACCGGTCGAGGGCTTGGCGTCGGGACCGAAGCTGCGCGCCGGCGGCGCCGAGCTGGTCGGTGGGCCGAATCGTCCGG
>DATCWE010000202.1:0-7597 GCA_036566495.1 Gemmatimonadales bacterium | reverse complement strand
GCGGACGGACGCTGCGGACGGGGCGGTCAGTGAGGCCAGGAATCCGCGGTCCCCACTGTCCGCCCCGTCCGCAGCGTCCGTCTTCCAGAGCAGCTCCGGCCGCGTCATCCCGTGCGCGATGGAGTCCAGCGCGCCGACCTTTACCAGCAGCCGGACGTCGTCGCTCCGCAGCCCGGTGCGCGCGCGGAAATCAGAGAAGCTGCGATAACCATCCGCCCGTCCGCCGATGATCCGTTCCACCGCGTCCGCGCTGAGCCCCTTCACGAACTGGAATCCGATCCGGATGGCCCCCTCCTTCCCGGTCGTCCGCTCGGCGCTCGCATTGACGTCCGGCGGCAGGATCTGGACCCCCGCCCGGCGCGCTTCCGCGACGTACGCGAACGGCGCGTAGAACCCGCCGCCGTTGGCGAGCACCGCGGCGAAGAACTCCGCCGGGTAGTGCGCCCGCAGGTAGCATGACTGCTGCGCCACCTGGATGTAGGAGCAGGAGTGGCCTTTGCAGAAACTGTAGCCGGCAAAGCTCATCACCATGTCCCAGACCTGCTGGGCGATTTCGGGAGTGCGCCCCAGCGCCGCCGCGCCCCGGAAGAATTCCTCCGCGTAGGACGCCAGCGCCTTGACGGGCCGCTTCTTGGAGAGCGCCTTGCGCAAGCCGTCGCCCGCCGCGAGCGGCATTCCCGCGAAGCTGGCGCTGACGTTGACGACGTCTTCCTGGTAGACCATCACGCCGAACGTCTCGGACAGGGTGTCGCGCAGCGAGGGATCGAGCGGCGTGTAGGCCGCCCCGTGCAGCCGCTCGAGGTAGCTGCGGATGAAACGGTTCGAGGCGGGACGGATGATGCTGGTGTTGAGCACCAGCAGCTCGAAGCTCTCCGCCTGGCTTTTCTGGCACAGCAGCCGGGAAGCCGGCGATTCGGTGTAGAACACGCCCATGGTGCGGCCGCAGCGAAAGAGTTCCCGGGTGTCGGGATCCTCGCCCGCTTCCGCGCTGGTATAGTCGAGCCGGCGCCCGGTGTTGCGCGCCACCGCCGCGATGCCGTCGCGGATGACCGCGAGGGACCGGTTGCCCAGCAGGTCGATCTTCACCAGGCCGGCGTCTTCGGCGCCGTCCTTCTCGAACTGGATGACCGGCACGGTCAGCTCGGGGGATCCGTCGAGCCGCTTCACCGCCGGCTCGATGGGCACGTAATCGGTGAGCGCGCCCGGCACGATCACCACGCCGCCGGGGTGGAGCGAGAGATGGCGCGGCGTGCCGACCAGCGGCGTCGCGACCCGGGCCAGCTCGCCCCAGCTCTCCGGCAGGTCGAGCCCGCGGAAGTTCGGGTGCTCCTGCAGCAGCTGCTCGATCGGCACGGCGTCGCTGTACCAGGGAATCCGGCGGGTCACCTCGCGGATCTCGCCGGCGGGACGCCCATGCACCTTGGCCACTTCGCGCAGCGCGCCGCGCAGCTTGAAGGTGTTGTGATTGGCCACCATGGCCGCACGCGGCCGCGGGTAGCGTTTGAATACGTAGGCCAGGATGTGATCCCGCTCGTCCCAGGGGAAATCGAGGTCGATGTCGGGCGGGTCCTTCCGCTCCGGATTCAGAAAACGCTCGAACAGCAGGCCGGCGCCCAGCGGCTCGACGTGGGTGATGCCGAGACAATAGGAGACCACGGAGTTGGCCACCGAGCCGCGGCCGCAATGAGTCGGGCCGTTCGCGACGATGTCCCGCACCACCAGGAAGTAGTCGGCGAATCCCTTCATGCCGATGATGGCGAGCTCGTGCTCCAGCCGGTCGCGAGTGATCGGCGCGATGGTGCCGTAGCGCCGCAGCGCGCCCTCGTACGCCAGCGCCCGCAGCCGCGCGAAGGCGTCCGCCGCTTCGGCAAACCGCGGCGGCACGATGCGCCTCCCGATGGGGATCCGGTAGCGGCAGCGTTCGGCCAGCTCGCCGGCGCGGTCGAGCGCCTCGGGGACATCGGGGAAGTGGCGGGCCAGCTCGGGGGCGGGCTTGAGCCAGGCAGCGTCGTCCGTCCGCCCCACTTGCGACAGCGTCGCATTGTTCGCAATCGCCACCAGCAGCCGGTGCCGGCTCCAGTCCTCGGGGTGCGCATACCTCACTCCATTCGTCGCGACCGGAAGCACGCCCAGCCGCCGCGCCGCCGCGAGCACGGCGTGACGCTGCTTGCCGGGGCGCAGCTCGGCGTAGACATCGGTGCTCCCGCTCTGCTGGACCACCCGCTCGAGAAAAGGCAGGGAGGCAGAAAGCAGCAGGAGCCCGGCCCGGTCGTGCGCGAGGTCGGAAAGCCGGTAGCTCGGGAGGTCGGCAGAGGCCTTCCCGACTTCCCGCCAGTGCAGCGCGCTGATCGCCCGGCACAGCGCTGCCCAGCCCTGCGCATCCGTTGCCAGGGCCACGCACTCCTCATCCTCCAGCACCAGCTGCGCACCCAGAATGGGGCGGATGCCGGTGGCTTCGGCGGCGCGCTGGAACTCGACCGCGCCGTACACCGCGTTGGTGTCGGTGCAGGCCAGAGTGTCGAAGCCGTGGGCCGCCGCCGCTTCGATCAGGACCTCCGGACTGCTGGGGCCGCTCCCCAGGGAAAACCAGGAGTGGGTGTGCAGATGAACAAACACGCGACCCCCGCCACCCGCTCAGGAGTAACTCATCGCGGGCAGTCCGGCGGCTTTCCGGAGCAGCGAGAGCTGTCCCAGGTGGTAACTGTCGTGCTGTACCAGGAAGGTGAGCATGCCAAGCACGGTCTTGGTCTCCAGCGGCAGCTGGGTCGTGATCGGCGCGTCGAGCTCGGGAGTGCCGATGTTTCCCAGCCGCTGGCCCAGCGCTTCGCTCACCGCACTCCACGCGGTCCGGGTTTCCTCGAGGGAGGGCCATTCCGTCAGCTCCTCGATGCTTTTCCAGCTTCCCGTGTAACGGTCCAGCGGGTTGGGCCGTTCTGCCCCCAGCGTCGTGAGGATGTAGTGGCGCGACTCGACCAGATGCGCGGCGATGTAGGCGGCATTGTTGGTCGCGCTCGAGGGCCGGACCCGCGCCTGCTGGTCGGACAGGCCGTCGAGACAGTTGCCGAAGAGCCGGGTGTTGAGCCGAACCGTCTCGGCCAGGGGAGCGACACGGGGGTCCATGGGGGTGCCTCCTAGGGAAGGGTTGGTTGACTGTCGAGCGCCGACCGTTGACCGTTCATGCCCATATGCGCGCCATCGTTCATACCGCTGCCGGCGGCCCCGAGGTGCTGGCCCTCCGCGAGGTGCCCGATCCCACTCCGGGCGCTCACCAGCTGCGGATCCGGGTCCACGCCGCCGGACTCAACCGCGCGGACCTGCTCCAGCGCAAAGGGTCCTACCCTGCGCCGCCGGGCTGGCCGGCGGACATTCCCGGACTGGAATACGCCGGGGAAGTCGAGGCGCTCGGCGCGGGCGTCAGCCGCTGGAAGCAGGGTGACCGCGTCATGGGGCTGGTGGGCGGCGGAGCGCATGCGGAGTTCGTGGTGGTGTCGGAGGCGGAAGCGCTGCCGGTACCCCCCGGGATGCCGTGGGCCGACGCCGCCGCGATTCCCGAAGCGTTTCTGACCGCTCATGATGCGCTTACGATGCGCGGGCGCCTGCAGCGCGGCGAGCGGGTGCTGATTCACGCCGTGGGGAGTGGAGTCGGCACCGCCGCCATCCAGCTGGCCAAAGCAATCGGCGCCAGCGTGCTGGGGACCTCGCGCACCGCCTCGAAATTTGCGCAGCTCACCTCGCTCGGCCTCGACCTGGGGATCGATACCGCCGTCCGGCCCTTCCGGGAGCAGGTGCCGACGCCGGTCGATGTGGTCCTCGATGTGCTGGGTGGACCCGCGTTCCAGGACAATCTTGCCGTGCTGGCTCCGCGCGGACGGCTGGTGATGCTGGGTTTTCTGCAGGGACCGCGGGTGCAAGAGGCCAATCTCGACGTGATACTCCGCAAGCGACTGGAAATCATCGGGACCGTGATGCGTACCCGCGGGCCCGAAGAGCGCGCGGCGCTGGCCGCCGAGTTTCGCGCGCAGATACTGCCGCTGTTCGGGCTCCACGTGGCGACCGAGGAGCCGCTCCGGAGCGCGGATCACCCCTCCTGGCGCCCCGGGGCGCTGCGCCCGGTGGTTCATGCGGTGTTCCCCATGGCCGACGTCGCGGTCGCGCACAGCGCGATGGAACGCAACGTGGGCGTCGGCAAGCTCGTCCTCGCCTGGTAGGAGTCGTCATGCGAATCCTGGCCGCGGTCCTCGCCTCGCCGCTCCTGCTTGCCGCCCCGCTCGCCGGGCAGGCTGCGCCATCTTCCCGGGCTCCTGGCGCCGAGAAGGCGGCGGTGCTCTGGAGCAAGCTCGAGCGCAGCATCGCCGAGCTCGATGCTCGGCTCGATGGCGTGCTTGCGGTGGCCATCAAGGACCTGACCGATGGCCGCATGATTCTGTTGCACGCCGACGAGGTGATGCCGACCGCGAGCACCATCAAGATTGCCGTCCTGGCGGAGCTCTACCGCCAGGAGGCGGCCGGGGGTGTCCGGCTGTCCGATCCTTATCTCGTCGACAGCGCCGATGTCGTGCCGGGCAGCGACCTGCTGGCGGGCCTCACGCCCGGCGTCACCCGGCTGACCAACCGGGATCTGGCGACGCTGATGGTCGGGGTGAGCGACAATGGCGCGACCAATGTGCTGATCCGCCGCATCGGGATGGAGCGGGTCAATACCCTGCTCGATTCGCTGGGACTGAAAGCGACCCGGCTGCGCCGCCGCATGCTCGATCTTGCCGCGGCGCGCGCCGGGCGCGAGAACACCGCCTCGGCGCGGGAGCTCGTCGCGCTGCTCGAGGCCCTGTGGGGCACCCGGGTGCTGTCCGGAGCGCTCCGCGACGATTTTTTCCGGGTCCTCGCGACGCCCAAGGAGCGCTACCTGCCCCGCCTGCTTCCCGAGCAGGCGCGCATGGCCAGCAAACCCGGCTGGCTCGAGGGCGTGCGGGTGGATGCCGGTATCGGCTTCGCGCCCAACCGGCCCTTTGCCATCGCGGTGATGATCACCTACTCGGGCGACGAGCGCGCCGCGGAGCAGGCGATTGCCGACATCGGACTCGCGGCCTGGCGGCACTTCGAGCGGCTGGGGGGCGCAGGGGCGTTCGGCCGTAAGCTGCCGTGAAGAGTGAACGGAAAATGGTTCACCTTTCACCGCTCTGATGCGGTCCAGTGCCCTCTGCAGCGCCGGTCCCCGCTCCGTTCCGGCGCCAGCCGCTTGGTCCCACAGCTCCAGCTGCGCGTTAGCTTCGACCAGCCGGTCGGCAGTGACCGTCACCGTGCGCACCGCGATCCGCCGCGACATCGCGAGGGCGAGCGCATGCTTGGCGGCGTTCCAGAGCTCCTGATCGAGCGGCTGCTCCGCGAGGGGAACGCCCCGCCCGGCCCCCGTGTAATCGGCGAACTCCACCTGGACCTCCAGCCGCCGCGCCGCGAGCCCTCGCTGCCTGAGCCGTTGCCCCAGCGCCGCAGTCAGCCGTTGCAGCAACGGATGCAGCACGGCGAGGTCGTTGGTGTCGGTGCCCAGGGTATGCGCCAGGCGGTACTCGGCTTTGACCTCGGGAGGCAGGACCGGCCGGGCATCGATGCCGCGAGCCTGGGCGCACAGCAGCCGTCCGCGGCTTCCGAAAACGGCGCACAGCTCGCTCTCGCCGATGACAGCCACCTGCCCGATCCGCTCGAGTTGGTATTCATCCAGCCGCAGCCGGATATCGTCGGGGACTTCGGGCAGCACGCCCACCAGGTGCGGCGCGAGGAAAGGAGCCTCACCACCGCCGGGGACGAAAAGAGTCGGATAGATCTGTCCGCTGGTCCGACCGATGCGGGTCGCCGCCTCGGAGACCAGCTTGTTCACGGCGATCCCGACCATGAGCGGCAACCGCAGCCGTTCCCGCGCTTCCCGCCGGATCCGTTCGGCGACATCGATCGCCGGGCCGAAAAGCCGCTCGGTACCCGTGAGATCGAGAAAAGCATGGCCGTACCAGCGTGGCTCGATGACCGGGGCGTAGACCCGAAGAATCTCTCCCAGCGCGCGGGAAGCGCGGGCATAGAGCCGCGGATTGGGGGGCAGCAGCACCAGGTCGGGGCAGAGCTTGCGGGCCCGCCGCACCAGCATGCCCCGCGTAATTCCCGCCGCCTGCGCCTCGGAAGAGAGCGCCAGCACCGTCGCGCGATCCGCCCCGGGTGGTGCCACCGCGATGGGCCGGCTTCGTAGCGCGGGCGCCGCCAATCGCTCCACGGTGGTGCAGAAGGCTGGGGGATCGACGAACAGGATGGATTTCACATGGGTGACCAGTGAGATTCGTTTCGGTTTTTATTCGGTTATTAAGGTAACTCCGCCCGATCACCGGTCAAGTGATTCCATTTGAAACATGGCCAGCAGCGCCGACGTATATCCACTCGTGGATATAGCCACCGGCATCTATCGACTGCTGCTCACCTGCTATCCCAGGCGCTTCCGCCGGGAAGCGGAGCGCGAGCTGCTCGAGTCTTTTCGGGAGAGCTGGGCTCGGGCTCGGCGTGCCGGTCCTACCGCGCGAATCCGGTTGGCCACGATGCTGTTGCTCGATTTTGTTGGCTCGGCGCCGCCTGAGTGGTGGGCGGAGCGCACCGCATTCCAACCCACCGGCCGGAGAGCGACCAGGATGGACAACTTCTTTCAGGATCTTCGCTACGCGTTGCGCTCCTTTCGGGTGGCGCCGACCGCCACGCTGGTCACCGCGCTCACCATCGCACTCGGCATCGGGGCGACGACCACCATCTTCAGCGCGGCCAATGCGCTGCTGCTGCGCCCGCCGGCGGGGGTCAGCGATCCGGACCGCCTGGTGACGGTGCACGCGATGAGCGAAGACGGCTCCAGCTTCCACTCCTTTTCTTATCTCGACTATCGCGATCTGGCCGCGGCCAAGAGCGGCCTCGCCGAGCTGGCCGCGTTTTCTGGAAAACCGGCGAGTCTTTCCACCGGCGGCGAGCCGCGCCTGCAGCTCGCGATGCTGGTCTCGGCCAACTATTTCCACCTGCTGGGCGCGCGCCCCGCGGTGGGCCGGCTCTTGCTGCCCGAAGATGACGCGGGCATCGGCGGCGCCCATGTCGCCGTGATCAGCCATTCCGAATGGCAGAGGGGTTTTGCGGGAGACTCCGCAATCGTCGGGCGCCGCGTGTTGCTCAACGGGGAACCCTTTACCATCGTGGGCGTCACGGAGAAAGGATTCCGCGGCCACGTCGCGGCGCTGGATGCGTCGATCTGGGTTCCGGTCGCGCTGAATCCCGTGTTGTCCTCCAACAAGCGGTTGCTGGAGAGCCGGCAGAACACCTGGCTGGAGCTGGTCGGGCGATTGGAGGGGAAGACCCGGCGCGCGGCGGCCGCCGCGGCGCTGTCGGACGTCGCGACCCGGCTGGGGCGCTCTACGGGCGCCACGTACGATCGCAAGATCGACGTGCGGTCCTATTCGCCCCTGCCAGCGCAAATGGTGTTGCCGGCAACGGGGTTCCTGGCGCTGCTGCTGGTCCTGGGCCTGCTGGTCCTGTTGATCGCGAGTGCCAACGTGGCCAACGTGCTGCTGGCGCGTGCCTCGGCGCG
>DATCWE010000185.1:0-10003 GCA_036566495.1 Gemmatimonadales bacterium | reverse complement strand
CAGCGCACCCGCTCAAGTGCTGATCGACGCGGCGGATCCGCTGGCCTCTTCGTCGGCGATCAGCGGCGCGGGGCTGGCCGGCGCGATTGACCTCCGGGTGCGGCCGCTATACAACCCGGCGCTGCGCAGCGCGGTCTACATCGTGCCCGGGATCATCGGGGTGCTGCTGTCCATGACGATGGTAGTGATCGCGAGCATCGCAATCGTGCGGGAGCGGGAGCGCGGCACGCTGGAGCAGCTGGTGGTGACCCCGATCGGGAAGACCAGCCTGATGCTCGGCAAGATCGTCCCCTTTCTGCTGGTGGGCTACATCCAGATCAGCGTCATCCTGCTGCTGGGGCGGCTGCTGTTCCACGTGCCGGTGCGGGGCAGCGTGGCGCTGCTCTACACCGTAGCGCTGCCGTTCATCGTGGCCAGCCTGGCGATCGGGCTGTTCCTGTCGACGCTGGTGAAGACCCAGGCCCAGGCGATGCAACTCGGCTTTCTCTTTCTGTTGCCGAACATCCTGCTCTCCGGCTTCATGTTTCCGCGCGAGGCGATGCCGCCGCTGGCACAGTGGATCGGTGCCGCGCTACCGCTGACCTATTTTCTGCGGGTGCTGCGCGACATCCTGCTGCGGGGCACCGGGCTGGAATCGTTCTGGAGGGAAATGGTCGCCTTGGTGGGTTTCTCGATCGTCCTGATCGGGCTGAGCGTGCAACGCTTCCACAAGACCGTGGAGTAACCGAGTGAGCGGACCGAGCCCCTTCGCGCCGCGCCCCGACGACGTCGCGCGCCAGGCGCAGCTCGACGCCATGAAGCGCAAGGCGACCGGGTTGCTGGTGCTCGCCGTCGTCACTTTCATCACCGCCGGCATCTTCGAGCCGCGCTATCCCTGGCTGGGCTACCTGCGCGCCACCGCGGAAGCGTCGGTGGTGGGCGGCCTGGCCGACTGGTTCGCGGTGACCGCGCTGTTCCGCCATCCGCTGGGCATCCCGATCCCGCACACGGCGATCATCGGCCGGCAAAAGGACCGGATCGGCAAGATCATCGGCAACTTCGTGCAGCAGCACTTCCTGGCGCGCGAAGCCGTCTCGGCCAAGCTGCGGGGGATGCACCTCGCCGAGCGGGTGATGGGCTGGCTCAGCCAGCCGGAAAACGGCCAGCGCATCGCGGCGCAGGTGGCGAGCGGCCTGGCCAAGACGCTGGAAGCGCTGCCCGACGACAAGATCCGGGAGCTGATCCAGCAGAGCGCGGTGGACCGGATCCGGGCGACGCGGGTGGCTCCCGTGTTAGGCAAGACCCTGGCGCTGGTGGTGGCGGGTGACCGGCACCAGGAGCTGCTCAACCAGACCATCAAGCTCGCGGCGCAGGCGGTCAAGGAGAACCGGGCGCTGATCCGCCAGCGGGTCAAAGCGGCCACGCCGTGGTGGATGCCGGGGACCATCGACGAGCGGATCTATCAGCGGATCGTCGCCGCCACCGAGCAATTGCTGCACGACATCAGCGCCGACCCCGGCCATCCGGTGCGCGCCAAGTTCAACCAGGCCCTCAACGATTTCGTGGAGCGGCTGCAGCATTCTCCGGAGGCGGGGGCCCGCGCCGAGGCACTCAAGGATGAATGGCTGTCGGAGGCGGCGATCGCCGAGTTCACCTCCTGGGTCTGGGACTCGACGCGGAAAGCGGTGACCGGCTACGCCACTCGCAGCGAGGGGAGCGAGCCCGGCCCGCTGGCGCGAGGCCTGAGCGCGTTCGGGAAGACTCTGCTGGAAAACCGGGAGCAGCTCGAGGAGCTGGAGGAATTCGGCATCGGGCTGATCGTGGACGTGATCGAGCAGCATCGCCACGAGGTGGCCGACCTGATCGCGCAGACCGTGGCCCGCTGGGACGCCGAAGCCACTTCGCGGCGGATGGAGCTCGCGGTGGGCCGGGACCTCCAGTTCGTGCGGATCAACGGGACGCTGGTGGGCGGGCTGGTGGGGCTGTTGATCTACGCGGTGCCGCGGCTGTTCCGCTAGCCTCACGTTGTAATCCCTCCGTCGTTGTTTCGTGACAATTCCGTTGCGGCCGGCGTGACAAGATCGTCGCCGAGCCCAGCCATCCTTCCGGCGCAATTCGGGGGCGTTCGCCGCGCGGCGAAGCGCGGCCCGACTCACGCCGAACCGGAGGGGTCTTTCCATGCGAGTACGGGCGTTGCGCCGACCCGCGATCACCTGCGGTCTCCTGCTGCTTCCGGCGGCTCTGCTGGGCCAGGGCACCGCCCGAATCGTCGGGAGGGTCGTGGACGGCGAGGGAGGGCTTCCGCTCGGCAACGCGCGGGTGGTGGTGGTGGGGACCGCGCTTTCGACCACCACCCGGAGCGATGGACGGTATCAGCTGACGGAGGTGCCCGCTGGACCGGTGACCCTGCGGGTGGCCGCCATCGGCTACGCGGCCAAGTCGGTCACGGGACTGGTGGCCCTGGCCGGCGAGGTCACCACCCAGGACATTTCCCTGCTGGCTCAGGCGGCGCAGCTGGAGGAAATCTCGGTGACCGCGGAGGCTGAGCAGGGCTCGGTCAATTCCGCGTTCGATGAGCAGCGCTACAGCGTCGGAGTCGTCAATGCCATCTCGGCGGAGCAGATCAGCCGCTCGCCGGACGGGGATGCCGCAGCGGCGCTGCAGCGGATGAGCGGGGCGACGGTGCAGGACGGGAAGTACCTCAACATGCGGGGTCTGGGCGACCGTTACACCCAGGCTTCGCTGAACGGCGCACGGATTCCCTCTCCGGAGCCCGAGCGCAAAGTCGTTCCCCTCGACCTGTTTCCCTCCGCACTGCTGAGCGAGATCGTCACCTCCAAGACGTTCACGCCCGACCAGGCCGGGGATTTTGCCGGGGGGGCCGTCAACATCAAGACCCGCGAGTTCTACGGGCGCCGGTACCTGGGGTTCTCCATCAGCACGGGCTTCAATGATGCGGTCACCGGAAAACATACGGCCTTTGCCCCCGCGACCGGCCGCGACTGGATCGCTTTAGGCTCCTCGGCGCGCCGGGTGCCCGCCGCGATCACCACGGCCGACTTCACCCAGCAGCTACCGGCGGTGCAAAACAACAGCTTGATCAATTCCTTCCGGAACGTCTGGTCGGCCCGACAGCGGAGCGGATCGCCCAACGCGGGTATCGGCCTGTCGCTGGGGGGAGCGCTGCCGACCGGCGGAACCGGGCTGAGCTATCTGTTGTCAGGCAGCTATTCCTACACCCAGGAGATTCGGACGCACGAGCATCGGGCCATTGCCCAGCCGCCCGCCGTGACAGGAGGGGAGGTCCGGGAGCTGGACCGCTTCGACGGGAGCACAGGACGCTCAAGCGCGCTCTGGGGCGGCATCGCGAATTTCAGCACCAACGTGGGGCAGCACAGCAAGGTCCTGCTCAACAGCACCTACAACCGCACCATGGATAACGAGGGGCGCTTCGAGACCGGCAGCTCGGAGAACCTCGCCCTGCCGCTGCAGATCGAGCGGCTGCGTTACGTCGAGCGCGGCATCTTCTCCAGCCAGCTCGGCGTGCACCACGAGATCGCGGCCCGCCATTTCATCGACCTGGGCATCAACGTTTCCGGGGTGCGGCGCCATGAACCGGACCGCTCCGAACTCGTATATGAAACTTCGAGCGGGACGCCGTCGTGGTTCGGCTTCTCGAACGAGGGGGCGGTTCGCACCTTCGCGGAGCTGAGCGAACGCGCGGTCGAGGCCACCGCAAGCTGGCGCTTCGGCCTGGGCGAGACGCCGAGTGCCCGTTTTGTCCAGATCGGCGGGCTCTATCGACGCACTAATCGGGACGCGACCAATCGCTCGTATTCGATCTCGCTGATCCGGCCCCTGGGCGACCCCGATCGCGGGCTTTCGGCCGAAGAGCTTTTCGATGGCCGATTCACCAGCGGAGCGGACGCCAATTTCCGCCTGGTCCCACTCGCCGCGGGTGGCTCGTACAGCGCGCACGACAACCTGGTCGCAGGGTATGGGATGGTCACCGTCGAGCTGGGCCAAGCGCTGGAGCTGGTCGCCGGGGCCCGCGTCGAGCATTCGGACGTCGCGGTGAGCTCGCTCTCGACGGCCGGCGAGCCCTCCCTGGCCCGCCCGCGCTACAGCGACGTGCTTCCTTCACTGGCGCTGACCTATCACCTGGGAGCCAACACCAACCTGCGTGGCTCGGCGACGCAAACCCTTTCGCGACCCGAGTACCGGGAGCTGTCACCCATTCTGTTCCGCGAAGTGATCGGGGGCGACAACGTGCAGGGGAATGCGAACCTGAAGCGCGCCCTGGTCCGCAATTTCGACCTGCGGTGGGAGTGGTATCCGCGCGGCGGCGCGATCCTGAGCGCGGCGGTCTTCGCCAAACAATTCACGCGACCGATCGAGCGGATCTACAACGGCACCTCGGGAGAGCGAATCATTCAGTACGTGAACGCCCGCGGAGCCGACAACTACGGCATCGAGCTGGAAGCGCGTCAAGGGCTCGACGCGCTGGGTCTCGGGCTTCCCACCCTTACCGTGTTCGCCAACGCGACCATCATGCGGTCCGAGATCCGGCTGGATCCCGGCACCGGCTCGCTCACTAATTCCAACCGGAAGATGGTCGGCCAGGCTCCTTACGTCCTGAATGGCGGGCTCACCTGGAAGCACCCGAACGCCGACGCCTCGGCCACGGTGCTCTTCAACCGGATCGGCGAACGGATCACCGAGGCAGGCGAAGTTCCTCTGCCTGACGTGGTGGAGCAGCCCCGCAACGTGCTGGACGCGTCGGTGGTCTTTCCCCTCCTCGGCGGCCTCAGCGGGAGGGCCGATTTCAAAAACCTGCTCGACGCGCCTTACCGGCTGACCCAGGGGAGCGTGACCCGGGAGGCCTACCGGGCCGGGCGGGTCTTCTCGATCGGATTCAGCTGGAAGCAGTGATCCCGGGGGGCGTGACGGGGCTGTGACGTGGTGGTCACCAATCCTCGACGCACGCGGGGTTGATTCGTTGGGGCGGAATCCGCCTGCGAAGACGAATCCACCACCCACGAGGAGCCGAGCACATGTTGGGCATCCGCAAGCTGAGCGGCAGCGTACTGCTGATCGGGGGCGCGCTGCTGGGCGCCTGCAGCAACGACGATAACGGCCCCAGCAACGATCCCCCCACGGGACTGGCCGCCGCGGCCACGAGCGCCGTCGTGATTCACGTGACCTGGAACGCGACGGCGGGAGTCAGCGAGTTCGTGTTGCAGCGCGCCCAGGGCGCGACCGGCACCTTTACGGAGATCGCCCGGCCGACCGGAAGCGCCACGGCTTACGATGATCCCGGTCTCTCGCCTACCACGACGTATCGCTACAAGATCGCCGCGGTACGCAGCGGCACCACCTCCTCGTTTTCGACGGAGGTCAGCGCCGCGACCGCCGCACCGCAGCAAATCAACGTGACCGCCGACATCACCACGAACACGACCTGGACCGCAGGCAACATCTACAAGCTGGTGGGCTTCCGGAAAGTCGCCAGCGGGGCCACGCTGACCATCGAGGCCGGCACCAGGATCATCGGCGACTTCGCCACCGTCGGTTCTTCGCTCTTCGTCCTGCGGGGCGCCCGGCTCATCGCCAACGGGACCGCTGCGGCCCCGATCGTCTTCACCTCGTCCCAGCCGGTCGGGCAGCGGCAGCCGGCGGATTGGGGTGGTCTCATCATCGTCGGGAACGGCATCGACAACCGTTCCGGCGTCGTGAACGTGGAAGGTACCGGGACTTCGGCGGACAACACCCTGGTCCAGTACAACGGAGGCAGCAACAACGCCGACAACAGCGGCGAGCTCCATTACGTCGTGATCGAGTACGCCGGGTTCGGACCGGTCCAGGATGCCGAGTTCAATGCCTTCACCTTCTGCGCCGTCGGGAGCGGAACCGTACTGGATCACCTCGAGGCGCTCAACGGATTCGACGACGCGTTCGAGTTCTTCGGCGGCGCGGTGGACGCGAAGTATCTGGTTTCCTATGAGGCGGGGGACGACATTTTCGACATGTCCGAGGGGTATATCGGCCGGCTGCAGTTCCTGGTCGGCTTCATCAGCCGGGTCATCCCGCCACGGCCCAACGCCGGGAACGTCTCGGTGGATCCGCAGGGGATCGAGAACGACGGCTGCAACGGCAGCGGCTGCGACCTGGCATTCAATACCACGCCCTTCACCGTCCCGGTGGTGGCGAACTTCACCCTGGTCGGCGCGGGACCCGGCGTCGTGCCCACGGGCGGCGGCTACGGCGCCGTGCTGCGCCGGGGTACCGGCGGGCATTACATCAATGGGATCTGGGCCCGCTGGGACAAGGCCGCCGTGGGGTATCGCGACGCCGATACCAAGGCGCGGGAAACCGCCGGCCTGCTCTCGATCAGAAACAACCTGATCGTCGAAACCACGCTGGGGCTGCAGGCGGGACAACAGGTCTACGACCTGGCCGCGAATGGAAATATCCTGGACGCGGTGACGACGACGGCGGCGTTGTTCACCAAGCTCCCGGCTACCTCCGCGACCTCGCCCGGCGCGGTGGCCGATTTCGACTGGTCACTTTCCGCAGCCTCCCCGGCGCGCACCGGGGGCCTGACTACCTTTACGGGAGACCTGCTGACCCGCGCCGGAACCTTCGTCATCCCGACGGCGTATCGCGGCGCGGCCGACCCGAACGGGAGCAAATGGTGGGAAGGTTGGACGACGTTCAGCCGGAATTAACCTGCTGAGGCGATGCAGGGCGGCCGGCGCGCGGTGCGCCGGCCGTTTCCGTTCCCGTCGGAGGAGTGGCCCATGAAGACAAGCAGCTGGGTTGGTCTGCTCGTCGCCCTGATGACGGCGCTCGCCTGTGGCCGGAGCGAACGCCCTTCCCAGACAGCGGCCGCGGCGGATACGGCCAAGCCATGGCGCAAACCGGGAGACCAGATCGACTCGATTCTGCCGATGCCGGAGTATCTCCGCCGGTTTCGTCAGGGCATGACCGAGCCGGTCCGTCTGGAAGGCGGTGCCACGAGTCGGGAGGGTCTGGCTCGACTGTTCCTTGCCGCCCTGGCCGCTCGTGACAGCGCCGCGATAGGACGGCTCCTGATTTCGCGCGCCGAATTTGCCTGGCTCGTCTTCCCGCAGCACATCTATTCCGAACCTCCCTACGAGCTGGATCCGCGGATCTTCTGGATGCAGCTCGGTGCGGAAAGCACCAAGGGGTTCCAGCGGGTGCTCCAGCAGCTGGGATCCCACGTGCTGGGCTTCCGCGACCTGCGCTGCCAGCGCGACACCCTCCAGCTTCGGCCGGGCCCGGCCGCGCTGTGGTCGTCGTGCAGGGTGAGTTACCGGAATGGGACCAAGGTGGAGACTCACCGGCTGTTCGGATCGATGGTGGAGCGGGATGGAAGGGTGAAATTGCTGACCGTGTCCAACGACTTCTGAGCTGGCCCTCGCTACTTCACGCCGGTCGGGCACGCCCTCCGGCGATCGACGCCACGATCGGCAGGCCGACGAAGGGGAAGTGGCCGATCAGCTGGACCAACCAGCGGACACTGAAGCTGGGCGGGCGGTGCAGGCCGAGGGGAATGACCACGAGCGACATCACCAGCCATATCGCGGGGCCGTACCAGGCGGCCACCTTGACGATCCCGGACGGAGCGGCGAGGAGCCTGCGGACCCAACCCAGGCGCATGACGACGAACAGAAAGACCGCGGACCATCCGAAGGCCACGCCGAAATGCATCAAGACGCCGATCGCGGCGGTCCGGGTACCGCCGTTGAGTGCCTCCGGGCCCAGCAGCACACTGGCGACACCCTGGAAGAGGCGGGCAACGGTGGAGTGATAGAACACGACGCTCAACACGCTCGAGAACAGCCCGTCGATCAGGGCCGTCAAGAAACCGGCCCGGAGCAGCCGCGGGATGGCGGGACCGTCAGATGAGTTCATGCGGCACCCAGGATCAGGAAGGCGACGGAACGGCTGTCGCTGACGCGACCGCCCGCAGAAACGCCACGACGAGGGGTGGAGCCCGCCCCGCCAGCGCCGCGCGCTCCGGCTGAAACAGCGTGGCCACGAAAAACGGGTGGGCGTCCAACTCCACGGCCCGCACTTCCCCGGCTGCATCCCAGGCGGTGGCGCGGAGCGGCCCGTCCGCGAGGTGACCGGCATACGCCGGATTCAGACCGTAGCGGCAATGATACTGCTCGTCCGCCTCCGAGCGACCATAGGCCAGAGCGAGCCGGGACCCCGCGGCGAAGCGAACGGTCCCGCTGACTTCGACCAGCGAGCAGGCCAACGGCGCGATCACCGCGTCGGCCCGGCCGGGCTCGAGCTCCGCGTGGCCCGGATGCGCGACCTGCCAGAGCGATTCCGCGACCTCCAGGATGGCGTGCTGGAACCCGCCGCAGGTGCCGAGGAAGGGGACTCCGCTTTCGCGACTCATGCGGATGACCGACAGCGCCCCTCCGGTGTTGGCGTAGGGGCTGGCCGGCACGCACCAGATCCCGTCGGCGGACACTCCGGGGCCGGTTGGCGCAAGCTTGGTGGTATGAATCCAGCGGGGATGCACGATCACGCCGGCGTCCGTCGCGGCCAGCGCGAGGGCCAGCGGAATGGCCTGGTGCGCGGTCACCGTGGGGTCACGGTCGCCGATGAGCGCGATCCGAAGCTCTCGCACCGGTCAGGTCGCTGGTGCGGGAGGATCGGCCGGCCCGACCTCGCGGAGGACTTCGGCCTGCGCCAGGGGCTTGTCGTACGCGGGCCGGGCATTGTAGGCGTCCGAGCCACCGGGCGGGATGCTCAGATAGCGCCAGGCGGGACCAGAGAGCGCGTGCGCCAGGTAGACGATCTGGCCGACATGGTAACTGACGTGCGCCAAGGAGCGATGCAACGCCTCGTGAACGGCCAGGGATTGGCCGCGAATAGTCACGGCCGCCGGAAGATCGGCGTCGCTGAGCGTGGCCAGCGTAGCGAAGAGCACCTCCCATCCGGCCGCCCACTTTTCCAGCAGCGCCTCGCGCGAAACCGTCCGGGCGAGGAACTCTTCCTCGCGGCGGCGCCAGGGCTTCTCTCCATCGCTGCTCAGAAACTCGGTGAACCGCGATTGCAGATTGCCGGCCACGTGCCAGCAGATCGTCGCGAGCGAATTGCCGTTGCTTGGACCGGGTGACGAGAGGAGGGGGTCGGCCACCTGGACCAGGGCGCCTTCCGCCAGCGCCTTGTAGCGGCGGAATTCCGCTTCGATGGATTTGATCAGCGTATTCGGCATGCCAGTACTATAGCGGGCTCCCTTGTCGCCGCCGAGGCTTCGCCGTACCATTGACGGAGTGCCGCGAGGGCGGCCGACGGTCCGCGTAAAGGGTTCAACCCGCCCCCTTCCGTTGTCACATAACCTTCTATTCCTCGCCCCAAATGCGGACGGTGGGCGGCATGAAAGGGCTTACCCCCTTTCAAAGGAAGGAAGGTTCTCATGACTGCAGCCGATCCGCTGCCGCTTCCGGACGCCCCCAATCTCGATTGGCTCCGCAAACAGGCCAAACGCCGCCTGGGCGAGCTGCGCGAGTCGAACCCCGGCGCGCGCCTGGCGGACGCGCAGCTCGAGCTGGCCCGGCAGTACGGATTCTCCAGCTGGCGCGCGCTCAAGGCGCACATCGACTCTCTCAGCATCGACGGCCGGCTGTTTGCGGCGGCGCGTGACGGCGACGTCGCTACGCTGGCCGCGCTGCTCGAGCAGCACCCGGACGCACTTCAGGCCCGGAAGCAACCTTACGAACACACGCTGCTGCATGCGGCGGCGTTCACCGGGCAGCTCGCTGCCGTGGACCTGCTGCTGCGACGCGGGCTCGACGCGAACGCCCGCGAAAAAGGCGACAACACCTACCCGATGCACTGGGCCGCGGCGGCCGGCCATCTGTCCGTCGTTCGACGGCTGGCCGACGCGGGCGGCGACGTCGTCGGGCGGGGCGACGATCACGAGCTCGACGTGATCGGCTGGGCGACGTGCTGGGACGAGGCAAAGGACGACGACCATCGC
>DATCWE010000180.1:0-9167 GCA_036566495.1 Gemmatimonadales bacterium | reverse complement strand
CCCACAGCGCGACGTGATGGCCTACTCCCGCGGCTGCTTCCGCGGCGAGGAGGTTACGGGTCGATGTTTCGAAGAAGTTCAGCACCGCCGCAGCCTCGAACGAAGGGGAGTTCGACACGTCCACGACGACAGCGGCGCCGGCGAGGGCTTCGGCGAGCCCCTGGCCGGTGAGCGTGTTGACCCCCGTGTCCGGAGACGCCGGCACCGCCTGGTGGCCGTGTTCACGCAGCTTGCCGACCAGCTTGGAGCCGATCAGCCCGGTTCCTCCAATGATTACGAGCTTCATGGCGCGTCCTCGAGGTTGGTTTTACTCCGCGATTCGGTGAAACACTCCGTAGAACCTGACTTGCCACGAGCGCCCGGCGTCGGCCGACGTCTGCCAGCGCTCCTCCACCCCGCCGTCGCGCGTTGGCGTCCAGGCCACGCGATGCATCCGCGGGCCATCCGCCGGGTAGTCCTTGCCGGTCATCACCAGGCCTAAGCCGTCCCGGGCGCCTTCGAACGACAGCACGACGCCGCCGGGGTCGAGAAAGTCTCGATGCCAGCGCCTACTCTCCGGCCCGTATCCGATGACCCCCAGGCTCTGACCGGCGCTGCCCACACCCTGCCAGGTTTCGATCAACACGCACCCGCCGTACGCCTTTGCGATGGTGGCGGTCCCGACCGCGTGGTCCAACGAATCCCGGACCAGCCAATTGCCGACGACAAAGTCGAACTCATGGTGCTGCGCGGTCGCGCACGCCTCGTCATGAGGCCGTTGCGCGGCGGACAGCAGCGCCGCGGAGAGCATGACCACCGGTACCGGTCGCATGAGCCGTTCAGGGGTTGCCCGCGCCCACACTGTTCGCGGCATCGATGATGACGGCGGCGACTTCCTTCGGTCGCGACAGCATCGGCACGTGGCCGGACGGAAGGGTCGTCGTCTTCGCCTTGATGCGCTTGGCGATGGCCAGCTCGTAGTCCGCCGGCAGGATGCGGTCATTTACGGCAATGAACCAGGACGGCTTGGTCTTCCACGCCGGGCTCACCACCTTCTCGCCGAGGGCGGCGGAGTTCCAGGGCCCCTGGGTCGCGTAGACGAGGGCGCGCTCAGCGGCGGGAAGATCGGGCACGAAGTCTTCTTCGATGCCCTGACGGGTGAGCGACAGGTAGCCGGCCGCATCGGGCTTCATGTGTCCGAGTCCGGGCGTGGGCGGATACGGCTTGAGCACGTCGTCGGCCGACTGGCCGTCCTCAGGGACGATCGCGGCGATATAGACGAGGCCCACCACCATGGGGTCGTTGCCTGCCTCGCTGACGGCCATGCCGCCCCAGGAATGTCCCACCAGAATCACGGGCCCGTCCTGCAGGGCAATCGCGCGCCTGGTGGCCTCGACATCCGCGGCCAGCGACGAGAGCGGGTTCTGCACTGCCGTGACCCTTAAGCCCTGCGCCTCGAGCAGCGGAATCACCTTGGCGAAGCTCGAGCCATCCGCGAAGGCGCCATGCACCAGGACGACGTTCCGTACCCGGGCCGGCGGGGTTGCGGTGTGCCGCGTCGGGCCGGGTCCCAGGAGAGAGGCGACGGCCAGCGGAGCGATCAGAAGTCCCTTGAACATTGTGATCTCCTTGTGGGGCCAATTGTGATGTCTGCGGCTCTCGTTCATGGCGCCGGCACGACGGGCGGACTGCCCACGTTCTTCAACAGGAACACCAGGAACTTGGCCGGCCGGGTGCTACTGGCGTTCCGTCCGACGAGATGGACGTCCTCGGGGCCTTCATAGAACGTCTGCCCGGGGTGGAGGGTCACCGGCTTTCCTCCTTTCACCTGCATCACGACCGAGCCCTCCAGCACGTAGACGAGCCCATGGGCATTGTGCCGGTGTACCGGGTCAGCCCCGCCAGGCCCATACTCCACCGTGATCACCAGGACTTCTTTGCCCGGAATGTCCGGCAGAGCCTTCGCCAGGAGCGGCGTGACCGTGGGCTCCTGGGTGGTCAGGTTGCCGGTGAGGGCGAGCAGACCTGCCACCGCTCCTACCACGGCGAGAACCGGGATGCGCATCGTGCAGTCCTCCTTACTCCTCGAAGGGAGCGTCCAGCAGGTAATCCACGGTTGACGGCCGGGTGTAGCCCGGTACGAAGCGCTCCCCGAAGTCTCCCGCGAAGTTGTCGTAGGTGGTTTCCGGTCTGGCTTTGACAACGCGACAGATCGAATCGACGAAGCGCCGCTTCATGGCGAGGCGGGGAAATGTGGTCAGGATGCTCCGCATTTCATTGGGCGGGATCCGGTCGTACTGGAATCCGAATTCGACCCCGATCCCGGCGGTGCAGAGCGCGACCTCCGGTTCCTTATACAGCCCGATGGACGGGGTGGAATTCAGCGCGACGCTGTCCCAGATCAGCCGCGCGCGGTCCTCGGCGAGCCCGTGCTGTCTGGCGAAGCTCCGCGCCGCGTCGGCGCCTTCGATCTCGAAGCGCCGGGGGCCCGTGAAGCCGGGCGTCAGCGCGATGTCGTGCAGCAGGGTGCCGACGGCGACGACTTCGGCATCGTGATCGATGCCCTGCAGCTGGGCCAGCCGCACCGCGAAGAGCCAGGAGCGGACGGCGTGGTTGAAGAGATAGGGCTCGGACTGGGTCCTGGCATGGTCCAGGGCCTGCGCGATGAGCGGGGTGTCGCTCACCGTGATGCCGCCCAGGACCCGGGTCTTGCCGCCGGTGAAGGCCGGCGCGGCGACCGCGGACATGGTCAGCTCGCTCCCTGGAGGAACGCGAGCAGGTCGGCGTTGACCTGGTCCTGGTGGGTGGCCGTGATCCCGTGCGGCGCGCCGGGATAGTAGATGTCCTTCGCGCCCTTGATGAGCCGGGCCGACTTCCTCGCCGAGTCCTTCACCGGAACGATCTGGTCGTCCTCGCCGTGCAGCACGAGCGTGGGCACGGCGAACTTCCTGAGGTCCTCGGTGAAATCCGTCTCGGAAAAGGCCTTGATGCAGTCGTAGGCGTTCTTGAGACCCGCCTGCATGCTCCAGAGCCAGAACTGGTCCAGCAGGCCCTGGGACACCTTGGCTCCGGGCCGATTGGCGCCGTAGAACTGAACGGCCAGCTCCTTGTAGAACTGGGACCGGTCCTTGAGCAGGCTCGCCCGGAGGCCGTCGAACACCTCGATGGGCAGGCCCTCGGGGTTGGCCGCGGTCCGGACCATGATCGGCGGCACCGCGGCGATCAGGACGGCCTTGGCGACCCGCCTGGTTCCGTGCCGTCCGATGTAACGCGCGACTTCGCCGCCGCCGGTCGAGTGTCCCACCAGCGTGACGTCGTCGAGGTCGAGCGCTTCGATCAGCGCGGCGAGATCGTCGGCGTACCCGTCCATGTCGTTGCCCGACGAGGCCTGGCTGGATCGGCCGTGGCCGCGCCGGTCGAGGGCGATCGCGCGGAACCCGTTCTGCGCGAGGAACAGCAGCTGCCCGTCCCAGGCGTCGGCGTTGAGCGGCCAGCCGTGGGAGAACGTGACGGGAGGACCCTGGCCCCAGGCCTTGTAAAAGATCTCGACGCCGTCCTTGGTGACGATCCTGCTCTCGGTGTAGTCCTTCGCGATTGTGTTGTTCATGGATCTGGCCCTCTGAAAAAGGTCGCTGGGGTGGCACCCGAGTCACTCGGCGCCGTGCACCACGAGTCCACAATTTTTGGAGGAAGCGCGGCAGGAGCTATTGGACGATGGTGTTGGTCGATACTAAAGTCTGGGTTGTGTCGAGCACGCGCCTGGAGACTGCAAGGCAGCCTCCAGGCGCTATCGAGAGCAATCCTGCCGCGGGCCGCTCACCCGCGATCAGCGCAGCGATCGGAGCCCGGTGCGCAGCTCGTCCACGAGGAACTCGGGCTGCTCCCAGGCGGCGAAATGACCGCCCTTGGGAAGCTTGTTGAAGTGGATGAGCTTGGGGTACGCCTTTTCCGTCCAGCTCCGCGGGGCGGGATAGAGCTCGTCCGGGAAGACGCTCGCCGCCACCGGGATGGTGACTCCCTTGACTTGGAAGAAGCTCTTGCCCCAGTACTCCCAGTAGAGCCGGCCACCGGACATCCCCGTATTGGTAAGCCACGCGAGCGTGATGTTGTCGAGCACGTCGTCGCGCGTCAGGCCCTCGGTCTCTCCATCAAAAACGCGGGCGATCATCTCGTAGCTGCGCGCGTCGTGATCGAGGAAATAGGCCGCCAGGCCGACCGGTGAGTCCGCGATGCCGTAGAGGGTCTGCGGGCGGAGACCCATCTGGAACCCGTAGGCGATGCCCTTCTGATACACGAACACCAGACGGTCGTAGGCGAGCTTCTCGTCGGCCGAGAGACCCGCCGGTGCCGGAGCGCCGGCAAAGGCCGCCGCGTCGATCTCGGCGGGAATGACGCCTGGCATGTTGACGTGGATGCCGAGCAGCTCCGGAGCGGCCTGCACGCCCATAAAATCCGTGACGATGGCGCCCCAGTCGCCGCCCTGCGCCACGAACCTGGTGTATCCCAGACGCTTCATCAGCACGACCCAGGCGCGCGCAATGCGCTCCGGGCCCCAACCGGTCGTGGTAGGCTTCCCGGAGAAGCCGTAGCCCGGCATCGACGGAATCACGACGTCGAAGGGGTCCTCCGCCGATTCGGTGAGCGGGCCGATGAGCTTGAGCTGCTCGGTGATCGAGCCGGGCCAGCCGTGCGTGACGATGACCGGCAGCGCATTGGGATGCTTCGAGCGCACGTGGATAAAGTGAATGTCCAGCCCGTCGATGTTGGTGATGAACTGCGGCAGCGCGTTCAGCCGGGCCTCCACTTTGCGCCAGTCGTATTCCGTTGCCCAGTACTTCGCCAGTTGCTGCGCCGTCGCGAGCTGCACGCCTTGCGTGGCGTCGCTGACGGTCTCCTGGTCGGGCCAGTTCGTCGCGACGATACGGCGCTTCAGGTCGGCGAGCGCCTCGTCCGGAAAGCGGTTTGTGAAGGGGCGAATGGCGTCGGAAACGGCGGGACGGCTCTTCTGCTGCTGGGTGATGGTACTGGTCATGGCATTCTCCCGGGAGAGGGTTCCGGTGGGGGCCGAGGGGGCCGCTCACGGGTGCATAGCTAGCGGGCGGAGGCAAGCAGAGCTATTGGACGATGGTATCGTCGCGGCGCCGATACCAAAGTATGATGGTACTACGGTAGCTGGCCGGGTATCCTCCAGTAACGGCGCCGGTCGGGGAAGGATCGCTATGGAGAACGAGCGCGACCGTGTCGTAGATTCGCTTCCCGGCCTGGTCTGGACCGCACTCCCTGACGGGCGTATCGGGCAGCGCGTGCTGGGCTCCGCAGCGCCAGGCGGCTTCGAAGCGCGCCTGCGCCTCTTTGAAACCTTCTACACCACCAAGAGTGGCGGCATGGGAATCGGCCTCTCCGTCAGCCGCTCCATCATCGAGAGTCATCGCGGCCGTCTCTGGGCGGAGCCGAACGATGGCCCGGGTGCCACCTTTTCCTTCTCGCTTCCGTTCACGCCCGCGGGTGCGCCCGCCGAGACCGAAGTCGAGCGCGCAGTGGGGGCCGTATGATGTCCCCGCGTGCGCTTGTCTCGGTCGTCGATGACGACGAGTCGGTGCGCGAATCGTTGCCCGATTTGCTTCGGGAGCTGGGCTTTGCGGTTCAGGTCTTTGCGTCGGCCGAGGAGTTTCTCGCGTCCGCCTACCTCGCGCAGACCAGGTGCCTGATCCTCGACGTCGCGATGCCGGGCATGTCCGGACCCGATCTCCAGCGGGAGCTGACGCGGCTCCGGCACGACATTCCGATCGTCTTCATTACCGCCCACCGGGACGAGCGCACCCGCGTGCTGGCTGAAGGAGCGGTGGAGTGCCTGTTCAAGCCATTCAGCGAAGCGGCGCTGCTGGAAGCGGTCAATTCCGCGCTTCGGGTGGCGTAAGCGACGGAGGCAGAGCCCATGGTATCCCCCACCCCAACCGTCTTCATCGTCGACGACGACGTCTCGGTGCGCGAGTCGCTGGAATTGCTCATCCAGAGCGCCGGCTGGAGGCCGGAGCTCTTCGCGTCCGCACGGGACTTCCTGGCGCACCCGCGAGTCCTGGCGCCAAGCTGCCTGGTGCTGGACGTCTCGCTGCCGGATCTCAACGGCCTCGAGCTGCAGCAACGCATCGCCCCCGACCGGAGCGACCTGCCGATCATCTTCATCACCGGCCACGGTGACGTGCCGATGACCGTGAAGGCCATGAAGGCTGGAGCGGTCGAGTTCCTCACCAAGCCATTCGGCGCTGACGTGCTGCTGGGCGCCATCGGGCAGGCGATCGAGCGCAGTCGGGCCGCGCTCGCTCAGGAGGTGGAGATCCGCGCGGTCAGGGACCGATACGCCTCGCTCAGCGGCCGGGAGCGGGAAGTCATGGCGCTGGTGGTCTCCGGCCTGTTGAACAAACAGATCGGCGGGAAGCTCGGCATCAGCGAGATCACGGTCAAGGCGCACCGGGGCAAGGTGATGCGAAAGATGCACGCCGGCTCGCTTGCCGACCTGGTGACCATGGCCGCGAGACTCCGCCGCAGATCGGGACCGAATGGATGAGCACGTCGTTCTGACCCTCGTAACCATCGCCGGCGTGGGGGCCACCTTCGCCGGCTTCAGCGGTGTCGTGGCGGTATTCGACCGGCGCGCCCACGGGGAATGGTACCCGGAGGAGCTGTTCCGGCTCACCAACATGCTGGTCATGTCGCTGGGCGCGTGCCTGGTTTCCCTGGTTCCCATGCTCGAGGAATTCTTCGGGATCCACGAGGCGACGCAGTGGACCGGGGCGAGCCTGATCCTGGGCGCATTCTGTCTGGTGTACTGGTCGATCGCCAACCGGCTCCGGCGCGGCGTGACGCGGGCGCGGCCGGGTCTCCTCTCACCCTGGGCCCAGGTCGTGGTCAACGCCTGCCTGGTCGGGGCCATCCTGTTGCAGGCGTTGAATGTGGCCGAGGTGCTCGTAGTCCGGGGCGCGGGATCCTTTGTCGCCGGCCTGTGGCTGCTGCTGATCGCCGCGGGGCTGCAGTTCGCCTTTCTGGTGCTGATCCCGCTGAGTCCCGGTGGAGGAGACGACCCAGCGGACGATCCGGCGCCGTGAGGGCCCGCGTGTTATTGAGGCCTCTCCCGTGACCGAGGTTCGTCGAGAAGACGCCGCCCGAGCCTCCCGGGTCGGCGCACGGGCTTTTCCACGCCAGGTGATGCCAGCAGGTATAATTGAGGCCTTCCCGCCTCTACCGGAGCCTGCTTGAGCGATCCGCTGGACCGCCTGGCCCAGCGGACTCCCTGAGGAGCACTCCAATGACTCGTCCAGCGCACCACCCGCTCCCAGCGCCACGCCCCGGCGACGTCACGCGCCGGGACGCCGTCGGTTCCATCCTCCGGGTGGCGCTCCTCGCACAGCCCCTCGGCAGTCAGCTCCTGGTGCTGCGCCCCCCATCGCTCGGCCGCGGCTCCCTCAGCGAGCTGCAGCCTCTCCTCGCCGAGGTTCGGCGCGTCATCGAAGCGATGGCATACCTCGGCGAGCCGTTCAGCGAGGCCGAGCGCGCGAGTCTGGACGCGGCGGCGAACCTGGGCGACGAGGCCCGCGCGATCGCCGAGATCGAGCGGGTGCTCGACCCCCGCTGCCTGCTCACCATTCGCATCAACCCCGAGAGCCGGGTCGCGGTCGAGCGGGGCGCCGCACCGGCGCGCCTGCTCGAGCAGGGGTGGCGTGCCTACCTCGTGAAGGTGCGGAACCAGGCCGGCGTCACCGGCGGGCTCGAGCTGGAGAGCCCGCAAGCCCGGGACGTCTTCCGGCGCGGCACCGGAAGTCCCATCGCACCGCCGTCAGTGCGCCCGGCCGATGTGGCGGACCGCTGGCTCGCCCTGAACATGTTCGACGCCAAGCCGATGGAGCCGAAGCTCTCCGGCCTCGACCTCGAGTACCGGATCGCGCTGCTCTACAGCCGGGACCGCGGCCGCCGCGAGGCACAGCTCGGCGCGTCGCTCGGTGCCGGCACGGAAGACATCGGGTTCCGGAACCGCACCGCGGTGCTCTTCGACATCGCGCCATCCCGCGACCTCACGCTGCGCGTGCGCGACGAAGCGGGACGGGCGGCCATGGCCTCGTTCCTGATCCGGGACGGGGTCGGCCGGGTGTATCCCGCACGCTCCAAGCGTCTCGCGCCGGACTTCTTCTTCCAGGAGCAGGTCTATCGTGCCGACGGCGAGAGCGTGCGGCTTCCGCCCGGCGAGTTCGTGCTGACCTGCGGCCGCGGACCGGAATATGTTCCCGAAACGCGACGCATACGCATCGGCCAGGCCGGACCCGCTCCCAGCGCGGATTTCACGTTGCGGCGCTGGATCGACCCCCCGTCGCTGGGCTGGTATTCCGGGGACCACCACATTCATGCCGCCGGTTGCAGCCACTACGAGAGTCCGACCGAGGGAGTCAGACCCGAGGACATGATGCGGCACGTGCTCGGCGAAGCGCTGAGCGTGGGCTCGGTGCTGAACTGGGGGCCGAGCTATTACTACCAGCGCCGGTTCTTCGAGGCGAAGGACAGCAAGCTGTCGACGGCGGCCACGCTGCTGCGCTACGACCTCGAGGTGTCCGGTTTTCCCTCGAGCCACTGCGGACACCTCGTGCTGCTCAGGCTGCGCGAGCAGGACTATCCCGACTGCCGCCAGATCGAGGACTGGCCGTCGTGGGACCTGCCGATTCTCAAGTGGGCGAAGGCGCAGGGCGCGATCGCGGGCTTCGCGCACTCCGGCCTCGGGCTGCAGGTCAAGAGCCGGGAGCTGCCGAATTTCGAGATGCCGCCCTTCAACGCCATCGGCGCGAACGAATACATCGTGGACGTGGCGCACGACGCCGTGGACTTCATCTCCAACGCCGACACGCCCTACCTGTTCGAGTGGAACATCTGGTATCACACGCTCAACTGCGGCTTCCGCACCCGGGTGAGCGGGGAGACCGACTTCCCCTGCATGTCGGACGAGCGGGTGGGCGCGGGCCGCTCCTACGTGCATCTGCCGGAGCGACTCAGCTATGACGCGTGGTGCGAGGGCGTGCGCGACGGCCGCTGTTACGTGTCCGACGGGTTCAGCCACCTGATGGGTTTTGCCGTCAATGGGCAGGAGGCGGGCCTCCGGGAGAGCGAGCTCCGGCTGGGAGCGCGCGCGACGGTGCGGGCCACCGCCC
>DATCWE010000418.1:0-9670 GCA_036566495.1 Gemmatimonadales bacterium | reverse complement strand
AGCGCCGCCCGCACCTCGCGCGCCGACTGGAATCGGTCGGCCTGGGCCGGCGCGAGCAGGCGGACCAGGATCTCCCGTACCGAATCGCCGCTAAGCAGGCCAGAGGGCACCTCGAGCCGTCCTGCCGTGGTCATGAATTCCGGCGGGGCACGACCGGTAAGCAGGTGGAGCAGGGTTGCGCCGAGGGCATAGAGATCGCTGGCCGGGCTGGCCTGCCCCATGTACTGCTCATAGGGCATGTAGCCGTGAGTGCCCACCACGGTGCTGCCATCCTCTTCGGGCGCTCGAAAGACATTGCGCACGGCGCCGAAGTCCACCAGCGCGATCGAGCCATCGGTCCGCAGAATCAGGTTGGCGGGTTTGATGTCGCGATGCAGCACGGGAGGGATCCGGGAATGCAGGTAGTCGAGCACGCCGAGCAGCTCGACAAAGAGGTGGAGCACCTGTTCCAGCTCGAAGTGGCGCCGCTCGCTGATCAGCTCCGCCAGGGAGGTTCCCTCGATGTACTCCATGACCAGAAAGGCTGCCTCGGTGCCTTCCCAGGGGGCGCGGAAGGTGGCATGGACGCGGGGAACCGCGGGGTGGCGAAGCTCGCGCAGCACCGCTGCCTCGCGCTCGAACAGCTCGAAGGTCTTGAGGTCATTGGCCGCCCGGGCGTGCAGCACCTTGAGGGCGACAGAGCGGCCGAGGCGGATATCGCGAGCCAGCAGGGTGTGGGCGAAAGAGCCCTTGCCCAGCGGCCGGAGGACTTCGTATCTGTCGGCGACAAGCCTTGGCGCGGTCACTCCCATAACATGCCGCCGCCTCCCGGCCCGCGCGAGGGCCGGGTGGCCGGCTCCGGTTTGGGCCGGTAACTTCCTTCCCCCATGACAGATGTCCCCGGCCGCACCCTCAACGTCCTCCCCCCGGAGCCCCGATGAATTCGAAGGTCGGCCGCCTTTCGCTGATGATGTTCCTGCAGTACGCCGTGTGGGGTGCCTGGCTGCCCCTGGCCGCGCGTTACCTTACCGCGAGCATCGCGGAGGGCGGGTTAGGTTTCACGGGCACGCAGATGGGCACCATCCTGGGCCTGGCCGGCTCGATCGGGGCGATCGCGGCGCCGTTCATCGCGGGGCAGTTCGCCGACCGGCACTTCAGCACCGAACGGTTCCTCGCAGTCCTGCTCGCGGTCGGCGGGGTCATCAAGTGGGTGACGGCCTCGCAGACCGGGTTCTCGGCCTGGTTGCTGCTCTCGATCCTGTACAGCGTGGTGTACATGCCCACCCTGGCGCTCTCCAACTCGATGGCCTTCGCGAACCTGGGCGAGCGCAGTCACGACTTCGGCAAGGTGCGCGTCTGGGGCACCATCGGCTGGATTGCGGCGAGCTGGACCTTCCCCATGATCTACCTGCAAAGCGGGCTGCAGCTCCAGTGGATGCCGCCCTTCCTGGTCGGTCCCGAGCTGCCCAACGTCACCCACCGCCTGGCGGACTCCCTGCGTTTCTCGGCGCTGATCTCCTGGGGCTATGCGCTGTTCTGCTTTGCGCTGCCCCACACCCCGCCCAAGAAGGAAGGCGTGGAGAAACTCGCCTTCGCGAAGGCGTTCCGGCTGCTGCGCGAGCCGTCCTTTCTGGTGCTGGTCGCAGCCAGCCTGCCGATCAGCGTGATCCACCAGGTGTACTTCCTGCAGACGCCGCCATTTTTCTCGCATCTGGGTTTGCAGGACAGCCAGATCGGGCCCGCGATGACTATCGGGCAGTTCAGCGAGATCGCGATCATGGCCATGCTGGGCATGATGCTGGTGCGGCTGGGTTTCCGGCACGTGATCGCGCTGGGTGCGCTCTCGTACTTCGTGCGCTACACCATCTGGAGCTATCCCACGCTGCCGGTCGGAGTCCTGGTGGCGAGCCAGTTCCTCCACGGCATCTGTTACGCCTGCTTTTTCGCGGCGGCCTACATCTACACCGACCGGGTCGCCCCGCCGGACGTGCGGCACTCAGCCCAAACGGTATTCGGCATTCTGATCCTGGGTGGTGGTCCCGTGCTCGGGGGGTTGCTGTCCGGGTGGCTGGCGGACACCTACGCCCGTACCGGCGGGCAGGTGGACTACGGTGCGCTGTGGCGGGTGGTGTCCTTCATCGGACTGGGCGCCGCGGTCTTCTTCTGGGCCTGTTTCAGGGAGCGAAAGGCGCCGGCGGCGGTGTGACCGGGCGGTGCCGGCGCACTTCAAACCCGGGGGGCTCGGGCGACATCCTAGGTTCGTGTCCTCCCTTGCCCTCGACCCCGCCCGAGACCTGCTCGCGACAGCCCGGATTGCGGCCCGGCACCCAGCGGCGGCCATGAGCCAGGTGGTCGAGCGGGCGCAGGCCGGCGATGACGAAGCGTTCGGGGCGCTCTACCGGGAGCATGTGGGCCGGGTTTATGCCCTGTGCTTCCGCCTCGCGGGTGACGCGCAGGCCGCGGGTGAGCTGACCCAGGATGTTTTCGTGCGGGCCTGGGAGGCATTGCCCTCATTTCGGGGAGAGAGCGCGTTCGGGAGTTGGCTGCACCGGCTTGCGATGAATGTGTTTCTCGGCAAGCGGCGCACCACCGGCCGGCGGGAACAACGGGTCTTTTCCACCGGCGAGCCGGCGCTGCTGGAACGGCCGGTGGAGCGCACGCAACCGGGCGCGCGTCTCGATCTCGAGCAGGCCATCGCCGGATTGCCGAAGGGAGCCCGTGCCGTGTTCGTATTGCACGACGTCGAGGGATACCAGCATGCGGAAATCGCCCGGATGACCGGAATCGCCGAAGGGACCTCGAAGGCGCAATTGTTCCGCGCGCGCCGCTTGTTGCGGGAGGCGCTGTCTCGATGACCTGTGCCGAGCTGCGGGTCCGCCTCGATGCGTATGCCGGCGGGACGCTTCCCGCGGCCGAGGCTGCGGCGTTCGAGCAGCACCTGGCGACCTGTGCGGCCTGCACCGCTTTTCTCGAGGCCGCCGAGCCTGCCCCATCGCAAGTTACGGGGCTGGCCAGGTCGCTCGAGCCACCGGGGGATCTCTGGCCGGGCATTCGCGGGCGCCTGGTGCCCAGAGCGAGCCTGGGCCGACGCCGAATCGCGTTGCCGGGCTGGCTGCTTGCGGCGGCGGCGGTTTTGCTGGTCGCCGTCTCTTCCGGAGCCACGGTACTGCTGTTACGTCCCGCCGCGGGCGTGCCTGCCGAAACGACGGCCGAAGCGGTGTCACCGCTCGAGGCCCAGTACGCCAGTGCCGCCGCCGATCTGGGCGCGGCGCTCGAGCAGGCACGCCAGCGGCTCGCGCCCGAGACGATCAAGACCATCGAGCGCAATCTGGCGGTGATCGACAGCGCGCTGGCCGAATCGCGGCGCGCGCTGGCCGGCGATCCCGGCAACGCCACGCTCGAGCGGCTGGTCATCGCCACCTGGCAGCAAAAGATGGACTTCCTGCGCCGAGCCACGGCGCTTTCGACGGGAAGCTGATGCGCGGGCGTTTGCTGTGCATCCTTGCTCTGCTCGCCGCGCCGCTCGCCGCGCAGCAGAAGCTCGATAAGCGGATCGCGATCGCGCCCGACGCCTCGATTCGGATTATCAACATGGCCGGAACCACGCGGGTACTCGGTTGGGATCGGGATTCGATCGCCGTGACCGGCATGGCGGCGCCGAGCACAACGCTCTTCATGGGTGGTGCCGGCCGGGTCGCCAAGATCGAGCTGGAGCCGCAGGAAGGAAGCAAGTCCGCCGGCGGCGAGCATCTCGACGTGCGGGTCCCGCGGGGTGCGCGGGTGTGGGTCAAGTCGGCGGGCGGGACGATTGACATCCAGGCTCTCACCGGCGAGGTGGATCTCCAATCGGTGAGCGGGGCCATCCGGGTAACGGGAAGCCTGCGGCTCGTCACCGCCGAATCCATCGAAGGCGACATCGACATCGTCGGACTCTCGCCGCTGGTCCGGGTCAAGACCGGCAGCGGCAGAATTCTGTTGCGGCAGGCCAACGGTGATGTCACGGCCTCCACGGTGTCGGGGCCGATCATCGCGACGGAAATGCAGCCGCAGGGCGCGCGCCTGGAGACGGTCTCCGGTCCGGTGAGCTATTCGGGGACCCTCAATCGCCGGGGAACGCTCACCATCCAGACCCACAGCGGGGACGTGGAGCTGCAGCTGCCGACCACGCTGGGGGCGGAGTTCGAGCTCGAGTCGCTGGGCGGATCGGTAGGAGTGGAGCTGCCCGCCAAGACCGGCAAGCCGCTCAAGGGCAAGTCGCTCTTCTTCGTGAACGAGGGAGGCGGCGCCCAGGTCGTGGTACGCTCGTTCAAGGGACGGATCGGCGTCTTCGGGCAGTAACCCGCAGCGAAGGGGCGGGAGTCACCCCGCCCCTTCGGCAAAGCGGGCTAGTTCTGCGGTGGCTTCGGCTTCTTGGTGGTGGCTGTTTTCATTGGAATCTGATGCACGTTGGAAACGACAGTGCCGTTCGTCGCGTCCACCGTCACCGCCTGGTAGCCCTCCTGCCCTTCCGCCTTGATGTGGAAGGCGTAGATCAGCGCGCCCTTCTGCCGCTCGATCTCACGAGTCGTGACCTTCCCCCCGGGAACGCTGGCGAGCGCGGCCTGCTCCGCCACCGTCTCGGTCACCTTGGCCTGCTTGAGCAAGCCGGGCTGGGCTTCCTTCACCTTGTGCATCGGCGGTTTGGCCGTCGCGGACGTCCGCGCGGTTGGCTTCGGTGGAGCCGCCGGGTTCTGCGCCGCAGCAGGGCCGGTCAAGGTCACGGCGAGCGCGAGCAGGGCGAGTGTGGTACCGCGGATCATCGGGTGCTCCTCTGATTTATCGAGCCTCCAGAATTGGAATTGCCGTTAGGGAAGCAGACTGCCGGGCTCGGCGGACAGTCCGTCGAGAGAGAGGGGGCAAGCGCCGTGCCGGTGGAAAGGCCCGCAGGCGTCGGTCGGAGGGGGATTCCAGCGTGGAGAGGGACAACCTGACCGGGACAAAACGTCCTGGCCGGGACAGAATGTCTTCGCTCAGCCGGGAGATTTCCCCCAGCGCTGCAGCATTCGTGTGAGGGTGCGGCGCGAAATGCCGAGCAGCTTCGCCGCGCGCTCCCGGTTGCCCCCGCTGGCCTGGAGCACGCCGAGCACGTGGCGTCGCTCCAACTCCGCGAGCGGCAGCGGTGACGTGTCCGATTGCGCGGGGCGAGCGGCCCGTGCCGAGCCCTCCCGCACATCAGCCGGGAGATGCTCCGGACCGATCACGTCCTGCGCGGCGAGCACGAGCGCGCGCTCGAGCACATTCTGCAGCTCGCGCACGTTGCCGGGCCAGGCGTATCCGAGCAGCAGCGACTCCGCCTCGGGGTCGAGGGCCACGGGGTGACGACCGTGCTGCGCCGCAAAATCGCGGAGGAAGTGGTGCACCAGCAGGGGCAGGTCCTGCAGCCGGTCCCGCAGGGGCGGCAGCTCCACGCTCACCACGTTGAGTCGATAGAACAGGTCGCCCCGGAAACGTCCTGCCTTGACGAGCGCCTCGAGGTCCTGATGGGTTGCCGCGAGGACCCGCACATCCACGCTGACCGGCGCGTCCGCACCGACCGGGGTGATCTCGCGCTCCTGCAAGACTCGAAGCAGGCGGGACTGCAATCCTGGTGACACGTCCCCGATTTCGTCCAGAAAGATGGTGCCGTGATCCGCTTCCCGAAACAGCCCCGGCCGGGTCGCGCCGGCTCCGGTAAAGGCGCCCTTGACGTGGCCGAACAGCTCGCTCTCCAGGACTCCTTCGGCGAGCGCCGAACAATTCACCGCCACGAAGCGCTGCGCGGCCCGATCGGAGTAGTTGTGGATGGCCCGGGCAATCAGCTCTTTGCCGGTCCCGGTCTCGCCGGTGATCAATACGGTGGCCTGACTGGGTGCGACCCGGGCCACGGTCTTCATGACCTCGATGATGGCGGGACTGTGTCCGACCAGGACCGGTTTCCAGGGCAGGGGGAATCCGTCGCCGGGTAGCCCGGCCGCCGGCGGGCTCAGGCGGCGGCGCTCGAGGGCTTGCGCGATGGCGGCGCGGAGCGCAGCTAGATCGTAGGGTTTCGAAATGAAATCGTAGGCGCCGGCGCGGATGGCCTCCCCCGCGGTCGCAGCGTCGCCGAAGGCGGTGAGCACGAAGACGAGCGCGCGCCGATCGCCTTTGCGGACGGCGCGGATCAGGTCGAGCCCGCTGGCTCCCGGCATGCGCAGGTCGGTGAGGATGGCGTCGAAGGGCGGATTGCTCGACAGCGCGCGCAGGGCGGCCTCGACCGAGCGCGCGCGGGTTACTCCATAGCCTTCGCGCTCCAGCACTTCGGCCAGCAGGCGGCAGGCCTCCTCATCGTCATCGACCAACAGCAGACGCGCCGGCTCCAGTCCCGGAGTCATGCCGCCGCCGGCAGCACGAGTCGCCACCGGGTTCCTCGGTCGGTGGGCTCGTGGATCAAGTCCCCGCCCAGTCCGCGTGCCAACCGGCGGCTCACGGTGAGACCGAGGCCGCTGCCGAGCGGCCCCTTGGTCGTCGCGAAGGGATGAAAGAGCTGCTGTTTGACTTCCTCGCTGATGCCCGGCCCGTTATCGCTCACCGTGAGCCAGGCGCTCTGGCCTTCGCGGCCAGTGCCCAGCCGGATCTCGCCTCCCTGCGGCAGAGCCTCCATGGCGTTCTTGAGGAGATTGAGGAGGATCTGCTCCACCAGCTCGGGATCGCCGCGTGCTTCGACCGGCATCGCACCCGGCTCCAGCAGCGCCGAGACCCCGGCCGCTGCCAGCGAGGGTTCCAAGAACTCGAGCACGCGCTGCCCCACCTGCTGAAGCGCGAAGGTGTGCGCGGCGGGTTGCGGCCATGCCCCCCGGGCCAGCCAGGCCCGCACGATGCCGGCCACCCGCTCGACCTGAGCGAGCACGAGGTCCACGCGGTGGGCGGCGGCGGGGGCGCCGTGCGCCACCAGGTCCTCCCGGAGCAGTTGGAAGTGGCCGTTCATGGTATTGAGCGGTGTGCCGATCTCGTGCGCAAAGCTGGCCGAGGCTTCATCAACCAGCGCCAGCCGCTCGAGCCCGCGGGCGCGCTCCTCCAGGGCCAGCAGGGCCGCGCGGGCCTCGCTCTCCCGTTCGCGCTCGGCGAGCGCGGCGCGCAACTCGTTGTAGCGGCGGGCGAGGGAGCGGAATTCGTCGGGCCCGACCTCGGCAGCCGCCGGTGCGGTGCGGGCGCCGGCGTAAGCGCCGGCCATCGCCTCGCTCAGCGCACGAAGGGGCACTCCCACGCCCCGAGCGGTGAGCCAGCCGATCCCTCCCGCGAGCAGCAGCGCAGCGGTGCCGGCGAGCAGGTAGCTGCGCCGCCGCTCCGCACGGGCTGACTCGTGCAGTCCCGCGGTCGAAACGCGCAAGCTCAGCAATCCCGTCACCCGTCGACCATTGCCCAGTGGCTCCGCGACGTGCCACGCCGGCCGGTCTCCTGCATCCTGCCAGACCGTTTCCACCTCCTGGACGATGGCACGGCGATCTCCCGCCGAGAGCGTCGGGGTGCTGGTGGAGTCCGTGGCTCCCGCCAGGAAGAACCCACTGGAGCTCTTGGAATAGACGGCCGCGGAAGTCTGTCGGAGGTGCAGGCCGGCCCAGGCCGCGAGCGCGGCATGGAGTGCCGCAGGATGACCGGTTGGCGCAGCCCGGTTGAGATAGTCGGCGAGGGTCGAGGCGACGGCCTGGGCCTCCAGGCGCAGATCCTCCAGCCGGGAGCGCTCCGACAGCGTGACCGACACCTCCGTGACCACCAGCACCAGGGCCGCGGCCATGCAGGCGGCGAAAATCGCGAGGCGACGGGAAAGGCCCATAGCCATGCGGGAAGTATATGCGGGGGTCGTGCCGCTTGACCGAAATGACGGCCTGGTCTATCAGTTTGCACGTGCTCCGAGTGTGTCTCCAACCCTCCGCAGCGGCTGCCGCGTGGCCAACTGAGTGAGCCGGAAACTCCGGCTCGTATTTTTTCTGGTCGGCGCCGCCATCGTGGCGCTGATGATCTGGAAGACGGGACCCGCGACCCTCTGGCAGGGGCTGCGGGCCTCCGCGTGGGTCGTGGCCGCGCTGATCCCACTGTGGGCGTCCGTATACATCCTGAACGCGATTGCCTGGCGGATGCTCACCTCCGAGGGCGGCAGCGCCATCGGGCTGCCGCGCGCGCTGGTGATGACCATCGTGGCCTTCGCGGTCAACTACTCGACCCCCCTGCTCAGCTTCGGCGGTGAGCCTCTCAAGGTGGTCGCGGCCACCAAGGCGCTGGGCCGCCCCCGCGCGGTCGGCTCGATCGTCGCCTTCCGCTTGCTGCACGCGCTCGCCCACGTGGTCTGCTTCCTGCTCGCGCTGATCCCCGCGGCCATCCTGCTCCCCCGTACCCCGGTGACCCTGGCGTTCCTGCTGGGGATCGGCGCGGTCCTGGTGCTCATCACCGCGTTCCTGTTCTCCCGGCACCGCGAAGGGCTGGCGCTGCACGCCCTCCAGCTGCTGCGCAGGCTCCCCCTGCTCAAACGCCTCGCGGTGCGGCTGGAACCTCGGGCCGCCGTCCTGCACGAGATCGATACCCACGTCACCTCGATCTACAAGTCGAACCCGCGGCGCTTCTATGGCGCGCTGGGCGTCGAAGTGATCGCCCGCTTGTTGTCGCTGGCCGAATACTGGGTGATTCTCTATGGGATGGGGCTCGGAGTGGATCCCTGGAAGGCCTTCGTGGTTGCCAGTTTCTCGTCGCTGGTCGTCAACGCCCTGATCTTCGTGCCGTTCGAGCTGGGGACCAAGGAAGGGGCGGTCTACCTGATGTTCGCCTGGCTCGGCATTGCGCCCGCGCTGGGTCTGGCCGCCGCCCTGCTGAGCCGGCTCCGGGAGTTGATCTGGATCGCGATCGGGTGGGCGATGATCTGGACGATGAAATAGCTCAGGGCTTCCGCCGGGCCAGCTCTTTCTGGGCCTCGGGATGGCCTTGCCTGGCGGCGCGCTCCAGCCAGCCCAGCCCCGCCGCGTCATCCCGTTTGAAGAACTTGCCTTTGAACAGCATCAGCGCGAGCTGGTACTGGGCCTCGGCATCTTCCTGCTCCGCCGCATTGGAAAACCAGGCTGCGGCCAGGTTCTCGTCGCGTTTGACGCCGCGCCCGCGGCTGTAGTTTTCGGCCAGGCGTGTCATCGACGGAACATCGCCCGCCTCGGCGGCTCGGGAATACCACACCGTCGCCGCCGAGTCGCTCCTGCGCTTCCCGTCCCCTGCGGCGTAGCGCGCGGCAACGATCGGGTAGGCCTCCTTGACGCCCATTGTGGCAGCGACTTCCCACAACCCGGCCGCCTTGGAGCGGTCGACCGGCACCCCGAGACCTGCCTCGTAGCGCCGGGCCATGAGCACGATCGCCTGCGTATCGGGGGCAGCCGGGTCCTGCGCGGCGAACACCAGATGGACCGAGGCCAGATGGTCGTCCCGCTTGACGCCATTGCCGGTGGCGTAGAGCAAGCCGAGGTTGCGCTGGGCGGCCGAGCTGGTTTCCGCCTCGCTGGTGCAGCTTGCGAATGCGGCCTCCCATGTGCGGGCCTGGATCGCGGCTTCGCAGCCAAGGGGCGCCGCGGCTTTGCCGACAGCCGTGTCCGGGAGCGCGGCGACCGCGACCGGCTTCCCACCGCGCGGCTGGGGTGCACTGGGCCGGGGCGGCGGTGCGGTC
>DATCWE010000309.1:0-30531 GCA_036566495.1 Gemmatimonadales bacterium | reverse complement strand
GCCTTGATCCACTCGGGGGGGGCAGGACCGCGCCCGAGCTGGCCCAGTGCCTCACGCCCGATCGCGGCGACCCGCGCCAGCGCGCGGGCGGCCGGAATCGCGTCGCGCACCAAGGGCACCTCCGCGCCAAGGCTGTCGAGCGCCGGCGCGAGCGCGGCCCAGGACACAAAACTGGAATCGAGCCCGTGGCGTGCCGCCGTGGCCCGATCGTCCGGCAGGAGCGCCGCTCGAGCGGCCTTGCGGGCATTCCACTGCATCGGCGGATCCGGCCGGGCGGCATCGACCGCGAACACCAGCGGGGTCTGCTGCACCAGGCGTTGCAGCGAAGAGCGCTCGCTGAAACGCACCGGTTCAACCAGCTCCAGCAGCCCGATGAGCACCGACGCGTCGTGGCCGTCGGCCAGGCGGCGCGCCATCCGGCCCGTGTGTCCTTCGTGGCCGAGCCCCAACGCTTCCAGGCGGCCGCGCATCACCGCCAGGCGACGATACATGTCCGGAACATCGCGCACGTCGCGGGGCGACCAGAGCCGCTCGGCGATCGCCGCGAGCCGGGGCCAGATCCGGGAATCGATCGACTCGGGGGTGACGTGTTCGGCCCACATGCAGGCCTCGCCGCCCAGAATGCGGCTCGCCGCATCCGGCTCCAGCTCGTTGCCCTCCGCCAGGGGATCCACCAGGTAATGGAATTCCGCGGTGCGCATGGCGTCGAGATACCAGCCCGCCGAAAGGATGCCGCGGTAGCCTCGCTTGGCCCCCTCGACCAGCGAATTCTGGCCCCGCCATGACTGCACGACCGTGGTCGGCGGGAGGTCCGGATGCAGGATTTCATCCCATCCGACCATCCGTTTCCCGTGCCGAGTAAGAATGGCCGACAGCCGGCGATTGAAATAGGCTTGCAGCGCCCCGTTGTTGTCCAGCCGGTGGACGCGCATGAAGGCACGGATTCTGGGATTGGTCCGCCACTGGGAGCCCTCCACCTCGTCGCCACCGATATGCCAATACGGATCGGGGAACAGCGCCGCCATTTCGGCGATGAATCCCTCCAGGAATTGGTAGGTCTCGGCGCGGGTGGGATCGAAGGTCGGTACGAATACCCCGAAGTGCCGCTCGATGGTGTAGGGTCCCGGGCCGCTTGAATACGCCGGGTAACCCACGAACCACGCGGTGGAGTGACCGGGCATGTCGAATTCAGGAACCACCCGAATGCCCCGGTCGCGGGCGTAGGCCACAATCTCGCGGATCTCCGCCTGGGTGTAATAGAGCCCGTCGGATCCGAACCGCTGGAGACGGGGATAGCGACGGCTCTCCACCCGGAAACCCTGGTCTTCCGACAGGTGCCAGTGCAGGACGTTGAGTTTGACCGCGGCCATTCCATCGAGCTGCCGTCTGATGACCTCGGGCGGTTCGAAGTGTCGGCCGACGTCGATGAGAAGACCGCGCCAGGGAAAACGCGGACGGTCGGCGATCCGCACCGAGGGCAGGTACCAGCCGGCCGAATCAGAATCAATGAGCTGGAGCACCGTCTCCAGGCCACGCAAGGCCCCAACCGTCGTCGGCGCCTGCAGGCTCGCCCCGCCCGGAGTGACCTCCAGCGTGTAACTCTCGTCTTCCTCCGGGGACTGCACCCGTTGGCCGGGGCCGGCCACGGAAAGCGCGAGCCCGCCCGCACCGCGCCCGAGCAGGAGCCCCGTGGCACTCCCGGCGCGCCGTAAGAAACGCTCGACGCCCCGGGCCAGGCGGTCGTCGCGGCGCGAACCAGCCACGCGGACCGAGAAGCTGCTGTCGAGGCGCAAACGACCCACCTGCCAGACTAGAGACGCCGGGACCGGCATGAGCGTGTGGGCCACGCCGAGGGGAGCCTGCAGGGATCCGGTGGCGACTGCCGCGAGCAGGAGCGCGATCACAGTGCGGGAATCCGGCGCGTGCGGCGTCCCCGGACGGTAGATTCCTCGATTCCTCGCCACTGGGAGCTTGCCATGTCCATCGCCAAGGTCACCGAGATCACCGCCACGTCTTCCAAGAGCTTCGACGATGCCGTCCGCGCGGGCATCAAGCGCGCCGGAAAGACGCTCAAGAACATCAAGGGAGTGTGGATCAAGGGCTTCAAAGTGGATGTGGTGAACAACGAGATCAAGGATTACCGGGTCGATCTCAAGGTGACGTTCGTCCTGGAGGACTGAGCCGCTCCGAGCGCCAGCGGCCCGCGCGCACGAAGAGGGGCCAGCGGATCGGATGGCGCGCGGCGGGGTCGCCCCAGACGGCGGCGAGCTGCGGCTCGAGCGACTCGACGGGATCCTGCCCGAGCACCTGGAGATACTTCCCGACCGCCGACCAGGTGCGCAAATAGCCGAGCAGCTCCGGCAAGCCGAGCTGGGCCTCGATCGCGAACGGCGGAGCCGCGACCTCCTCCATGGGGAGCGCGAACCCGCGATATCCCTCCTCGACCAGCCTGCGCTGCGCCGACCAGTAGGGGCCTACGGTCTCGTCGTGAAAGCGGTTGATCAGGGCCGCGATCGCCGGTTCCGCCTGCAGCCTCCCGTAGCCCCAGATGGCCAGCGCGGCCCCTGGCGCTGCGATCCGCTCGACCTCCTCGAAGAATCGGGGCCGGTCCAGCCAGTGAAAGGCCTGCGCCACGCTGATGAGGTCCACCGCTCCGGACCGCACCGGGCTCGACTCGGCCACCGCTGCCAGGTAGTACACGCCGGTGGCCCGGGTCGCCGCGCGCAGCTGCGGCCGGCTTGCGTCGAGCGCCAGGACCAGAGCGAAGTGCCCGGCGAGCATGTCCGCCGCCTGGCCGTTGCCGGTCGCGCAGTCCAGCGCCATCCGGCGCCGCGCCGGCAAGGCCGCGATCCATTCGAAGAGCGCTGCGGGATAGCGGGGCCGGAATTGTGCATAAGCCGAAGCATCACGGGAGAACAGATCGGGAAATCCCGCACGGCTCACGATTACGGCTCGGCGTTTCCAGGCAGGTCCGACTCTTCCAAGTGCACCGAATGCAGCACCCGGTGGAGCACCGGCGCCAGGATGAGTGTGGTCACCGCGATCAATACCAGGCCGGCATAAAGAGCGAAGAGCGCCGCGAAGAGTTTGGCGGGAGTCGAGGAGAGGTCGCCGATCTGTCCCATACCACCAAGCAGCATCGCAGAGTTCAGAAACGCATCGATCCAGGCCTGCTTGCCGAGCAGATGATAGCCGAGCATGCCGATCCCGAGGGAGCCGGCCACGATGCCACCTGCCGTGAGCGCATGCAGGGCGAGTCTCCGCAGGAAGAGCGGGCGCGGCAGCAGGGGATCGGAATGGCGCTCGTACATCCGGCTCAGAACTGATCGGCGTGACGAAGGAAGAACGCGAGCAGCCGACAGAGCGGCAGCACGTAGCCCACCACCAGGCTCCCGGCGGCCAGCACAGCGGCACCATCTCCGCGCAGCCCCCAGCTCAGCCCGAAGGCGGTGTAACCCACCAGCGCCAGGGCGATGCACTGGGCAAAGACCATGCGCCAGGCCCGCCGCCAGGCCTTCTCCATGGATTCTGCCTCGAAGGCGTAGGCCGACTCTTGCCGGCGGCGAGCCGGTCCGAGCTCCAGCAGCGGAGGCATGGCCTTGAAGATACGGCTCGGCTGCCCAGCCGTCGACTCCTCCCTCAGCGCGCTCGGCGCCTGCGACGAGCGGTCTCTGGGACGGGTGCCGGTACCGCAGCCGGTTTGGGGAGGTGACCGAACAGATCTTCCCGCACTTCGGGGTTACGGAGCTTCCAGACCACCCCGTCCGTGAAGTAGTGATGGATGTTCAGAAAAGCGAGGATCGCAAAGCCCACGACCTGGCCGGGCCGCGAGCCCAGCCAGCTGGTCACCACCGCCATGGCGCCCAAGGGGAAAAGCACGGCGGCTACGACCGATGCGGCCAGCAGCAGGACCAAGTACAGCAGCATGTGGCGGAGCACCCGCTCACGCGGGACGCCGCTGTCCGCGCCTCGCCGGGTGCGATTGATCTCCACCCGCATGGGGAAGATCAGGTACTGCAGCGCGTGGGCGATCTGCACCAGGAACAGCGCCGGCAGCCCCCAGCGCGCCATCGCGGCGTACCACACGAAGATGGCAAGCCAGGGAATCACCGCGCGGATCGGCGGGAACCGCCCCGTGCGCGCCTTGTGCAGAGCGAAACCCACCAGGCCCATCGCGAGGGCGACGGCCATGAGGAGCGTCACCGCCTCATAGACCGGGGCCAGTCCAAGGTTTTCGTACGCCAGGTTGAAGAACCAGATCACGTGCCAGGCCAGCAGGATGTACAGGGCGCCGCGCACCAAACGGCGCTCCAGCGGGCTGAACGAGGTACCGTCGAGATACGCGTAGGTCGCCGTCATGCCCCAGGCCTGGCCGGTGTAGTGCCAGGCTAGATAGGCATTCTGGATGGTCAGCAGGGCGGAGATCGGCACGTCGGTCGTGCGGCTCGCCAGCACCGCCAGAATGCAGCACAGCAGCAGCACGATGGGAACGTAGACGGCGGCCCAGGGGTGGGACCGTACGCTGGCTCGCGACCGGTACACCATCCGGTACGAGGCCAGGAAATGCGGCATGTTGACCAGGGCGGTGAGCCAGGCCTGCACGCCGACGCTCACCAGCAGCAAATCCCCCCGCCCGCTCAGCAGCAGGGGAAGGAGCACCAGCAGCGAAAGGCCGCCGGCGCAGAGCGCGTCCACCAAGGGCGAGACGATTGCCGCGTGCGGAGCAACGGACACGGTCGCGGCGGCGGGCGCGCTGGACGCGGCTGGGGCGGTCACTCGGGAAGCCTCGGTAGGGAGAACGTTGCTGCGGAAATATCGCCCGAAACCCGCTCCGCGGGAAACCAGCGGTCAACCCCGGCGTCCAATCCTTTTGAGGAGTTGGATCTGCCCGGCGTGATAGGCGTCGTGTACCGTGATCCCGAGAATCGTGTCACCGTAGGTCCAGCGTTTCCCCCGACTCATCCTGCGGCCAAGCCGACTGGCCGGAAAACCCTCGAGTACCTCGACCAGCAAGCGATGCTCGTTGGCGACCAGGGCGCGATCGGCGGCCCAGGCCCCTTCGTCGGCCCGCTTGGGCATCATCGGCCAGTTGGCGGGAGTGCGGGGGAACCGTGGAAGCGCCACGCCGAGGATCCGACGCCGGACCGTGTAGTCCCAGTAGGCGACGTGCAGCGCCAGCTCCCAGATGGTATGTCCGCCCCTCAGCGGTCGCCAGCGGGCCAGCACCGCGTCAACGCCGCGCAACGCCCGCGAGGGCGTCGGCCCCCCGTGCCACGCCAGGCCACGCCTTGGTTGCAGCGTGCGGGTGATGAGCGCCAAGGTCAGCTGGCTCACGACTCCGCCTCGGCGAGGAGCGCATCGAGGTCGAAGGGGTCGGCCATCCGCAGCTCGACACCGCCCTCGGGCGTGTGCGGCCACTCTGCCGCGGGCCGGTCCCAGGTCAGCTCGAGGCCGATTCCATCGGGGTCGCTGAGGTAGATCGAGACGCTCACCCCGTGATCCGATGCGCCGCGCAACGGCACGGCCGAGTCGCGCAGTCGCTTGACCGCAACCGCGAGGTCTCGTCGCGTCGGGTAGCGGATGGCGACGTGATACAGACCCGTGTGATGAGGCGGGGGCGGGCCGGCTCCCAGACTCTCCCAGGTATTGAGACCGAGATGGTGGTGGTAGTCTCCCGCGGCCAGGAACGCGGCGCTGTTGCGGAACTTGGCGACCAGGTGGAAGCCCAGGATGCCGCAATAGAATTCGAGGGCCCGGTCAAGGCTACTTACCTTGAGGTGCGCGTGTCCGATGCCCGCGCCTGCGGGGATTTGATAACCTGCTTCGGGGGGCGCGGTGAGTGCGAAAGCCCGGTCCATTTTCCACCTCCGGGAGCGGGAGTGTGGCGTCAGGACGTGATCTAGCTCCCGAAGCTCGCCAGAGCAAGCGGGGCCGCGTCACGACGGTCCGGCCGCAGCGATTTCAGATCGGCTGAAGCGTAAAGCGCTGGCCCTTGAGTTCGCGAGGCAGCTCGAGGGGTGTGCTGGCTTGCAGGCAGAATTCCGGCGTGGGACCGAGCGTCATGCGGCGACTCCACAGCGCGCTCGTGACTTGCACCATCAGGGGCGTTACGACCTGCATGAGGTCGTGATAGCTGAGCCCGGGGGGCTTCTCGAACCAGACGGCAAAGGCGGGGCGTGTCAACGCAGTCCCGGCGCGCAGGCCGTAGAGTCCCGCGGTTCCACCCGCGGCTAGTTGCGCCACGGCATCATGCGGTTTGGCCCGCCCCGCAGTCACCGCGGCCTCGTTCAGTTGCTCGAGGGCCGCCATGCCGGTCACCAGATACCAGTCCTCATAGGCTGGACCGCCGGCAGCGGCCCAGCTGGCACCCGCGAGGCGCACGGTGGTGCCGCCCAGGAAACCAGGTGGCGGCTCGGCAGCGAGGGCGGCCTGAAAGTCTCGCTGCCGGGCTTCATACACCGCCGTGGCGATCTCGGGCCGTTTCCAGTGCCAGAAGGCATAGGCGAGCGGGCCGCCAGGGAGACTCACGGCACGCGGGTGGCCGCGGGAGCTCCCCGCGCGAACGCGATGTAATCGGTCGGCTGTGGCTCATGGCCGCCGAGGCGCAGCAGCAGCGCCACTTGTCCACGGTGATAGCAGCCGTGCAGGGCGACGTGCATCAGGATGTCGCTCACCCTGGTGCGGAACGAGCTGCCGGCGCTGTTGGTATAGGGGATCTCGCGTTCCATCCCTGCGGTATTCAGCCCTTCCATGAGCGCCGCGAAGCCCGCATGAGTCGCTGCCGCCAGTTCGGCGCAAGCGTCGAGGCTCAGTTGCGGCCAAACGGCCACGCCGGCGGGTTGCTGCTGCAGCCGGGCCAGCCAGACGTGTTCGGCGCCGAGGATGTGGGCGTAGAGGTCGAGGGCCTTGGGAGGTGGCGCCGGAACGGCACGCAGTGCGGCAAGCGTTCGGCCATCCGCCCAGCTCAGGTGGGCGAACAGCCGCTCGAGCAGGCCGGAGCTCAGAACTCTCTCCGCTTCATTTCCTTGAAAAAGCGCTTGGTCTCGTCATCCGTCTCCGGAGCCTTTTTCCGGAGCGTATCATCATACTGCGCCGACTTGTCCGGACGGGGTCCGGAGGCCTTCGCAGCGTTCTTCTTGATCAAAGCGGCGATGCGCTGTTCTTCCCGTTTGGACATGGCGACTCCGGCTTGAAGGGGCAGAATCCGGCCACTCGGCCACTGGAATTCTAACCTGCGTTCCCGGGCCCTTCAACGACTCGCACGAACCGGCTGGCACCTGGCGCTAAACGTACCGGCTCCCAGCGGCATCACAGCGGCACCCCGAATCCGGACGAGAGCGTGACTCGCAACCCCGTGGTATGCCTCGGATTGCTCCTGGCCACAAGCACGGCTGCGGCCCAGCATCCGCTCCGACACCCGGTCGACGCCGTAGAGCTGCGCTTTGATCGGGCACAGCCCATCCTGAACTACATCCTGCGAGTCGACCCCGCCGACCTGTCAGGATTCGCGGTGGAGCTGCGGGTTCGCAACGCCCCGGACAGCTTCCTGCTCGCGATGGCTGCCCATCCGGAATATGACGACCAGTACTGGCGCTTCCTCAACGGTCCCACGGTCGAGGGCGCGGGCGGCGCGCATATCGTTCGAGTGGACAGCGCGCTGTGGCGGGTTACGGCTCCCGGAGGCGAGGCCACGCTGCACTATCGGCTCCAGCTCCCGCCGCAGAGCGAACCCCGCCGCTCTGCGTGGCGACCCTTTCTCGCTCCGACGGGAGGACTGCTGGGAGGGCCGCATTCATTTCTGTACCTCGTCGGGGCAACGCTCGCTCCCTCCCATCTTACCCTCGAGCTCCCGGCGGGCTGGGAAGCGGCCAGCGGACTGGAGCCAACTTCGGATCCGCGCACCTACTTCTCGCCCAGCACCGCGGTGCTCGTCGACGCCCCGATCCTGGTGGGAAGGTTTCGAACCTGGCGCTGGGCCATCGACGGGGTGCCGCACCGCCTGGTCTATTGGCCGCTGCCCGACGCGGTCCCGTTCGACACGGCAGCGCTGGCCCGCGGCGTGGAGGGCATAACCCGCGAAGCCGTGAAGCTCTTCGGCCGGCCGCCTTACCGGGAATACAGCTTCCTGCTCCAGGACGGCGCCGGTGGAGGGCTGGAACATCTGAACTCGGTCACCCTGGGCACGCCGAGCGAATTCCTGGCGCGCAACGTCTCGGGCGTCTTTCCCGAAATCGGGCACGAGTTCATGCATACCTGGAACCTGATGCGGATCAGGCCGGCGGAGTATCGCAGCGTGGACTACCGGCCTCAGCCGCCCACCGCGGGACTCTGGTTCAGCGAGGGCCTTTCGGTCTTCTATAGCGACCTGTTGCTGCGCCGGGCGGGCCTCCCAACCTTCGATTCGACCCGCGCCGCGCGCTTGGGAGGTCTCATCGCGCGCTACCTCGCGAGTCCGGGACACTCGCACCTTTCGGCCGAACGGGTGAGCCAGGCGGCCTACAACGCGGCACCGGGGTCCCTGGGTGACTACGACGCCGGCACGCACCTCCAGGGCGAGCTGATCGGAACCATGCTGGACCTGATGGTGCGCGATGCGACCCGGGGTACTCGTTCGATCGACGACGTGATGCGGTCGATGCTGGAGCGCTTCTCGGGGGAGCAGGGATTCCTCGGCCGCGATATCGAGCGCACGGTCTCCGCGGTCTGCGGCTGTGACGTCACCGCGTTCTTCTCGGCCCACGTGCGAACCGGTCATCCGATCGACTTCAATCGCTTTCTGGCTCTGGCCGGGATGCGCGCGGCGGTTTCCTGGATCCCGGCGCTGGGCAACGATGGCCGGCCGGCCCCCGACCTGCGCATCCGCGCATGGCAGCCTCCTGGTGAATCTGGAATCAGCTTGCTGCTCAGTAACCCGGCGAGCGCGTGGGGCACGGCGGGACTGCACACCGGCGATCGGCTGATGAGTGTGAATGGAGCCCAGATTCCTTCGGTTGCCGAGTTCCGTGGCCTGCTGAGTCGGGCTCGGCTGGGCGATACGCTCCGCATCGAGGTGCGGCGGCCCGCGGGCCGCTGGAACACGGTCGTCATTCTGGCGGGTTACGACCGTCCGGTCGTCCGCATCGAGGAGCTGCCCGGCGCCTCGGTTCGCCAGCGCGAGATCGGGGCGGCGTGGCGCGCCGGCAAGCCGTGAGCTAAGCGCCCGGATCGATCGGGGTCGGCAATTCGTACCAGATCTCGAGGCTGTAGCCGTCGGGATCGCTCGCGAAGAGATAGGGCTCGCCGGGGACGAACTCGCCTCGACTTTGGACCGTGCCCCCGGCGCGCTCGACCTCGCGCGCCGCCAGCTCGATGTCCCCCGGCCGCAGCAGCCGGAATCCGAAGTGGGCGACTCCGCCGGACTTCCCCGCTTTCGACGGCAACTTTTCGAACACAATGACATCCCGGGCCCCGGGCGTTTGCACCTGGATGAAGCCGGGCTCGCGGTAGATCTCGACCACGCCGAGCACCTGCTGATAGAATCGCAACGAGCGCTCCGGATCGCCCACCGCCAGCGCGATATGGGTCAAGCCGTGGGTCGGGACCATCGAGACCTCAGGAAGAGCGCGCCCCCTGCCAACAGGGCGGACGGCAGGAGGATCCAGCGTGCCTCGCTGACCAGGATGCGCAGCCCCCGCTCACCGAAGACTCCCTCCACACCGATGGGCGAGACCGCGATGGGGCGAAACGGAAAGAAGTAGCGCGCGTTGCTGAAGGGGGAGAAAAAGGCGATGCCCGGGCCTCCGTTGGTGCAGGCGTCGAGCATGCCGTGAGATATCATCGCCAGCACCAGGCACACTGCGGCCCGGGAGCCCGCGCCGGCCGGTACGCCGCGTTTCGCGAGCAGCAGCGCCCCGGCCAGGCCGACGACGAGGGCAAACGCGAGGGAATGGGTCACGCCCCGGTGCCCAAAGAGCGCACTGGTCGGGACTCCCAGCCAGTAACCGACTGCGTCGAGGTCGGGCAGCACGCCGAGCACGGCCCCGAACACCAGCGTGCGTCCTCGCATGGCAGCGGGCGCGAGGCACGCGCCCAGGGCCAGGGCGAACGCCGCATGGGAAGGAGCCGAGGCCATTGAGCTCAGCCCGCGAGAATCCGGTCGATGGCGTGCAGCTCTTCCTCGGTGAAGCGGCGCCCGGCCAGCGCACCGAGGGCGTCATCGATGTGTCCGGGCCGACTCGCCCCGATCAGCGCCGAGGTCACCTCCGGATGGCGTAACACCCAGGCGAGGGCCAGCTGAGCCAGGCTCTGGCCGCGCGCCCGCGCGAACTCGTGCAACCGACGGACCTTCGCGACCAGAGGCGCGGTAACCTGCTCGCGTTTGAGGAAGCCGTGCGGCTTGGCGGCGCGGGAATCCTCAGGAATCCCCGCCAGATAGCGATCCGTCAACAAGCCCTGGGCCAGAGGCGAAAACACCACGCATCCGATCCCTTCCCCCGCCAGCACCTCCAGCAGACCCTCCTCGATCCAGCGATGCAGCATGCTGTACTTCGGCTGGTGTACCACACAGGGCGTACCCAGGGCTTTGAGCAGCTGCGCCGCTCGCCGGGTCAGTTCCGCCGGATAGGAGGAAATGCCGGCATAGAGGGCTTTGCCGCTGCGCACAATCTGATCGAGGGCGCCCAGGGTCTCCTCGAGGGGGGTGCCGGGGTCGGGACGGTGATGATAAAACACGTCCACGTAATCGAGCCCCAGCCGGCGCAGACTCTGATCGAGGCTCGCGATGAGATACTTGCGTGAACCCCAGTCGCCGTAGGGCCCGGGCCACATGAGGTAACCCGCCTTGGTCGAGACAATCAGCTCATCGCGGTAGGGGCGCAGGTCCGCCCGCAACACCCGACCGAAGGTTTCTTCCGCGGAACCTGGCGGGGGTCCGTAGTTGTTGGCCAGGTCGAAGTGGGTGATCCCACGATCGAAGGCGTGGACCAGCAGCTCGCGCGCCGTAGCGAAGCCGTCCACGCCCCCGAAGTTATGCCAGAGGCCCAGCGCGACGGCGGGAAGCTGCAGCCCGCTGCGACCGCACCGCTGGTACAGCATCGATTCGTAGCGGGATTCGGCGGGGTGGTAGGTCACGGCAGGGGGGCATGCACAGGCCGGCCCGCCGACCGCAGAACCACCGCGGCCGGCCGGGCTAACCCGCGTTGAGGAAACCGCTTACGGGGTCCTGGCGCCCCGGGTCCGCAGTACGACGACGGTGTCGGTGCCCTTGCTGTAATGCGCCACCGTGGTGCCCACCAGCTCACCGCCCACCAGCCGGCTCACGCCATGGGTCGTGACCTGGACGCCCTTGCGGAGCACGCTCTCGTAGGGACCCATATCCACTACCACGCTGTCACCGGAGAACATGACCGTTGGGGTCATGGCGGGGCGCTTGGCCAGCATGACCTTCCAGCCGGTGTCGGCGGCCGGCACGGTCATATCGTACTCAGTCAGGACGCTATCGCTCGCCTCGCCCATGACCCGAACATGCCAATTGCCGGCGAGATCAGCCGCGGTCAGCATGGGCGGAGCCGGCGGCGGCGCGACGGCCGTCGTGTCGGCGGCGGGCGTGCTCTCCTTCTTGGCGCAACCCACCAGCACTGCAGCACAACAGAGGAGCACAATACGTCTCATCAAACCCTCCCGGTTCGAGATACGGTATTCCAGCACGCCCCTGAGGGCGCCCTAAAGCGCGGCCCTAACTTACGGCCCTTCCCCGGAGAGGGAAAGCCCGCCTTCCGTGGCGGCCTGGACCGCCTGCCGGAGTTCCAGAGGAGCCTGGATGCTTGCAAAGGGCTCCTGGGTACCCCCGCTTCCCGTTACCACGATCTCCCCGAATCCGAACAACCGCCCCGCCAGGCTCTGGGTGACCGCAATTCCCTCGATTTTCGGGAGCAACAACTCCACCGAGCGAGTGTTCAGCACGCCGAGTTTGAGGATGACCCGCTTGGTGGTGACGGCAAACTCGGAGGTTCGACGCCTGATGAACGCGATCAGCAGAAGCAACAGCGCCACTGCGGCCGGGAGCAGGGCGAGCCACCGGTGCTCGGATGAAAGCGCCAGGATGCCTAGGGGCAGCAGAACAAGGAGGGTCAGCAGGGCGGGCCCCGCATAGAGCTTCCAGTGCAGCCGGGTCCGGTAAAGGACCCGCTCTCCGGGCAGCAAGTGGCGGTCGACATAACCCATGGGAATCGCGTCTCCCTCAGGGTGGGCCGGGCCGGTAGGGAGCCAGCAGCTGCTGCCAGCTCCGCCGCAAACGGAGATACTCCGCGGGACACCCCTCCGCGCGGTGCTCGGGAAGCCAGCCCTCCGCGATCACCTCGGGATAACGCTTGGGATTCCGTCCGTAGATCCAGCAAATGATGTTGTAGACGCGCTGCTTATCGAGCCCGTGATCATCCGCCAGCGCCAGGTCGTCGAGCTGGCTCGACCTGGCGTTGGTGGCAAACCAGCCCACCGCGCCGAAGGCCAGCGAGTCCCCTATCGGACCCTGGTTCAAGAGCAGGATGGTGGCAAGCTGGTCCACGGCGTCCTCTTCCCTCCCGGTTGTGGGCAGCTCGAGCACATCGATCAACCCGTGCCCCAGCTCGTGCATCAGGGCAAAGACGAGTGTGCCGGTCACGAGGTACTCCCCACCCACTTCACGATCGAACCGCTCCGACAGCGCCTTGAACAGCTCGTAGCAGAGAGTGACTCGGCGGGCTTCGGGAGAATAGGAGGCGTTGGGCTCATCGCAGTGCGACGTCGCGAGAATCACGTCCTTGGGAATGCGCAAGGAGTCGTTGAGCCGGGCCGCGATGGTATCGAGGAAGCGGTTGGCGACCAGGCCGGCTCGAAAATCCTCGTATTCGGGGGTGGCCGGCCCATATTCCGCGATGAAACGCCCCGCTGGAGGCTGAGCCGGTTGATCGCGCTCTCGGGGCGGTTGCTCGCGCTCCCGGCAAGCGACCACCAGAATCACGATCATCGGCAACGCACCGCAGCGACCGAGGTTCATGTCAAAGCGGGGAAGTTGGCATGCCCACAATCCAGCCGATCACCAGTCCGCCGACAGCTCCGCTGCCGAGCAGCGGCCTCTCCCGCTTCATTGGTACAACTCCTCCAGCTCGGTCTCGCCCAGCTCGGTGAGAAACCCGCCCAGCCTTGCGGCCACCGCCTCCAGAAAGCGCGCCCCTTTTTCAGCCGACGCCTGCCCAGGATTCCCGACCCCGGTGTCGCCCGTCACCCGGGACCACTGCCGCGGGGCCCAGGCCCAGCCTTCCCGAAGACCCTGCACCCTGAACTGTCGCGCGGAGCCCGGACCGGCTTCCCCCAGGGGCAACAGCAATTCTGGGGCGATCGTGAGCATGACGCTGGTTTCCAGCTCGCCCGCGTGGTCCCCCGGCTCGGCGAAGAAGGGCCGGGGATCCACTGAGCTGTACCAGTTCACCGTGCACAGAAAAAGGGTACGCCCCGGCACCAGCTCGCGTATCATGGCCCGGAAATCATTCCCGCCGTGCCCGTTCAGTAACACCAGCTTGCGCACGCCGGCTCGCTCCACACTTTCGACGACGTCCCGGAGCAGCGCGGCCTGGGTGCTGGGATTCATGTTGATGCAGAGCGGAATGTCGAGCTGCCCCGTATTGACCCCGAAGGGAACGGTCGGAAGCACGATCACCCGGGTGCCGCGCTCCCAAGCGGCCCGCGCGGCTTCGGCCGCGACGTGAGCCACCTCGATCGAGTCGGTCCCATAGGGAAGATGCAGATTGTGGGCTTCGGTCGCTCCCCATGGCAAAACGGCGACGCTGTATCCCCCGTCGCGCACGCTCTTCCAGGTTGTCTCGGCAAGGAGATACGGCCGTGATGCGTTCATCCCCGTCGCTTGAAAAACTGGACGGCTCGCTCGTGGTTGAGCGCCGCCGCCCGCGTCGTGAAGGTCCCGAGATTCCGGCGCTTACCGGTCTTCGGATCGGCCTTACGCGAATAAAGCCTATAGCGACCGGACTTGAGCTTGCGGATCATTCAACGGGCCTCGGCCCGGGATCTTCGCGAAACGGATGCATGGAACACCTGACCGAATAAGCTAACGGCCCTACGCGGCCTCGTCATCCGCGCGGTAGGCAAAGCGCACGACCACGGGCGCTGCCCGCAGCAGGTAGATGCCTCCCAGCAGATAGACCGCGCTCATGAGCCAGCCTCCCGGAGACCCGAAATAATGGATCCCTCCGGCCGCGGCTGCTCCGATCAGGCCGCTAAGCAGCCCGCCGATTCCGCGCAGCAGGAGCCAGAAGCCGGCGGCCCGGACCACGACCCCAAACAGGGACTTCGCAGACATCGGTGCTCCTCCTGGCTCAGCGCCTCAGGCTCCTGGCGGCGATCCCGCCAGCGCGATCTGGCCATCGATCTGGACCTCCTCCAGCACGCCCGGGATGGTCAGAGTCGCCCGGACCGACAGCATTTCGTAGCCGGCAAGACGGCCGCTCGCGAGCGCGGCTTCCACTGCCTTCTCGATCTCTCGCTGCGACGTGATTCCGAAGCGCTTGAGGAACTTCCGCAGCTCGAGATTGAAGACTTCTTCGTCCATGGCTGTCTCCTACCTCAGATATTTCCAGTTCCGCGCTTTTCCCTCCGCCATCCACTCGACGGCGGTCGCGAGCCTGCGCGCCCGCGTTTCCGCGCCTTTGGCCTCGATGACCCATTCGACATACTCACGCCGCTTGCTGGGAATGAATGCCTCGAAGGTCGCCCGCGCTCGCTGGTTGCGCTGCAGGGCGCGTTTCAAGTCGGGCGGGACCACGAGCACGGCTTTCGGCTTCGCCTTGGACCGCGGAACCTTGACGCCTTTCTCGTTGAGCTTCATGGCCTTCTTGACGTAACCGACCAACACCCTTCTTGAGGGGAGTTGTCCCACTGCGGCAATCCGTCCGAATTGGCCCATGGCGTCGTCTACGCCCTCGCCGGCGGGCGCGATCAGCGAGCCCTTCCAGAATCCGAAGGCGCAATGCTCCTTGAACGCCGCCATGCCGCACATCATGCCGTGATACATGAAATGCGGGGTGCTCCACTTCAGGTCCTCCTCGACCTCGGGACAGGCCAGGTGCACCGTCTCCCGGATGTGCCTCAGGATAGGCTGGGCGAAGTCGGCGGATTTCGCGATGTAGGCATCGACCCGCTGGTCCCGGACACCCATCAGCGGGCCAGGTCCTGCGGAACCGACCGGTCCACCCGCCAAGCGCCTTGCTGCATCGCGTCACCCCCGCGGTTGGAGGTCCGGAACCCGAATTCACGCCGTTCGACTAGTTTCCCCAGCCACCGCGCTGCGCTCCGGGTGGCTGATCCGGGATGGCGCGCCCGCGGACCGACCGGAAAGGGACGGCGCCGGCCGCGGAGTGTCAAGAGTGTCAACGACTGAGAGGATACCGTGAGACACGATGGGGATGAGCAGGACCGGCTCGATGACGAACAATCGGGGATCGAAGACTCCGAGATCGCCACGGAAGCCGACGTCACCTGCCCGTATTGCGGGGAGAACGTCACCATAGCCCTCGACCCCGACGGCGGTCTGGCCCAGGAATACATCGAGGACTGTCAGGTCTGTTGTCGCCCCTGGCGCGTCCATGTCAGTTATGACGACGAGGGAGCGGTGGAGGTGTCGGTAGAACAGGCCGAGTGAGCAGCTCCCGGCGCCCTCAGCGCATCCCGCGCACCAAACCAAAGCCGAAGTCGAGGGTATGACCGCTGAAGGGCGGGACCGCGCGCAGCCTCAGCTCCGCGCGGCCGCCCCAGCTCCGCCCGATCCGCAGCCGCAGGCCCCCCACAACATGCAGGGTCCCCACCCAGCGATCCGAGCCGACCCGCGCGTCGATACCCGCACCTCCCCCTCCCCCCAGGTAGGGGCGAAACCCGCCGACTCTGGCTTCGGCCTGCAGGCCCAGCTCTGGAAAGAACCAGTGGCTGCGCTGACCGAAGTCGTTCTTGAGGGTGAGGTATCCCAGCGCCGGTTCGAGTACCAGCAGCCGAGCCGCGGGCCGGAAGGCCAGCCCGAGATTCACGATGAGTCCGGTGCCGCTGCCGGAGAGATCGTAGGGTGAAGGACCCGCCAGCAACGAGGACTCCGGCCCTGGGCCTCCTTGCGCCCAGGCGCGCGGGGCCCGGCTCAACGCGACCGCGAGGAGGGCCGCGAGGTGACCCGCATGCCAGGCGCGCCGCATCCAGCTATTCCACCACGAGCTCCAAGCCACCGACGAGTTTGGCGGCCACGTTATAGAACGCCGCGGCGAGGAGGCTGAAGAGGAATCCGAAGATCCCGTAACAGATGGGTAAGATGATGATAGCGCCTACCCCGAACACGGCTCCGAAGAATGGGATGCTGCCTTGCGACGGCAAGCCGCCTCCCAGAGCCACCAGCGAAAAGATCACCCCGATCACGAACCCCAGGAGGGCGTACAGCGTTCCGGCGATTTTCGCGCATTGCAGCGGCTCGATTCGCTTGATGATCATGTGTCCCTCCGGGTACGGCGGGGATGGCCAGATGCTCCAGGGCAGCAGGATAATATCACGCTGCGGCCCTAACGCGCTGGCGGGGCCAGACCACCACGTCGAGCCTGCGTGAAAAGTGCAGCAGAGCGGGCGGTCCACCCACGTCGATGCCGAGCCCATTGGGCAGATCATTGCGGCTGATCGTCGCGCGAGCCGGCTGCAACGGCCAGGGCCCGTGCTGGATCTCGGCCCGGTACATCCGGCCCGCGCGGCCCTCCGCATAGAGGCAATACCGTTCCGTCAGCCAGTGCACCAGGGTGCCCGGACGGCTGCTCGCCACGGGGCCGATCGGACCATAGCGCGCGTCGAAGCTGGTGCCGTCGGCTCGGCGCGAGTGGTAGACGATCTCGCTCGCGTCCGCGTGGTGCGCCATGCGCGCGTGGACGTACGGGAGCCCGTAGAGCCGGCGGGCGGCAAGAACAGCGAGGCGGCTTCCGGCGTCCAGGCTGAAGAACCAAACCCCGGGACGGTCCTCCCTGGTCACATAGGTGCGCAGGTTGAGCTCCGCGAAGCGGGAAGCTCCCGGAAGCTTGGGGCAGTGGCGAAACCCCACCCCCGACATCCAGAACGGCGTCACTGCAAGCCAGGCGGTCCCGGCGTATTCGTCCAGGGTGAGGGTTTGCGGAATCAGGGCGCGCAGCACCGCGACGGGAACCGGCCAGTGGGCAAACAACAGGTCGTGCCAGGTTTGCTGCAAGACCCAGGGCCCGGAGGGAATCGGCCAGGGACGATGCGCTTGCTGTTCCAGCGCGGGATGGGACGCCACGACAGGGGGGGCTACTGACCGTCCGCGACGGGGTCGGCCAGACTCGCCAGCTCCTCGCGGCTGGTAAACACCAGGGACTCGGAATTGACGCAATAGCGCAGCCCGCTGGGAGCCGGCCCATCGTTGAACAGGTGACCGAGATGCGCGTCACAGCGCGCACAGAGGATCTCCGTGCGCGCCATGCCATAGCTGCGGTCTTCCTCGCTGACCACGTTTTCAGCCGCGATGGGCTGGAAGAAGCTCGGCCACCCGGTGCCCGAATTGAATTTCGAGCTGGAGGTAAAGAGCGGCAGGCCGCAACAGATACAGGCGTAGACCCCGTCCTGCTTGTTGTCGAGCAGCGTGCCGCAGAAGGGACGTTCGGTGTCCTTGCCCCGCGCGATGCGGAATTGCGGCAAGGTGAGTTGGGCCCGCCATTCCGCATCGGTCTTGACGACGCGGGGCGATTCGACTGGACCCACCAGCTCGCCGCGACGATTGAAGACTTTGACTCTCACGGGCTCTCCTTAACGCCGGTCCGCCGCCGCAACCCGGACCGTGACGCTGGCCCAGGAGCGGTTTCCCCCTCCCCCATAACGCGCATCGGCAATGGTGACGTCGAGGCTGTCACCCACGCTCACCGTCCGGTAATAGGGAAAGCGCGCCCAGGCCAGGAATGCCGCGCCCGGCGCGGTGCGGGCGGCGGCGGCCGCTCCGGCCAGATCGGCCCCGCTTGGGCTGGTGCCCAACGGAAGGAATTCCCAGGGAATCAAGCGCAGCCTGCCGCGCTCATACCCGCCATCGAGCTGCCGTACCGTCTCGCGCCTCAAGGGATTGCCCGGTACCGGCGAGGCCAGCGATCGCTGCGCCGGGGCGGGCGCCTCCCGGTCGAGCCTCCGCTCGGCTATGCGGGACCCGGCGGCCATCAGCAGCGCATACACCGACGCAACCAGCAGCGCGGCCTGCGCCGGGCGGCCAGCGGACGAAGGCCCGCGCGCCCGGCGGGCGAGCAGGATGCCCAGCAACAGCGTGACCCAGAGCCAGGGATCCACGATGAAGAGGGCATCTCCGTAAAACCACCGCCCCGAAAAGGGCATCAGCAAGCGGACACCATAGGTGTTGAGCAGATCGAGCAGCGGGTGTGACCAGATGGCAACCGCCGCGAGGGTCACGAGCCAGCCGACCCGCAGCCCGTCTCGTGATTTCCCGCGCAATCGATGCCAGCCCAGCAGCACAGCGACCAGAAGCGGCGGGAGCAGGATCATGGCCAGCACACCGTGGGTCCAACCCCGTCGGAAGGCCAGTCCGTCGGTGCCACTGCCGAACAGGTACACCAATCCGTCCACGTCCGGCAGGTTGGCACCGACGATGAGCGCGGCCGTCGCGAGCCGCGTCGTGCGCTTCAACCCCGATTCGGCCAGGGCCAACCCGACCAGAGTATGGGTGAGATTATCCATCATCCGGCCGAAGGGCCACCGTCATCAGCCGCAGAAGAATCCTAGTCGGTTTGGGCCGGGCGAAAGAGGCGGCGGGTTAAGGGACGACAGCGCACCGGTACCGTCGACGTCATAGCTCTGGTGACTGGATTGAAGGAAAGAGAGGTCTTGGCGGATCGTGTACAGGTAGACGTGAAACTGGGCGCCCGATTCATTGAGCTGGGAATTGGCGGCATCCCTCATCCATTTGAGCGAATCGTAGGACGGCTCCATCGGATCCGACCCGGAGCTGCGCACCACCACCAGCACGAAGTCCGCATCTCGCACCGCCGTGGTATCGCTCCAGCGGCATACCCGCAGCATGCGTCGCGCCTCGCGCTGAGTGCTGCTGCTGGGAGCGACGACGTACGCGATCGGCCCCTGCGCGCTCAGCAGCGGTGCTCGGATGCTACCGACGCCAAGCCAACCGACACCCATCAGGAGACCGAACGCCCCGACCCGCATGAGCGCAATATGCCGGCGCCACTCTCAAACTTCCAGCCGACGCTCGTAGGGCACCGCCTCTCCGTTTTCGAGGAACCGTCGCAGGATTCGGAGGTACATGGCCCAGCAATAACACGAGGTGCGATAGTGGTCTCCGGCATCGGGCCACCCGGTGTGAGAAAAGCGGACCTGGGTCGCCCCGCCGCCATCGCGCAGCACAAACCTCACGCGCGTGCCCAACCAGTCGCCGTCGGCGCGGACGATCTGGTACTCCAGTTCCACGGGCGGCGCATACTTGCTCACCACCGCGCGCCACTGGTATTCCGGCCCGAATCCGAGTTCGTACTGGGCACCCACCCGCGGAATTCCACTCGAGTGCATGGTCCACCAGCGGTCCAGTCCTTCGGGAGTGCTGATCGCCTCGAACACCCGCTCGATGGGTGCGCCAATGGGAAAGTCGTGCAGGATGTCAGGCATTCAGCTCACCCGTTGCGCAGGTAGGAAGACTATGGCCGCGCAATCAGCAGTTGTACCAGTTGTCGCACCGGGCGTCCCTGCCGCTGCGCCGGCTCGAAGCGGGACGCCCGCACGACCTCCCAGGCTTCCGACGCCAGCCGAGGCGACGCGGCCAGGACGACCACGAACGACTCCGGCTCCACCCGGCCATCGGCCCCGACGACGAACTGCGCGGCCACACGATTCCTGCTCCCCCGCGAGGCCGGCTGGGGTTGCTGCACGATAATCACCGGCCGGTCGACGTTGTCCTTATCCGGTGCCGCGCCGGCCGACCCGTCGAGGCGCGCCTGTGGCGACAGCGTCAGAAAGAGATGGAGCAGGCTGTCTGCCTCCCGCGCCGTGATTTCAGCCTGCCAGCCCGGCGCCGAGTCGGCAATGGCGAGCCAGTGGGCTTTTCCCAACACGCCCTTGTGGCGATCTCGGCCCAGCAGGAACCCTCCTCGTCCGCTCACCGGCCTGAGTGTCGGCGACCACTGGATGGCATCGACGGGGCCGCCAGGCACAGCGGTGCGTAGCACCGCCGCCGCGGCATTGAGCCAGGCAAGTGCCGTATCGGGATCGAAGCGCAGCCACACAAAGGCCCCTCCAGTTCCATCCATCACCGCCTTGGGCGCTGGCAACGCCACGAGCTGCAAGCCATACACCGTATCCGCCACCAGGCTCAGATCGACCAGACGCAAGGGATAACGGGCGACGGCCGGCGGCTGCTGGCTCGTCAGCGCGGGAGCGACGGGAACCAGCAGAATGAGGGCGAGCGAGAGGTAAGTGGCACTGACGCGGCGCCCGAGATAGAGCCCGCAGCCGGTGCCGACGATGCTCAGGACGAAGGCGAGGAAGATTCCCGCGTGCGCTCCGAGCCACCACCCGAGATATCCGCCGATCGTGGCGCCGAGCAGGGCGAGCAGTTTGCTCAGCTGGGCCTCCCGCTCATTCGCTCACCAAGCGTCGCTTCCGGTACAACCTGGGGAAAGCACGCCGCAGCCGGTCCAGTTTGGGAGCATCATTGACGATGATGTACGGCTCGTTCGGGTGCCGCGCGGCGTAATTCTGATGAAACGGCTCCGCTACTTGAAAGCGGCCCAGCGGCCGGACTTCGGTGACAATCGGCCGCGCAAAGCGATGGGCTCGGTTCAGTCCAGCGAGATAGCCTTCCACAAGCTGACGCTGCTCCGGGGAGAGATAGTACACCACGGCACGGTACTCGGGGCCCGCGTCCGGTCCCTGGCGATCGCGCTGGGTAGGGTCATGGGCCACGGTGAAGAACACCTGCAGCAGTTCCTGATAGCTGATTTGCGCGGGATCGTAGCTCACCCGGACCGCCTCGATCCCGCCGTCGGCGTATCCGGAGACCGCCGAGCGCACGCCCTGGAGGTGGTCGAAGACGGATTCGACACCCCAGAAGCAGCCACCCGCAAATACGCCGCTCGCCTCGGTGTGCGTGGCCGGCGCCCAGGCCCACGGCAGCAGCGTCAGCAGGAGCGCCATGCCACCTGAACGGCTAGTCAAATTCCAGCCTCGGCTCCGGTTGTTGGGGACCAACGACTCCCAGGGTGACTTCCGCGCGAAAGTAATTCTCGCCACGGACCGGTGCACCGGCTCGACGGCGCAGCAAGGCAAGTTGACCGAAATGCGTCAGGGCATCGGCAATGGGACCCTGGAAAAGCCGCTCGGTCGGAGAACCTTGGCACCTCGGTACGCCACCGTAGCGACCGTGTGGCGCAACAACGCTCGTTTCGGGTCCTCGATCGTCATCGGGCGTCAGCCGTCTCCCTCGGCCGCCAGAGCCGCGGCCGGCTCAGCAGCAAGAGCCCCAGAACTGCCGTCACGACGCAGAACAGATGCAGGGCCTTGAGTGAGAGCAGGCCGAGTAGTGGATTGGCGGAAGTGAGCGGCCAGAAAGGATGCATATCGTAGTGCATCATCCCGTCGAGCAGCGCATGAGCCAGTCCGCCTGCCAGCCCGCCAATTAGCGTGCTCGATCCCGCCAACTCGGCCATCACAAGGGGCCTGGGGCTTCGAGCCAAGCGCCGAAACAGGCTCCTGCCAACCAGCCCGACCGCGACGCCGACCACCGCACCGGCTGCACCGCCGGCCAGGAAGGTATGCAGGATGCGGTGGACCGGCGCTTGCTGCGTCAGGAGGTAGTATCCCGACTCGACGTCAATGACGATTTGCGCGGCTGCATAGCTCGTCAGGGAAAACCGCGCAGGAGCCGCCGCCTTGAGGAGGAGACCCGGGCCAAAGTGAAAAGGAGTGAACGGCACCGGCCCTCCAGCTCAGGAAACGGACTTCAGCCCCAGGGCGACCGGGTGACGCGGCTGGTAGAGGCCGATCTCCCCGCCGCTGGGCAGGCGGATCGTTGTCTTGCTCCCCCAGGGCGCTTCAGCGGTCTCCGTGCAGCGGACCTGCCGTTCAGCCAGGCGCTTCATGACGGCAGGGAGATCGTCGCACATCAGATAGAGCACGGCGCCAAGCAACGCGTGTCCGGCATGCGCCGGTCGAGTCGCGCCCTCCATCGGATGCAGTGCGACTTCCGCCGGAGGCAGTGCAAAGATCAGCCACCCGTCCCCTGCATCCACGGCGGGGAAGCCGAGCGCGTCCCGGAAAAACGCCCGGTCCGCCTCGGGGTCCTCGCTGTACAGCAGCAGGTGAGCCCCCGTGATCACGGACTATATCGCCGCTTCTCGACCAGGACCGCCGCGGTTCTCGACCCCAGCGTGAAGGCGGATCGAAACGTACCCTCGACGCCGATTTGGGCTCCAGCGCGGGGCGCGCCGCCCGTTTCGCTCACGACCGGCAAGCTCCCGGTGGCATCTTTCACTTCATACGCGCCGAAGCCCAGCGCGCCGACCGACTGCTGGACTTCCCCCGCAATTCGGACCGTCTTGCCATCGAAGCGAGCCGGATCGTCCAACAGCTCTTTGATCGGCGTGGTTCCACCGCACCCCCGCAGCAGCAGGACGGTGATGATTCCGAATTGCCAGCCCGATGTGAGGCGCCGGATCCCCCGCGGCGCGTGCGTTAGCGAGGCCATAACCATCCAAAGGTTCCTGCGGTGAGCAAGGCATAAATCAGACCGTCGATCGTGGATTTGATCGTCGTGCGCGACGACCGATGGTACCAGATCAACATCTGCCAAAGCGCGAGGGCGTATCCGACGAAGGCCGTCGCGCCTACCAGCTGGAACACCCGCAGATATTCGGCGCCGGGGGGCAGCGCGCGGCTGGCAACGTAGGCGGCGAAGAATCCCACCACCAGCAGGTAGAGGAACCACTGCGCCAGGTTTTTCCCCATCGACATCGGGCCGGCGGGGAAGACCGTCATGAGCAGATTCGGACCTTGTTTGAATTTCTCGGCGAAGGCGGGAGACCGCATCTCGTCCCGGCTGCCTGGGCTGGGCGTCATGTAATCGCCGGGCGGGATCGCCAGTGGGCGCAGCACCTCACGCGCTCGGTCCTCATCGGGAAGCTTCTGGTAGTCGCCCTTGTGCCATGACGTTGCCATGTGCAGAACGAAGCTCATCAGGAAGACGAACACCGCCGACAGCAGAATCGGCAGCCACAGCGTGCCCAGTCCGGTCATGGCCATCTCCTGTGGTGAGGGAAGCGGAGCCGCCACGGCAGCCCGGGATTAACCTACTCTGCCCTGGCGCCGTGGCTAGATCTCGCGGGCCGGGCGGATCTTCCGCCTTGACGCGAGCCGGAGAAGGCGGTTGCTTCGGCGTGAGCCTCCCATGAATCACGCGATGCGCTTACTCGTCTTGCCGATCTTACTGGGCGGAATGGTTCCTCCACTCCGCGCCCAGGCTCCAGCACCCCTGGTGCAAGGCGTCAGGATCCGCGTTCGCACACCGCAGGACTCCGGGGTGCTCGATCGCGGAATCGAGGGAACGGTCCAAAGGCTGTCGGGAGATACCCTGGTCCTGCGGCCCAAGGCGGGAGGAGCGTCCCAGACATTCCTGGCGGGTGAGAGCGCACAACTCTTCGTCTACGATGGTCACCGCTCCCGCCTGGTGCGGGGAGCCGCTATCGGCGGCGTGCTGGGACTGCTGACGGGAGGACTGGTCAGCGCGGTACGCGGGGAATCCTGCTACAGCGAGAGCACGCTCTGCGTCGAGCGCCGCGTCGACTCGTTCCGGACCGAGGTCATCCTGGGAGCGAGCGGAATCGCCGGCGGTCTCATCATCGGCCTCTTCGCCTCCCATGAGGTCTGGGCACGCTCCAGCAGACTGCCCTCGGTGCGGCCCGCCATCTCGGTCTCTGCGCACGGCATGGGTGTCGGCCTCCGCGCGACGTTCTGATCGCCCGCGCTGCGCCGGCAGCAACTAGCTCTCCGGACCGGTCGGCCTGGGCTCCGGGTTAGGCCGCCGATTCGGCTCTCTCGAAGGGCAGCTCGAGCGTCGCGCCGGCAGGCAGCGCCCGCCAGCGCGCGATCAACTCATCCCGCATGGCGCGGACGCGCTCCAGTTGGCCCGGACTGATCCGGCAGCTTCCGGACCGCCCCTGCTGTGCGTAGTAGATCGCGGTCTTCGCGTTGAAATCGTCCGCGCTCCAGGTCACTGCGCCGGCCCGCTCGCTATCCAGAAACCCCACCAACAGTTCCGAAGGATCCAGGTCCGCCGGAAGGCGGCCTTTAGGCCAGGGAGCGCCGAAGTCGCTCAGGTCCCAGCCCTCGGCGACCAGTCCGTAAAAGCCTCGGCGGTGCCCCAGCACGGTTTCGACCGCATAGTGGGTCAGGTCGTGGATCGGGAAAAACCGGCCCTGCACGCCCTCCTGCCGCTGCCAGGTGACCGAGCCATCGGCCCGCAGGCAGCTCAAAGCAGCCGAGCCATCGCTCTTTTTCTTGATCCGAATCAGCAGCTCAGGCATCGTGACCCCTCAGCCGTTCCGAGGAAAAGTAGCAGGCGCGGAGGGGGTCGGAGTTATTCCGGCCGCTCGTACACCGCGAAGGCCCAGTACCGGCGGGGGCGCACCCAGGGTCCCCGCCAGCCGCCGCGACGCAGCTGGGCGGCGATGAGCCCGTTCATGACCCCATGTGCAATGAGCAGAATTCGGGGGTGCGCTGCGGTCAGCGCGACCAGGCTCGCCGTCGCTGCCGCCGCGCGCCGCCGCGCGGCGGCATGGCTCTCGACCCCCGGCGACCATCCGCAGTACCACGCCGTGCGTAACCCGAATACCCAGATTTTGGGCGGCAGGCGGAGCCGCGATCGCACCGACGTCGGCAGGTACACTTCCTGAAATTGCGGGTCGATCACCGGAGCGACGCCGGGGGCCAGCACCTGCGCGGATTCGACCGAGCGCCGCAACGGACTGCCGGCGATGCAATCGGCGGCGGCGGCCAGCCGGCGCAGCTCGTTGGGGGGTGGATGCGATGGATCGAGCGGCGCGACATCCACGTCGCGAACCCAGTCGCCAACGGCGTCCCCTGCGATGGGGGTCCGGAGATCCCAGGCGGGCCTTCCGTGTCGCGCGAGGACGATCGTGGCCATCAGACCGTCAAATCAGCGACCGACCTGGCCCTTGCCGGGAACGTTGGAGTCGGACGGCGTGAAAACTTCCACCGCCAGGGTAAAGGTGCGTTGCTCCGATGGATGGAGCGCTCCCACATCCACGACCTGGCGGGCGATCTCCTCTCCGCGGTCGTTGCGGATCGAGAGCATCACGGAATACTCCCATGGCTCACCGACCGGGGGATGGCGAATGGTGCCTTCGACGCGGAGCGGGGTGAGGTTCGGTACGGCCCGCGCAGCGGCCCCGGGGTCGAAACGCAAATGGTGCCGGCACGACGGGCAGACACTCGCGCTCTCGAGGATGATCGCCCGACAATGCGGACAGGTCCGCGTCGTTCCCGGGGCCCCCTGGCGAGCGGTACTCATGTCGCGAAGCTGCTCTCCAGTTTCATGGCGCCTTTGGCCGGCGCCCGGTCTTCCCAACCGAACTCGACCTGACCCCGCATCCGCGAGCCTGCGGCCACCGTCAGCGAGCCCGCCTTGAGATCGCCGTTCAGCACCCCCGACTCCAGCAGCTCCACCCGGGATGCCCCATCGATATTGCCTTCCAGCTCGCCGCCGATGATGACGGTGTTGGCGCGGACCCCCCCGGTCAGCTTGGCGCCCGTCTCGATCGTCAGATTGCCCTGCACGTGCACGTCGCCCTTGAACCGGCCCGCGATCCGAACATGTCCCGTGCCCTCGATTTTCCCTTCGATCGTGAGATCCGCTGCAATCAGCGATTCCTTTATCTCACGCTCAGACACCCGACGCGGTGGCTCATAGGTCGGTGAAAAATCGCTGCGCGCTTCGGGTTCTTTCTTGGGGGTGGGATCCAGCGCGGTCGGGGTCGCCGAATCTTTCTTCGGCGGGGCCTGCTCTTTCCAGATTGCCATGGCTCTTTCCTGTCGTGGTGGCAGACGATGAGTGCGCCCCCCGGCCCAGGCTCATCGCCGTGGTACCTGAAATCCCGCGACGTGGGGGGACCCCGAAGATAGCCAGATTCCCACCCCACTGTCCCCATGTCCAAAAATCGGACCCCCGCCCCCCGGGCGAGGCGCTGGCGCATCTGTTGCCTTCTTAGACGTCTATCATCTGGAGGAGGCAACCATGCTTTTGAACTGTCATGATGAAATCGTGGAAACGCGGACCTGGAGCAGCGGTACCGAGATCGTTGCGCGGGTCAACTGGAGCCAGATCGCCCGTGTGCGTGGAGCCCTCGGATTGGGGGGAGAGGAATTCAGCCGCAGCCAGCTTGGACGGTCGGCCAAGCCCGCGGGTCTAACGCTTCGTGTGAAAACACGTTGGCCCGCTGCAGCGTGGCGCGCGGCGTAGCAGCTAGGGTCACCCGTTGATGAGACGTCGCCGCGATCGGCGCCGCCGGCTGAAACCGGCGGCGCAAGGCCGCGCCGAACAACGCGAGATATTGCAGTAGCGTTTCATTGCAGTCGTGTGGGGGGAAGTCCGCACCTGTTGCGGGGAAGACACGTCGTTGGGGCCTCGGCGTCCAGGACCGAAATCGGCTCCACTCCATCCAACAGCGCCCCGCCAGCTGCTTTCGCCCGGCTAGGGTACCACCACCAGCACACCTTTCATACCGCTGGCAGCATGAGGGAGGCATACGAAAGGATACCGTCCGGGTGGCAGCGGGGGCACCACAAACTCGTAGCGCTCCTTCGAATCGAGCAGCAACGGGCTCGACAACGGTGCGATCTTCTCACCGAGCATCGCCTCGCTCAGCAAGCCACGCGCGAAGTCGGACATGGAATCCGCCTGGAACTGCACGTTATGAATGCCGCCGAGGTTGTTGAACCGCACGGTATCGCCGACCCGCGCGACCGTCTCGATTGGGTAGAAGCGGTTGCCTCCAGCCACGGTTCCCACCTGGACAACATGCAGCACAGGCACGGGGCGGACCTGCAGGGTTGCCAGCAGGCCGACCGCCATCACTCCAAGAGCGTGATTCCGCATGCGTGTCGGGACCTCACGGGCCGTTGGGGAGGGTGTACTCAAACGCGTAAGAGTGCTGGCCGTCCGCGATCGTGATCGTCATCGCCCCGGCCAGGCCGGTGAGCTCCCCGGTGCCCGAGTCAGGCACAACCGTGATGACCAGCTGAGGAGCGCCGCGCGTCATGGTCCCACTGTGCTGCAGCACGAAGCTGCCCCGGCGGCCTCGCAGCGTTCCATTGACTCGTTCGATCGCGACGTAGCCTGCCGAACCTTCCACGCTGGTGCCGGCGGCGAGCATCTCGCCCTGGCTCGTGGCCTCGAGGTCCCCGTGAAACTGTTTGTCGATTGCAAGGCGGCTGAGCGCAGAACCGGCGCCACCCTCCTTCTGGGGCTGAGGAGTCAGCTTCACCACGAAAGTTCCGCTTACCTGGATCGTCACGACGGGCTCCTTCGCTGCGGCTTGTCGCGGGCGCTTGCTCAGGTTCGCGCTCCGACCCCCGCCGCAGCGCGCCAGAGTGAGAGCTGTCCCAGGTGATAGCCGAGATGCCCGGTGAGCAGATATTCCGCGAAGGCTCCCGCGGTTGGAAAGCCCTCCCGCGCCGGCTCGAACGGGTTGGGCAGTGCGAGCAGCTCGGCCGAGGCCTGGGGCGCGTTCGCGGCCAGATCCGAATATACGGCCCGGAAGGTCTCGATCAGACGGTCCATCGGCGGATAGCTGCCGGCGTCGCGGCTTGGCTGAGTGCCCGGTCCGAAGAGAGGTCGCCATTCTCTCGGGGCGATGGGAGAAAGCCCGCAGAGCCGCCGCGCGAAATCACCGGTAACGATCAAGTGACCCAGCAACCAGCCGGCCGTCTTCGCCCCCGGCATCGGCTCATGGGCTCGGTGCTGATCCTGCAGATCGATGAACCAGGGCTCGTACTGCTTGAGAAGAAACGCGCCTTGGGTGGCGGCTGCTTGCATCACGGCCTCGGCGGGTGAGGGTGGATTATGGAAACGAGCGGGTTAGACGCTGATCACCTGCGCGGGATCGCCCCGCTCCACCACGCCGGCCTCGAGGACCCTGGCGTACCACCCCCGGCGGCCTTGCATCGTCCGGAGGAACTCCGGGCCCCGCGCCGTGCCGACGTAGGGGAGCAGGTACAGCTCGGTACAGGGATCGCAGGCGCGGGTGATCTCGATTTGGGCTCCACCAAGCCGTAGCCGGCGACCCGGCTGGAGCGCCGCAGCCGGGATCCCTGCCAACAACACGTTTTCTCCCAAGTCTCCCGCTGCGATCGGCCAGCCCTCTTCCCGGAGTTCTTCCAGGATGTCTTGGGTAAGCAGCAGCACGGCCGAGTCGGGGTCTCCGGCCAGCTGCCGCGTGCGATAACGATTGTAGTCCCCCCCGGCGCCGGTCAGTGAAAGCTGCACGGAAGCGACCGGTAGTTTCGGGAGGCCGGCTTCTCCCCGAGTCTCGGGTTTGATGCTCAGGCCGGCGACGTGCCCGTTCATTGCGGTGATCTCCGGCGAGCATTGCGCGTCCGGCCGGCGACGGGATGCACGGTCGGGCTCTTCGGGGGGACCAGCAACCGCTTCGGCGCCGTCAGGCGATAGGCGTCCTCGAGCAGCTCGGCGAGCTCGGCCCAGTCGGTGGCCTGGTCGAGGTACACGCCGATCCAGCCGCCTGGCCCCACGTACGGTGGCACGAAGAACCGGGTCGGCGCAGCGGCGACCATAAGAGCCTGATTCCCCGGTCCGGCCTTGCACCAGACGGCGTGCCGGCCCGACCCGTGATGGGTCCCGGGTGAGGCGTACATGGCGAACAACTTGTTGCGCACGCGGAAAGTCGGCGCACCCCATGCCTCGACTTCGTGGGCGTTAGGCAACGCGAGACAGAGGCGGCGCAGCCGCTTGAGTGGATTCGCGACCAGTGGAGGGCCCCCGCGCAGTGTGTGTCGGCTCGTCACGTCTCGGGCAGCGGCTCACCCGGCCGGTAACTCTTGAGCGCCCCGGAGGGACAACAGGCCACCTGGGTCATAACGGCATCGGCCGCCGCCGCTTCCGGACGAACCCACCGCTTGCGCCGCACATCGAAAACCTCCGGCAGGCCCCGCACGCAGTTGCCCGAATGGATGCAGAGCGCCGGCTCGAAGGTCACGGTTACATCCGCTGTCTCATAAACCTGCAGTCGTTTGCTCATGCTGTGTCCCGAAGGATCTGTACTCCAATGGTGCCAGCATGAGCCCCGCGGGTCAAATGGAGGCGTCAGGCCGGGCCGGGTTTGCGGACCACCCAGGTAGTCATGCTGCGCTGCCGTTGGACCACGGTGGTCTTGAGAGGATCGAGGAGCTCGCCGCCCAGTTCTTTCGTCAGCGCGTCGAGCTGCGCCTCGTCGACCAGGTATCGCTCGGTTCCATCGGGGAGTCGATGCCGCCGACCCACAAGGCGCTCGACCTGCTGCTCCAAGCCGATGGAAGAGGCGAGGCGAACAAACAGCATCCCCCCGGGTTTCAGCACCCTCCAGATGCCCTGGAGCATGGCCGAGAAATGGTTGTCGTCCCGGGCGAAATGAAGGACCGCGCTGCAGAGAACGACGTCCGCAAAAGCGTCCGGAAAGCTCAACTGCTCGAGCGGCTCCCCCCGGAAGTTGTCCGGCGGCAGACGGGGCGCGAGCGTGGCAGCGAGGCGCTGAACCGCCGTCAGCGAGGGGCGATCCGTATCGGCTCCAAAGACTTCGTATCCGGCATGGAGGAGATACACCAGGTTTCTTCCCGAGCCACAACCGGCGTCGAACACCCGCATCCCGGGCGTGATCCTTCCCCGGAGCAGTTGATCGAAGACGTAGATGTCGATCTGGCCGAATTGATCCTGGAGCTCAGTCATCGCCGGGGAGGTTCGCTTCGAAGATGAGACTGCAGCAAGTGACTGCCCCCTCGGCTTTCGCGAGCTCGCTGCAGTCGAGCAATGCAACCTGGAGACCACGGCCAGCCAGCAGCTCTCTCGTACGGGGAAACGCCACAGGGTACACCACGGATTCCGCTACCCGAAGCGCATTCGCGGCATGAGGCTCACTCGCGACGATCGAGAGCGTGTCCCAGCCCGGGAAGGCGGAGGGCGTTACCCAGTCCGGATTGATGAGCAATAGGTCATCGGCCACTCGAGTGACCGCACTCTTCAGATGCAGGCATCCGCTGAACGCGACGGGGACCACACGGTAATCGAACGGGGCAGTCAGCGTCTCGAGCTGCTCTACCCCTTCCGGATTGGTGCGGTCGGAGCGCCCTACGTAGAGCGTGCGGCCGAGTACCAGGACGTCACCCCCATCGAGCGTGGCCGGCGGGCCCATCGAGAGGATCGGGCGGTAGCGACGAAGCATCGCCGCCACCGCAGGCACCTCCGCC
>DATCWE010000302.1:0-11167 GCA_036566495.1 Gemmatimonadales bacterium | reverse complement strand
GCGGGGGCCCCGCGCGCCGAGCTCCGCGCGCGAGGCGGAGGTGGCCCGCGCAGAGCAGGTTGCCGATTCGGGCCACTTGGCCGCTGCCGCTCAGCGCGCCGATACGCCGGCCCCAGCCGCCCCAGTCCCACTTGCGAGCGGCGCAGCCACGACCGCAGAACCGGCACCCGCAGCACCGGCGACCGTCTTTCCACGGCGAGCTGCGAATGCGGCCGCGCAGAAGGCCCCGCTTCGCAAGCCGGAACCGAAGGCCGTCGCGGAGCGGCTGGAGGAGCTGACCACGAGCGCCGGTCCGCCGGATTCCGCGGCGGCAAAGCGCGCCGTGGAGAGTGCCCCGCCAACCGCGGCCGCCCAATCCGGCGGCGTTACCCTGGGCCGGCTCCAGAATGAGCCGCGGCGCCTGGCCGACCTCAGCGAAACGCGCTTCTCGCGGGCGCTGCTGGTACCTTCCGAGCCGATCGGATTGTCCGACGCGGTCCGCCGGCTGGGCGGATCCCTGCGGCTGATCGAGGGCATGATCCCTCTGCGGCTCGAAGCACAGGGCCAGACGATTCGCGTGGTGTACCCCCTGGCGCAGGGCGAGCTGGTGCTCTCGCAGCAGCTCATCGATGGTCGGGTGACCTTCCGGCTGATTGCGCCGCCGGGCTTCTCCGCCGATTCTCTGGAGAAACTGCGCGATCGAGTGCGGGAGTAAGCGGCCGCGACCATTCTCGGCTCGCCCCTACGTGGAGTCAGTGCGCCGAGCGGGAGGCGGGAAGCGCCAGCGGGGGACCCGGCGCAAGCACCGGGACGATAGAGAAGCCCGCGCCATCGAACCAGAACAGCGCGTTCTGGAGGAATTCCTGCGCGAGCAGTTGCAGCGCGGCGAGGGGTCCCGGAATGGCCCAGCCCACCTCCTGGTGGCTTCCGTCCGGCGAGCTGCCGGTCGCCCGCCGCGCAGCCGGAAAGCGCTCCCGCACCACCTGGTCGAACACCGCCGTCAAGCGCTGGTTGGCGGCGGCATCGAGCAGGGTGCCGAGCGGATTGCAGGCAGTGACGACGGCGAAGGATCCCGGGAGGCCAAGCTCCGCGAGCCGCTGCGGAGTGCTGCGCGGGAGAGGAAGTCGAAGATCCAGGCTCAAGCCGCCATCCGGGAACTGCAGCACCGTGTCGGCGTAGCGCTCCCACACCGGGGACACGCGGCTACAGGTTAGCCACCATCGCCTCAGCGAACTCGCTGGTCCGCAGCAGCGTCGCGCCGTCCATCAGGCGATGGAAATCGTAGGTCACCCGCTTCTGCGCGATGGTGCGGTCGAGCGCGCCGACGATGCGGTCCGCGGCTTCACCCCACCCGAGGTACCGCAGCATCATCTCGCCGGAGAGGATCACCGAGCCAGGATTGACCTTGTCCTGGTTGGCATACTTCGGCGCAGTCCCGTGGGTCGCTTCGAAGATGGCGTGGCCGGTGAGATAATTGATATTGGCGCCCGGAGCGATGCCGATCCCGCCCACCTGGGCGGCCAGCGCATCGGAGATGTAGTCGCCATTGAGATTGAGCGTGGCGATCACGTCATACTCGGCGGGCCGCAGTAGAATCTGCTGCAGGAACGCGTCGGCGATGACATCCTTCACGATCATGCCGCCCGGCAACCGGCACCAGGGCCCGCCATCGATCTCGACCGCGCCGTATTCCGATTTCGCGACTTCGTAGCCCCAGTCGCGGAAGCCCCCTTCGGTGTACTTCATGATGTTGCCCTTGTGCACCAGCGTCAGGCTCTTGCGGCCCTGGGCCAGCGCGTACTCCATGGCGGCGCGCACCAGCCGCTTGGAGCCTTCTTCCGACACCGGCTTGATGCCGATGGCGCTCGTCGCGGGGAAACGGATCGACTTGGCGCCCAGCTCCGTCTGCAGAAACTCGATCAAGCGCTTGGCCGCCGGCGTGCCGGCCTGGTACTCGATTCCGGCGTAGATGTCCTCGGTGTTCTCCCGGAAAATCACCATGTCGACGGCGCCCGGATTCTTCACCGGCGAGGGAACGCCCTGAAACCAGCGCACCGGCCGGACGCAGGCGTAGAGGTCCAGCTGCTGGCGGAGCGCGACGTTGAGCGAGCGGATGCCGCCGCCAACCGGTGTGGTGAGCGGACCCTTGATCGCCACCAGGTGGCGCCGAATCACGTCGAGCGTCTCTTCGGGAAGCCAGTCGTCCACCAGCGTCTTGGCCTTTTCGCCGGCCAGCACCTCGTACCAGACGATGCCCCGCGTGGTGCCGTAGGCCGCCTGAACCGCGGCTTCGAGCACGCGTCGCGCGGCTCGCCAGATATCGGGACCGGTACCGTCGCCCTCGATGAACGCCACGATGGGGTGATCCGGCACCCGCAGCGCGCCATCCCGCAGGGTGATCGGTTGGCCGCCAGTCGGGGCCGGGATCCGCGTCGGTGCCGCCAGCGTGTCGCTCATCAGGGTCGCTCGATAGGGGCTCGCACCGCGTTGCCCCACTCGGTCCAGGAGCCGTCATAGTTGCGGACGGCGCGATAGCCGAGCAGGTACGTCAGCACGAACCAGGTATGGGAGGATCGTTCGCCGATGCGGCAGTACACGATGATGTCTTCCTGGGCGGAGAGTCCCTGCTCCCGCTCGTAGATCGCGCGCAGCTCCTCGGCGGTCTTGAAGCAATGGGTCGCGGGATCGACCGCGCGGCCCCAGGGGACGTTATGGGCCCCGGGGATATGCCCCCCGCGCAACGCTCCCTCATTGGGATACTCCGGGAGATGCAGGCGCTCGCCCCGGAATTCCTCGGGGCTGCGCACATCGACCAGGTTGCGCCCCGCCTTGACGTGGGCGAGCACCTCGTCGCGGAAGGCACGCAGCGCGGCTTCCCTGCGCTCGGGCACGTGGAGGTGCCCGGGAGCCACGGCCGGCTTCTCGGTGACCAGCGGCCGTCCTTCGTCGCTCCAGCGCTGGCGGCCGCCGTCCATGAGCACCAGGCGCTCCAGCCCGAACAGGCGTAGCACCCAGAAGGCGTAGGTGGCCCACCAGTTGTTGCGGTCGCCGTAAAGCACGATGGTCGTATCCGGCCCGATGCCCTTGGCGCGCAGCAGCCGCTCCAGCTCCGGGGCCTCGATGTAATCGCGCTGCACCGGGTCGTTGAGCTCATCCACCCAATCGAGCTTGAGTGCCCCGGGCACATGCCCGCTGTCATAGAGCAGCACGTCCTCGTCCGACTCCAGCAGGCGCACCGCAGGATCCTCGAGGCGCGCCGCGACCCACTCGGTGGAAACCAGCGCCTCGGGATGGGCGTAGCCGCGAGCCTCGATCGGGAGCGTCACGGGGGGCCCGCCCCGCCCAGCAGATCCTCGAGCACCTTGTCCACGACCTCGCTGACTTCGCCCTGTACGATGGTGCGCAGGACGTCCATGGTTTCGAGCGCGAGATCGTCGGGATGGCGGCGGTCCTTGTCGAAGCGGATGATCTGTCCCAGAAACACCGCGGCCTGCTGCTCGGCCTCGGCGTCTTCCTCCGCGGGCTCGCGGGGAGCTTCCTCCGCAGGGGCACCCGACACTTCACGATCGTAGGCGGCGCCCGGGACGCTGTCGGCCCAGGGCGAGGCGTCTTCGCCCTCCTCGGCGCCGGCGAAGAAGTCCGGAGGCAGGTCGACCAGCGCGAAGAGCTGGCATTGCAATCCGGGGGGTTCCTCACGAGCGGCGAGCGCCAGGCGGACGGGCTGAGTGAAGAGGCCGCGCTCCAGCAGAAACGCCGCCGCGTCAGGCGGGACCACGCAACGCGCGACGAGCTTGGGCCCCAGAAAGGAGCCGATGCACGACATTCCGTCCGGCGCGCGCTCGTCCTCGATCGACTCGAGGCGCAGCGGGAGGGGACGGTCTGTCGCTGCCAGGGCGACCGGGCGTTCGGGGGAATCCGCTTCCATGAGGGCAATTTACACCGGAATCAGGCGTGCCTGGCCGGTCCCTGCTCGATGGGCGGACCGTCCGGCCGACCCCACTCGCTCCAGGAGCCGTCGTACACCGCGAATTCCGGCATCCCCAGCAGTGCGAGGCCCAAGGCCAGTGCGCAGGCCGAGACGCCGGAGCCGCAGGTGGTCACGACGGGACGGGAGAGATCGACTCCCGCTGCCTGGTAGCGGCGGCGGAGCTCGTCGAGGGGCAGCAGCCGGGCGTCGGCGCCGACCAGCTCGGTAAAGGGGAGGTTTTTCGCGCCAGGCAGATGGCCGGCGCGCAGGCCGGGCCGGGGCTCGGGCTCGCTGCCTTCGAAGCGGCCGCGGCTGCGCGCGTCGAGCACCTGCCAGATGCCGGAAGCAAGACCGGCGCGGATTTCCTCCCTGCTGCGTAACAGCGCCGGCCGCAACCGGACCGTGAACACCCGGGGCTCCCGCGGCACCATTCCTCGCTCGAGCGGATGCCCCTCGGCGCGCCAGCGGGTCAGCCCGCCGTCCAGCACGGCAACCTGGTCGTGCCCCGCGAGCTTGAAGGTCCACCAGACCCGCGGGGCGCTGAGGTTCACGCCGGAGCCGTCGTATACGATCACCCGATCGCCATCGCCGATCCCGAGCGCCCCGATCTCCCGGGCCAGGGTCTCCCGGTCGGGCAGCATGTGCGGCAGCGGGCTGCTCCGGTCGCTCAGCTGGTCCAGGTCCCAGTAGACGGCACCGGGGATGTGGCCCGCCAGATACTCGGCGCTGCCATCGCGCTGCATCGCGGCGAGGTACCACGATGCATCGATCACGACGAGCTGGGGGTCTCCGAGATGGGCCGCGAGCCACTGCGTGCTCACCAGCGGAGTAGGAAGCGGGTCGACCGCCACCGTCGCATCCTTTCGATTACGTTTTCCTGCCGTGACACCGCACCTCGAGAAATTCGTCAGGCGCTTCAGCGCGGCCGACCGCGACACCCGCCTGGAAGCGCTGCTGGATCTCTCCCGCAAGCTGCCTCCGCTCCCGCCCGAATTTCAAGCCGCCCGGGATCGCGAAGCCCACCGCGTCCCGGAATGCCAGACCCCGGTGTATCTCTGGCTGGAGCGGCACGACGCGGGTATCCGGCTGCTCGCGGACGTGCCCCGCGAATCACCGACCGTCCGCGGCTTCGTGACGCTGCTGATCCAGGGATTGGAAGGGGCAACCGAACAGGATGTCGCGGCGCTGCCAGACGACCTGCTGCACGCCCTCCGGCTCGACGAGACGCTGGGGATGCTGCGAACCCACGGACTGACCGCCATCGTGCGACGGCTCAAACGGATCGCCGCTCAAACTCCTTCATGAACGCCACCAGGGCCTTGACGCTCGCCTCGGGACACGCATTGTAGGTGCTGGCGCGCATGCCGCCCGCGGAGCGGTGACCTTTGAGTCCTTCGAAACCCGCGGCCTGAGCCTCGCCGACGAACTTCGCGTCGAGCGCTTCACTGGAAGCCCGGAAACAGATATTCATCAGGGAGCGGCTCCCCGGATCCACCGTGCCGCGGAACACCGCGCTCTGGTCCAGGAAATCGTAGAGCAGCTTGGCCTTGGCCAGGTTGCGCTCCGCCATGGCCGCCAGTCCCCCACCGGCTCGAATCCACTTCAGCACCTGGCCGACCATATAGATCGCAAAGGTCGGCGGCGTGTTGTAGAGTGAGTGCTCCTTCACGTAGGTCCGGTATTGCAGCATTACCGGCAAGGACTGCATCGCCAGGTCGGCCAGGTCTTCGCGAATGATGACCAGCACGATGCCAGACGGTCCCAGGTTCTTCTGCGCGCCGGCATAGATCAGCCCGTACTTGGCAACCTCGATCGGCCGGCTGAAGATGTCGCTCGAGGCGTCGGCCACCAGCGGCACGCCGGCGGGCACCGGGGGCTCGCTCTTCCACTGGGTGCCGTGGATCGTGTTGTTGGTGGTCAGGTGCACATAGGCCGGCCGCTCGGAGTAGCGGATCTCGGAGGTGGCCGGGATCTTGGTGAACTTTTCCGCCTCGGCGTTCACGGCCACGTGAGTGCTCCCGAACTTCCGGGCCTCTTCCAAGGCCTTCTGGGCCCAGACTCCCGTCACCAGGTAGTCCGCCGTCCGCCCGGCGGGCAGCAGGTTCATCGGGACCATGGCAAACTGCTGGGTCGCGCCACCCTGGATAAAGAGGATCCGGTAGTTGTCCGGGATCGCCGCCAGCTCGCGCGCGTCCGCCTCCGCCTCGGCAATCACCTTCTCGAACAGCTTGCCGCGATGGCTGTGCTCGGCGATACCGATGCCGCTGCCGCCGATATTCCAGAGATCCTGCTGGGCCTGGCGGAGCACCGGTTCGGGCAGCACACCGGGGCCGGCGTTGAAGTTGTGAATGCGCTCAGTGGTCATGAGTCGATCGCCGTCACATCGACGCTGATGATGTCCGCGTTGCCGTCGCGGATCGCCGCGAAGGCCTTCTCGCTGGGCGCCGAGGCCACATGGATCCGTGCCGAGGCGGCCTGGGCGCCGTGGTAGGCAATGCTCTCGACCTCCTCGACGTTGACGCCTTCCTCGTGCAGCACGCGAAACACGTGGGCCAGCACCCCGGGCCGGTTGTGATGCCGGACGGTGAGCACGTGGGTCGCGGCGCTCTTGGCCAGGCGATTGACGCAGTGCGGCGCGCTGCCGGTGCTCATGAAGGCGTCGACGATGCGGATCACCTCGTGCGCAATCGCCACCTGGGCCTGGTCGGTGGAGGCACCGACGTGGTGGGTCCCGTACGCCCCGGGCACCGCGGCGATCACGGGCCGGAATTCTCCCTGGTTGCCGCTCGGCTCATTCTGGTAGACATCGAGCCCGGCGCGGATCCCGCGTTCCCGGGCGTGGCGCTCGAGGGCGGCCTCGTCCACCACCGTTCCTCGCGAGGTGTTGATGAGGTAGGCGCCGGGCTTGAGCGCGGCGAGAAACTCCTCGTTGACCAGATGCTTGGTCTCCGCGGTCCCGGCGACGTTGATCGATACCGCATCGGACAGCCGGGCCACTTCGAGCGGCGTCTCGCAATACTCGATGTGCAGGCGGTCGGCCTCCTGGTCGGTCAGATTGCGGGACCAGGCCACCACCTTCATCCCGAAGGACTGGGCCCGGCGCGCCACTTCCCGCCCGATCTGTCCGAGCCCCACGATCCCCAGGGTGCGTCCATGGAGGCCGCGCGCCTTGGCATACTCGCCCTTGAGCCACTCGCCCCGGCGGAGCGACGCTACCTGGTCCGGAATGCGCCGGTCCAGCGAGAGCAGCAGGCCCATGATGAGCTCGGCGACCGCGATGGAATTCTTTCCCGGGCAGTTGGAGACGAACACCCCGAGCCGTGACGCGGCCGCGACATCGATGTTGTCGATGCCGGCCCCGGCCCGGATCACCAGCGAAAGCGCGGGTCCCGCCGCGAGGGCGGCTTCGTTCACCTTTTTGCTGCGAACGATGAGCACCTTGGGGTTCGCCTCCCGGATCGCGGCGGCCAGATCCTCGGCTTTGACGTCGGGCTGCAGCACCACCTGACAGCCGAGGTCCTTGAGACCGTCGATCCCGACTTTTTCGAACTTGTCTGCCACCAGCAGTTTCATCGGGTCAGTTCTCCGGCGCTCAATCGAGCGAATGGACGAAGAGCCCGCTGCGCAGCTTGGGCTCGAACCAGGTGGACTTGGGCGGCATGATGGCGCCGGCATCCGCGACGCGGATCAGCTGCTCCATCCCGACCGGAAACATCGCGAACGCCACCGCCATCTCGCCGGAGCGGACCAGGCGCTCCAGCTCCGGAATTCCCGGCCCGCCGCCAACAAAGCCAATCCGCGCGTCGCTGCGCACGTCGCCGATGCCGAGGATGGGCTCCAGCACGCGCGCCATCAGCAACGAGGCGTCCAGCGAGCGCACCGGATCGACCGTATCGATCGATTCGCGGTCGAGCTCCAGGCGGTACCAGCGGTCGCCCACGAAGATTCCGAAGCTGCCGGCACGCTTGGGCGCCGGCGTGTCCGTAGCGGAAACCTTTCCCAGCGCGGCCAGCCGGCCCAGGAACGCTTCCGGCGTCAGCCCGTTGAGGTCGCGCACCACGCGGTGGTAGGGCAGGATCCGCAGCGAGGAGGAAGGAAAAAGCACGACCAGGAACCAGTTGTACTCTTCCCTGCCCGTGTGCGCCGGGTTGGCAGCGCGCCGCTCGGCCGCCGCCCGCCAGGCGCCGGCGGTGCGGTGGTGCCCATCGGCGACGTAGGCGTTCTGGATCCGGCGGAATGCGTCGACGTACGCCGTGGGGTCGATCACCCGCCAGACGCGCTGCCGCACTTCGTCGACGGTGAAATCATAAAGCGGCGGCTGGCTCATCACCTTCAGATTGAGCTGGGCGAAGAAGGGCGACGGCTCGTGGGCGAGCAGCACCGGCTCGGCGTGCGCGTTGACGGTCAGGATGTGGCGGGTCCGGTCGTCTTCTTTGTCCTTGCGGGTATTCTCGTGCTTGCGGACGATGTTCTTCGCGTAGTCGTCGACGTGCATGCAGCCGACCACCCCAACCTGAGAGCGCCGCCCGGAGCTCATTTGATACAGGTAAATGCAGGGATTGCTCTCCTGCTCGAAGCTCCCCTCGCGGATCAGCGCCTGAAAATTGTCCCTCGCCTTGGCATAGACGGCCGGATCGTGCGGGTCGATGCCCGGCGGCAAGTCGATATCGGAGCGAACCACGTGCAGGAAGCTCAACGGATTGCCCCGGGCAAGCGTGGCCGCCTGCTCGCGGGTAACGACGTCGTACGGCGGAGAAGCGACCCCGGCGGCGATCGAGGACTGTGGACGCCAGGCGCGGAAGGCTCGAAACCGGATAACGCTACTCCCCATTGGGGTGGTACTGCGGCTGGAGGACCGGGTCGGGGATGCTACCGGATAATCCCTCGGGGCGTCAAGGGACTCGAACCAGCCGGCCGCCTTTCATGACCAGACGGACCCGCCGCAATGCGGCGATCTGCTGGCTGGGATCTCCTTCGACCGCAATCAAATCGGCCAGCAGGCCGGCGCGCACTTGTCCCAGTCGGTCCTCGAGGTGGAACAGCTTGGCGTTGCCGGAGGTGGCCGCCCGCAGCACCTCGAGGACGGGCATCCCGTAGTCCACCATCAGCTCGAGCTCCCGCGCGTTGTCGCCGTGGGCGAAGACCCCGACGTCGCTGCCGGCGCAGATGATCACTTTCGCGGCCAGCGCGCTCCGGAAGCTGGCCCGCTTGGCCACGATGTCGGCGGGCTCGGGATCGACTCCCTTTTTCCAGCCGCGGTATTGCCGCACGGCGTCGCCCGCGGCGAGCGTGGGACAGAGCGCCACGCCGCGCTGCGCCATCAGCTTGAAGACCTCTGGGGTGCCCGCGTCGCCGTGCTCGATGGTCTCGACACCGGCCAGCACCGCGCGTCGCATTCCTTCAGCGGTCGCGGCGTGGGCGACCACCGGCCTTCCGCTGCTGCGCGCAGTCTCGACGATCCGGGTGAGCTCCTCGAGGGAGAAGGTCGGCCGTGCCTCGCCGGACGGTCCCCAGCGATAATCGGCGTACACCTTGATCCAGTCCGCCCCGTTGGCGATCTGGCTGCGCACCACACGGGTCAGGGCGTCGAGTCCACTGGCTTCTTCGGCTCCCTGCGGGATGTCCCAGCGCGGATCGAAGCCGCGCGGCCCGTAGCTGCCCGTGGCCACGATGGCGCGAGTGACCACCAGCATCCGCGGGCCGGGGATGATGCCCTGATCGATGGACTGTTTGAGCCCCACGTCCGCTTCGCCGGCACCCTCGCTGCCCAGATCGCGTACGGTGGTGAAGCCGGCCTCCAGGGTACGGCGCGCATGATTGACGGCGCGTGCCACGCGCAGCGCGAGCGCCTCGTGGAGCACCTGATCGTTCCAGGAGGTCTCATTATATGGATGGAGCAACAGGTGGGAGTGGCCTTCGATGAGCCCGGGAAGCAGGGTCATCCCGGGCAAGGCGATGCGCCGGACGTCGGGCGGGGCGGCTTGCTCCGCGGTCGGGCCTGCCACCAGGATGCGATCGCCCCGCACCAGCACCCCCCAGCCGGTTCGCATGGAGACGCCGTCGAAGACGCGCGCGGGGGTGAGCAGAATGGCGGGGTCGTCGCGGACCTGTGCGGCGAGCGGGGCGCAGCAGAGCAGCGCCGGAAGCAGCGCGAAACGGCGGCTCACGGCGCGGGCGCGTCCTCGCCGACCAGCGCGATACGCGCTCCATCGGGGCTCACCGCGAGCCGGCTGATCTTCTGGAGGCCCGGCTCGCTGAACTCCTTGACGGTCTCCCACGCCTGGGCAGCGGATTGCCAGCGGAGCAGCCGGTTGCCGCGCGCGGAGAGCAGATCGCCTTGGGGCGTCCAGGCGTAGAACTCGTTGCCCTCGGGCAGCCGTGCGAGGTTCTCGCCGGTTCCGGTCACCGGATCGAGCGAGCGGATCCAGCCGCCGGCGGAATCGCGCTGCACGAAGCTGATCGCGTGGCGCCCCGGAATCCGGAGCAGGGTGCGTCCGATGTCCCGCGCGAGCACCCCGGCGCTCCCGCGGGCGACGTCCGCCCGGCGCAACGTCGCGGGCGAGCCCAGCACGAAGACGAAAACGGTATCGGCGTTGAGCCAGACGTGGTAGCCCACCGGCTTGATGGAATCGAGCACCAGGCGCGCCGCGCTGCCGTCCAGCGCAAAGGACCACAGCCGCTGGGTGGAATCGCGCTCGACCCGAATCACCGAGAGGTGCTTCGCATCGGGCATCACGGTGGGCGAGTATTCGCTTTCGGGAGTCGCGGTGACCGGCTGCGCGGTGCGCGCCGCAAGGTCGTAGCGATAGATGTCGGTCTGCCCCTCGCGCGCCGAGGTGTAGTACACACTGCGGCCATCGGGGGAAAAGGACGGCTGATTATCGTAGCCGGTCCGGGCGGTGAGGTTGACGGGGTTGCCGACGCGGAGCGTAGCGCCGCTCCGGGTGAGCGAGGTGAGGTAGATATCGGTGCCGGGCGCCTGGGCGCCGAGCGCCGGCGCGGTTGCCGCCACTCCCCAACACAACACCCACAGATTTCGCAGATGATACGGACGCTGAATCGAATCGGGTGCGCGCTTTTTCTGTGTCATCTGGACAATCGGTGGGCTGGTGCCATCGGGAAGCTCACTTTCCGGTCCAGGTGCGCCAGGTAGCCTCGTCGGATCCGAGCGTCAGCTGCTGCTGCTTGCGCACCAGCGGCAGCTTGAGCAGGAGCGGCTCC
>DATCWE010000253.1:0-4723 GCA_036566495.1 Gemmatimonadales bacterium | reverse complement strand
GGGGCAGCCCCATGGCCACGAGCAGCAGCAGGACATAGAGCAGCGCGAGCTGCTCGAACAGCGCATCCACGCGGATCAGCGTGGAGGCGCCGGTCCGTCGAGCTGTCGCAGCGTCTTGGTGCTGGGGGAGCGGGCGCGACGCAGCCGCGCGGAAACCTGTTCAGCTCGCGCCATGGCGCGGAGCACGTTTTCACCCGCGAGCTTGCGGAGCTCCGCCTCCTTCCACCCGCGTCGGGCCAGCTCGGCAAAGAGCGCGGGGAAGGTGGAGACATCCTCCAGTCCTTCGACCGTATCGGTGATCCCGTCGAAGTCGGAGCCCACGCCGACGTGGTCGACCCCCGCCACTTTGCGGACATGGTCGATGTGATCGGCCACGTCGGCGATGGTGACCCGAGGCCGAGGCAGCTTGGCGCTCCAGGCATCGACCTCCCGCCGGACCGCCGCCGTGTCGCCGCCGAGCCGCTGCTGGGCCATCCGGCGGATGTCGGAAAGGGAATCATCCCAGGCATGCAGGGCCTGCGAGACGAACGAGGTGACGAAGGGGACCATCACAACCCCTCCGTTCTTCGGCAGCCGAGCCAGGATGGAGTCCGGAACGTTACGGCGATGATCCACCAGCGCCCGGGCGCCCGAGTGGGAAAAGATCACCGGCGCCTCGGTCACGTTCAGGGCGTCGCTCATCACGCCGGGGGACACATGGGAGAGATCCACCAGCATCCCCAGGCGGTTCATCTCGCGCACGACCTCTTCGCCGAAGGGGGTCAAGCCGCCGTGTTTCGGCTCGTCCAGGGCAGCGTCGGCCCAGTCGAGGGTGACGTTGTGGGTGAGCGTCATGTAGCGCGCGCCCAGCTCGTAATAAATCCGGAGCGCGCCCAGGGAATTCTCGATCGCGTGACCACCCTCGAGTCCGAGCAGCGAGCCGATGCGGCGGGCCGCAAAGGCGCGGCGGATCCCCGCCGCCGTGGTGGTGAACTGGAGGACGGTGGGGTATTTGGCGATCGTGCGGCGCGCGATGTCGAATTGCTCGAGCTGGACCCGCGCGTAGCCCGAGTCGCGGATTTCTCCCGGGATGTAGATCGACCAGAACTGGGCGCCGACCATCCCCTTCCGCAGCCGGGCGAAATCGGTCATGCCGGGCGTCGTCTTGCGTAGATCGTAGGCCTCGACGTCGCCTTTGACGACGGAGTCTTCCCGGATCCGCCATGGCAAATCGTTGTGCCCATCGACCAGCGGCGTGGTGCGCAACACCCGCCGGGCGAGGGCGAGATAGGGGTTGGGCTGCTGCCCCGCGGCGGGAAGCGCGCCGCACCACAGCACCAGCAGCATCAGGAGTGGCTTCACACGACCTCCGGCCAGGTGTAGTCCTTGAATTGCTCGCGCAGCACCTTCTTGTCGAACTTGCCGACGCTGGTCTTGGGCACCGAGTCGAGCACCACCACGTCGTCGGGCAGCCACCAGTCGGCTACCCGGCCCTTCAGATAGGCACGGATGCTTTCGCGGGAGATCTCGCTGGCTTTGCCCTGGCGGGGCACCACGCAGGCCAGCGGCCGCTCGGTCCACTTAGGATGTGCGATCGCCACCACGGCCGCCTCGGCCACCTGCGGATGACTCATAATCGCGTTCTCGAGATCCACGCTGGAAATCCATTCTCCCCCGCTCTTTACCATGTCCTTGGTGCGATCGACCAGTTTCACGTACCCCAGCTCGTCGATGGTGGCCACGTCGCCGGTGCGAAACCAGCCGCCGTCGAACCGCAGCGAGCTGTCCGGATCATTGTAATACTGCCGCACGACCCAGGGACCGCGGGCCTGCAGCTCGCCCGGGGTCACTCCATCCCAGGGAGCTTCTTTGCCATCCTCCTGAACGACTCGCAGCTCGACGAGCGGGAAGGGGGTTCCCTGCAGCAGTCGCACCCGGGTCTTGGCCTCCTGGGGCCATTCGCTCATTTCGGCGCGCAGCCGCGAGACCGATCCTGCCGGGGCCAGCTCGGTCATGCCCCACGCATGAACGACCTCCACGCCGAGCTCGCGCTCGAAACCCTCGAGCAGGACCTGGGGAAGTGCCGATCCACCCACTATGATCTGCCGGAGGGTCGGGAGCTTTCGGGCTTCCTGCTTCACGTGCTGATAAAGGCCGGCCACGATCGTGGGCACTCCGCCGACGAAGGTGACTGCTTCGCTCTCGATCAGATCGGCGAGTTCTTTCGGTTGGAGGTGCGGACCGGGCAGCACGACGCCGCAGCCCAGCATGGCCGCCGCGAAGGGCAGCCCCCAGGCGTTGGCATGGAACATGGGGACGATGGCCAACAGGACATCCTGTTCCCGCAGCTGAAACGCATCCGTCAGGGCGATCCCCAAGGTATGCAGAACCAGGGAGCGGTGGGAATACAGCACCCCTTTCGGATGACCGGTGGTTCCCGAGGTGTAGCAGAGGGCGGCGGCCTCCTCCTCGTCGAGTTGGGGCCAGTCGAAGCGCGCGGGAGCCGCGGCCAGCAGCGCTTCATAGTCGAGGTGTCCGGGAGGAGCCTCACCATCGCCCATCACGATGACGTGCTCGACCGTGGTGAGCTGCGCGCGGACCTTCTCGAAAAGCGGCAGCAGTGAGGCATCTACCAGCACCACCCGATCGCCGGCGTGATTGAACACCCAGGCCAGCTGCTCGGGAAAGAGGCGTACGTTCATGGTGTGCAGCACGGCACCCATGCAGGGAACCGCGAAGTACGCCTCGAAGTGACGGTGGGAATTCCAGCCGAAGGTGGCGACGCGATCTCCGCGCCGGACGCCCAGCCCGGTCAACGCGGCGGCCAGCCTGTCCACCCGGCCCGCCCAATCCCCGTAGCTGTACCGGAACACTCCGCCAGCATGGCGGCTTGCGATGAGGCGCCGGTGGTGCAGCCGCCTGGCCCTGTCCAGGAAGTGGGTCAGCACCAGGGGCCATTGCATCATGAGGCCTTGCATGTCGATCGATCTTCTCCCGGGGGGTTGCGCGTGTAAGCCTAAAGCTAGCAATACGTCTCGTTTAGACGAGGCACAAGGTCCGGTCACGGTACGGGGTTTGCAGCGGACTACCCCGAGGCATCAACCGAGGAGGCAGTCACGACATGATTACTGCCGACGCCAGAAGCCGCATTACCCCGCAGGACGTGGATCTGCTGGGCGCCTGCCTGGGAACCGAGCCGGCGCGCCTGCGCAGTCTCGATGCGCTGCTGGATCGCCGCGAAGTCGCAACCTTTCTGCTCAGCGCGACCCTCCCTGGCCCGTCTGCATCATTGCTCTTCTACGTGCTGGTGCGCCACTCCCTGCTCGATGTGGGGGTCGAAGATCCCAGCGTGGCCGACTATTTCGCGGCGGTGCTGCGTGAATTCGGCAACCAGCAGCGGTCGGTTCGCGTGGATGCCGTCGACGACCAGGACCATCACTACCTGGTCGACATCCTCGCCAGCCTGGCCGCCGCCAGCGGCGATCGACAGTTCAAGGTCTCGGTCCATTTGGGCAACTACGCGCTCTGGCTCTCCGGAATCTTCCCGGAGCGCATCGCTGCCCAGCAGCTGCGTCGTGGCGGTCCCGACGTCTCCTATTACGAGAATCTGGGTGGCCGAGGCTATGCCGAAGCCTCCGAGCATCAGCTGGCGGAACGTATCGGCCTCGATGAGGTCTTACGGACCGCGGCGGAGCGCGTGCACGAGGTGCGAATCGCCCTCAATCAGGTAAGCGCCAAACTCGCGCTGCGCGGGTCCCGCCTCGCCGCCTGAATTTGCCGCCGGACCACTCCCGCGCTCCTGTTGGCGGGGCTAGCTTGGTGCGGCATGCATTCTCTCCAAGGACGCCGCGCGCTGGTCTGCGGCAGCACCCAGGGCATCGGTCGCGCGAGTGCCGAGGCGCTGGCCGTCGCCGGGGCCGAGGTGGTCTTGCTGGCCCGCAACCAGGACCAGCTCCGCGCCGTCCGGGACGCTCTGCCCCGCGGCGAGCGCGTGGTGCATGATTCCCTGGTCGCCGATTTTTCCGACCCCCCCGCGGTGCGCCGCGTGGTGAGCGAATACCTCAGCGACCATCCCTCCTTTCACATCCTGCTCAACAACACGGGAGGGCCACCTCCCGGCTCCGCGCTGGACGCCACCGAGGAGGCCTTTCGAGCCGCCTTCACGATGCATCTGCTCTGCAACCACGCCCTGGTGCAGGCGCTGGTGCCGGGCATGCGCGCCGAGCGGTATGGCCGCATCGTGAATATCGTCTCGACCTCGGTACGCGAGCCGATCGCGGGATTGGGCGTGTCGAATACGATCCGCGCGGCGACGGCCGGCTGGGCCAAGACGCTTTCCAAGGAGCTCGGGCCGGACGGGATCACGGTGAACAACATTCTGCCGGGCTCGACCCGAACCGGGCGCCTGGAGGCGGTCATCGCGAGCCGCGCGAAGGCCGCGGGCACCAGCGTGGAGGAAGTGGAGCGCGCCATGACCGCGGAGATCCCCTTGCGTCGCTTCGCGGAGGCGGCGGAGATCGCCGCCGCGGTGGTCTTTCTCGCCTCACCGGCTGCGAGCTATATCACCGGCGTCAGCCTTCCCGTCGACGGCGGCCGGCTTGCCTCCTTCTGAAGTGCGGACGCTCAGCAACTACATCGCAGGCGAGCTGGTCGCCCCCGAGTCGGCGCGCTATCTCGAGGACCTCGAGCCGGCCACCGGGCAGCCGCTCGCGAAGGTTCCGGACAGCGATGCCCGCGACATCGG
>DATCWE010000218.1:0-8869 GCA_036566495.1 Gemmatimonadales bacterium | reverse complement strand
GCCACCGTCCATCTGGTGACCGACGAATACGACCGCGGCCCGATCCTGGGCCAGGCGCGGGTGCCGGTGCTGCCGACCGACACCGCGGATACCCTGGCCCAGCGTGTACTCGAAGTGGAGCATCGCCTGCTGCCGGCGGCGGTCCTCGCGGCGGCACGGGCGGGCCAGCCGGTGCCCTTCCGGCTGGAAGCCGGCGCGACGACGGTAGGGTAGTCCCTGAGTCCCGACTGCTGAATCCTGAATCCTGACCCCTGGCCTATGCCCCGTGCTCTCATCTCGGTCAGCGACAAGCGCGGCATCGTCGAATTCGCCCGCGGCCTGGTCGACCTCGGCTGGGAAGTCGTCTCCACCGGCGGCACCGCGGCCTCGCTGCGCAAGGCGGGCCTGCCGGTGACCACGGTCGAGGACGTGACCCACTTTCCGGAAATCCTCGATGGCCGGGTCAAGACCCTGCACCCGGCCATTCACGCCGGTTTGCTGGCCCGCCCCCAGATCGAGGGCCACCGGCGGGAGCTGGAGGCGCACGGCATTCTGCCCTTCGAGCTCGTCGCGGTGAACCTGTATCCGTTTCGCGCCACCATCGCCCAGCCATCGGCCACGGAAGAGGACGCGATCGAGAACATCGATGTGGGCGGACCCTCGATTCTGCGCGCCGCCGCCAAGAACTACGAGAACGTGATTCCCGTGGTCGATCCCACCGACTACCACAAGGTGCTGCGTATGCTGCGGGGCGGGCCGGTGGAAAGCGAGTGCCGTCGCGCGCTGGCTGCCAAGGTGTTCGGCCATACCGCCGAGTACGATACCGCGGTCGCCGGGTACCTCACCGCGCACGAGGAAGGCCTCCCGCCCCGGATCAACCTGTCGGTGGAGCGCATGCAGGACCTGCGCTACGGCGAAAACCCGCAGCAGCGCGCGGCGCTCTACGCCACCGAGGAGCCCCGCGGCATTCGCGACATGAAGCAGCGCCAGGGCAAGGAGATCTCCTTCAACAACCTGCTGGACATCGATGCCGCCACGGCGGCGGTGGGCGCCTGGAAGAACCGGCCGGCCTGCGCCATCATCAAGCACACGACACCCTGCGGGATCGCGGTGGGCCGCACCGCGCTCGAGGCCCTCCACAAAGCCCGCGCGACCGACCCGGTCTCCTCCTTCGGGGGCGTGATCGCCTGCAACACCGTGGTCGACCGGGAAATGGCCGAGTCGTTGCGCGACCTCTTCGTGGAGGTGGTGGTGGCCCCCTCGATACCGGAGGATGCGCTCGAGGTGTTCAAGGAGAAAAAGAATCTGCGGGTGGTGGAGCTGCCCATCGGGATTCCGGCCGGCTCGCTCGACTGGAAGAGCGTGCGGGGCGGTTTCCTGGTCCAGGACCGCTTCAGCTTCGATCCCTCGGAAGAAGGCTGGAAAGTGGTGACGACCCGCGGCCCCACCCCCGAGGAGTGGAACGATCTCCGCTTTGCCTGGGCCGCGGTGGGCTCGGTCAAGTCGAATGCCATTCTCATCGGCCTCGACGAGCGTTCCATCGGCATCGGGGCCGGACAGATGAGCCGGGTGGATGCGGTCTTTCTCGCCATTCACAAGGCCCGCCAGCAGCACCACGCCACCGAGGGATCCAGCCTCGCCTCCGACGGGTTTTTCCCCTTCCCCGACGGGGTGGAAGAAGCTGCCCGCGCCGGCATTCGCGCCATCATTCAGCCCGGCGGGTCGGTGCGCGACGCCGAGATCATCGCGGCGGCCAACCGCTACGGCATGGCGATGGTGCTGACCGGCAAGCGGATGTTCAGACATTGAGCGCGGCGAGCATGCCTGACGCCACCCGCCAGCGGCCCCCCTACGGATGGGCCGCGCTGGTCGCACTCGGGGTGTTCGCGGTGTACCTGGCGACGCTCGCGCCGACGACGGCCTTCTGGGACACCTCCGAGTATATCGCGGCGGCCAAAACGCTGGGGATTCCCCATCCGCCCGGCAATCCGCTCTTCGTGCTGCTCGCGCACACGTTCGGGCTGCTGCCGCTCGCGGCCTCCTATGCCATGCGCATCAATCTCTTCGCCGCGGTGACCAGCGCGCTCTCGGCCGGGCTGTGGTTCCTGGTTGCCGAGCGCTGGCTCCGCACCCTGCTGGCCGACCGGCCGCTGCGGCTGGGCGCCGCGGCAACCGGCGTGCTGGTCGGCGCGCTGTCCTGGACGGTGTGGAACCAGTCCACGGTCAACGAGAAGGTGTACACGGTCTCGCTCTTCTTCATGGCCCTGGTGACCTGGCTCGCGGTACACTGGGGCGACGACGAGCCCGGCCCGCATCGCGATCGCTGGCTGATCCTTATCGCCTACCTGCTGGCGCTGACCTCGACGAATCACATGATGGGGGTGCTGGCGGCGCCCGCGGTCATCGTGTACGTGCTGTGGACCGATTGGCGCGTACTGACCCGGCCCAAGGTGCTGCTCGGGGTGTTCCTGGCGGTCGTGGTGGGGGTGTCGCCGAACTTCATCTTCCTGCCGATCCGGGCGGCACAGTTCCCCGCCATCAACGAGGGCGAGCCGGTGTGCCGGAGCATCCTGGCCGCGATCCAGACCGCCCTGCCCGGGCAGGGCTCGGCCTGCCAGCCGCTCAGCGACGTGTTGAACCGCGTGCAGTACGGCAAACCGTCGGTCTTCAACCGCCAGGCCGACGTGGTTTCCCAGTTTGCCAACTACTGGCAGTACTTCAGCTGGCAGTTCGCGCGGGACTGGCCCGGCATGCTGCGCGCACTGGCCACCGCGCTCTTCACCGTGACGGGCCTGGCCGGGCTGTGGGCCCTGTTCAAGCACGATCGCCGCGCGGGCCTGGCGGCTATCGCCATGCTGGCCACCCTGACGGTGGGGCTGGTGTGGTATCTCAACTTCAGGTACGGGTTCTCGCTGTATCCGGACCGGCCCGAGCTGGAGACGGAGGTGCGCGAGCGCGACTACTTCTTCCTCTGCTCCTTCGCATTCTTCGGCACGCTGGTCGCCGCGGGGGTCGGGGCGGCGGCACGCGACCTGATCGCCCGGTTCCACTCGCGGCTCGCGGCGCTGCCGGTGTTTGCCCTGGCGCTGATTCCGCTGCTCGGCAACCGGATCACCGCGAGCCGCAGCCACGAGCGGATCCCCCACGATTTCGCGCGCGACCTGCTCGAGTCGGTGGAGCCCTACGGCATCCTCATCACCGCGGGGGACAACGACACCTTCCCGCTCTGGTTTGCCCAGGAGGTGGAGGGCATTCGGCCCGACGTCACCCTGGCCAACCTGTCGCTGATGAATACCGACTGGCATCTGCGGCAGATCCGCCGCCGCCAGACGCCCGAATTCGACCCCGCGAAGTCGATCGAGCTGTGGAAGCCCCGCTCCGATACCAGCGGCATCCGGCTGGGGATTCCCGGTCCCGAAGGCTGGAAGCATCCGACCGCGCCGGCGCTGGCCGAAACCGAACGGGAGCTCGACAGCCTGCCGGAGTACTCCCGGATTCCCAAGGGCAGCGCCGTGAAGTTCGGCCAGGTGGAGATCGTGTTCAACAGCGATCTGCTGGAACGCAAGGACATCGCCACGCTGTACCTCATCCGCGACAATCTCGGCAAGCGACCGGTGTATTTCGCGTGGAGCGATGGGGGCTACCCCGACGAGAACCTCGGGCTCACCCCGTATCTCGTCTCCCAGGGGCTGGTGCGGAAGCTCTACCCCAAGCCGGTGGAGCCGGGCGGGAGCATCGCGCTCACCGCAATGGGCTACACCGACCTCGAGCGCACCCGCACCCTGCTCGACAAGGGTTATCGCTGGCAGAGCGCCACCCGGAACCGCCCGCGCGGCTGGGTCGATGCGCCTTCGGCGAGCATCCTGCGGCTCTACGCGATCGTGTACGGCGGCATGGCCTCGGCGTTTCGCGAGCACGGCGACAGCGCGCTTGCGGCGCGGGCCGATTCGATCGCCAAGCTGGTGGATGCCGAGATCAAGAAGGCGGGCGGCTTCAAGTGAGGTGGGAGCGCGACTTGCCCGAGAGCCGGGCCAGCATGGCGTAGCGCACCAGTCCCCATTCGTTGGGGATTCCCAGCGCGCGCCGGATATTGGTGCGGTGAAAGGTGATGGTTTTCTCGGTGAGCCCCAGCGCCTCGGCGATTTCGGCGTTGGTCCGTCCATCGCCCAGCAACTCGACGATCTGGCGCTGCCGCGGGGTGAGCTGGGACAACCCCAAACCCTGCTCCTGAAGCGACGGCGCTCCCCGCTTGAGGGCGGCCCGAGCGACATAGCGCCGTCCCGCCATGACCTCCACGATCGCGGCTTGCAGCTCCTCGATTCCCGCGTCCTTAGGCACGAAGCCGTCCGCACCGGCCTGCAGGGCGGCCTCCGCCAGCACTTTGTCGACGAACATGGTGACGATGAGGATCTTGAGGCCGGGCGCCTCGGCACGGATCGGCGCGATCAGGTCGAGTCCGTTGCCCTGCGGCATCGAGAGGTCGAGCAGGAGGCAGTCGGCCGGCTGCCGGGCCACCAGCTTGAGCGTGGCGGCCCCGCTGTGGGCCACGCCGACCACGCGGTGGCGCGGCTCCAGCAGCTTGCGCAGCCCTTCCACCACCATGGCGTGATCGTCGGCGATCAGCAGGCGCACCGGCTCCACTCAGCCCTCCGCCAGGGGGAAGCCGACCTCGATCCGGGTACCCTGCCCCGGTTGCGATGACAGCTCGAAGCGGCCACCGGCGAGCGCGGCGCGCTCCTGCATCGCGATGAGACCCAGCCCGTCGCGGCCGGCGTGCTTGCCTGAGGCAAAGCCGCGCCCCTGGTCGCTCACCCGCAGGCGGATCCAGCCGTCCGCCACGCTGAGGGCGAGCTCGGCGGCACCGACCTGGGCGTGCCTCGCCACATTGCGGAGGGCCTCCTGGGCGATGCGATAGGCGGCCAGGGCGACATCCGGCTTGAGGGGGATGGCCCCGTCGGGCGCGTCCAGCGTGACGCGGAGGCCAAGCGAGCGCCCCATCTCGCCGGCCAGGCTGCGAAGCCCGGCCACCAGCCCGGCTTGCTCCAGCATCGACGGGTGCAGCCGGTGGGCGACGGTGCGGAGCAGATAGGACAGGTCGTCGAGCTCGGTGGTGACCGCAGCCAGCTTCCGGGCATCGTCGGGGCGGTCCTGGGCCTGCGTGTCAGCCCGCAGCAGCTCGAGCTCCGAGCGCACCACCATCACCCGCTGCAGCGCGTCGTCGTGCACCTCGCGCGCGACCCAGGCCCGCTCGGCTTCCTGGGCCTCCAGCAGCCGGCGGGCATGGTCGCGCTCCACCCGGAGCACTCGCCGCTGCGAAATCACCAGCGCGACGATGAAGCCGACGAGGATGACGGTGAGGGCGAGGACGCCCGCGAGAAAGACCCACCAAACGGCGACACCGGTGTCGGACAAAGCATCCCTCGCGCAATGAGCAGCAGGGCCAGGATCTCGAGCGCCGACTTCACCTCGTAGGCTTTGACCACGAGATCGGGGTGCCGCGCGAGGAGCCAATAGGAGGTGGGCGGCAGGGCAACGGCAAGCCCGGAAACCAGCGTCAAGCCGAGCGCGATCCAGAACCAGGCCTGCCCCAGTACGTTGCCGGTCTCAGTGAACGCTCGCGAGATCAGAGTATAGGTCGCCGCGGCCATGACCAACAGGCCCGCGAACGGTTCGGCGAGCAGACTAAAGGTCTTGGTGTTCTCGAACCGGACGACGATGCCGATCCAGGTGATCGCGAGCAACGGCACCGCCAGGCGCATCGACAGTGCCGCCAGGGATGACTGCTGCCAGTGCGAGAGCGCCCACAGGGCAAGGCCTCCCGCGACCGGAGTCGCCAGGTAGTTGACCCAGTGATTGTTCCGGTCCTGCCACGCCAGGAGCGTGGTCAGCAGATTCGCGAGGACGACGAAGGCGGCCCAGGCGAGGATCCAGCGGCGCGCCGGGGTCAGCCGCCGGTGGGCGAGCAACCCGGCGACAACCGGAAGAATGCTGCTGGCGGTTCCCGCATAGACGATCCAGGGAATCCGCATCTCAGGAGCTCAGCACACTCCCATCGTCACAGAACGGTGGGCACGGTATGCCAAACTCCAGCAGGACGCCGGTGCTCAGGTCTTTGTCGTCGGCGCCCACGCCCACCAGCACCAGCGTCGCATGTCCGTCCGCGTCGGTGGCGTGGTAGATCCGCAGCGCGACGCATCCCGGCTGGGCCAGCAATCCTCTGACCTGGTCGGCATGGAACGCACTCGCCTTCACTTCACCCTTCCCGATTCCTTCGCGATAACGCCGGGTTAGCGCTGCAGCAGCCTGCAGCGGGATCCGGTGGTCACGGGCCTGCATGGCCATGGGGGAACTCCTCTAGGTAAGTGGACAACCAGGAGAGCGATCGCGTCGCAAAGCTCGGCAATGCTGGAGCCCGGCACAAGAGGGCTGCGGCAGGACTGGAGTTACCTCCAGAGTCACGACTGGAGTTACCTCCAGGGTGATGACTGGAGTTATGTCCAGCTTGTCCGAGCGGAACCCGGTTCTCATTGTTAGGCACACGAATCGGAGCAATCCCTCATTCGCATTCTTTGCCTGGAGCACACCGAGGCGGACGCCGAGCCGGCGCTCGCGACCCTGCGCCGGGCCGGCGTGGAGCTCACCGCCGAGCTGGTGACCGACCGCGCCGGTTTCGAGTCCGCGCTCGCGGCGGGCGCCTTCGACCTGGTGCTATCGGGGTACACCCTTCCCGCCTGGACCGGCATGGATGCACTCACTCGTATGCGCGAGTGCGGCATCGACCTGCCCTTCATTCTGGTCACCGGATCGCTCGACACCGACGCCGCGGTTGCCTGCGTCCGTCAGGGCGCTTCGGATTACGTCCTCAAAGGGCACCTCGGCCGGCTGCCCCAGGCAGTGGCCCAGGCCCTCAACGAGCGCAAGCTGCGGGAAGAGCGCCGCCAAGCCCGCCGGCTGCTGGCGGAGAGCGAGCGCCGCTTCCGCTGCCTGACCCTGGCGACCTCGGAGCTGGTCTGGATCGCCGACCATGCCGGCCGCATGAGTGGCCGGCTGGCGCGCTGGCAGAGCTACACCGGACAGAGCCAGGGCCAGATCGCCGGCTACGGCTGGCTCGAGGCGCTGCATCCGGAGGACCGCGCATCGGCGCGCGGGGTGCTCGATCGCGCCATCGCCGCGGCGGATGGCTTCGAGCTCGAGGTGCGGCTCCGGCGTGCCGACGGAGTGTATCGCCGCTTTGTCTTCCGGACGGTCCCGGTCAAGGGGCCCGCCGGCGAGCTGCTGGAGTGGATCGGCAGCGCCAACGACATCACGGACCAGGTGGGAACGCTGCGGGCCCTGCGGGAGAGCGCGCAGCGTTATCGCGCGCTGACCGAGTCCACCTTCGATGGCGTGGTCATCACGGAGCACGGGATGATCGTCGAGGCCAATCCCGGATTTGCGGCTCTGTTCAGCGCCACCACCGAAGCGCTGCTGCACACCCGCTTCCTGGACCTCGTCGAGCCGGCCGCTCGCGCGACGGTGCAGGCACGCATGGAGAGCGGCGCGCCGCAGAGCTACAGCTTCCCGGCCCGGGCGCGGGACGATCGGCGCCTTGAAGTGGAAGCGCTCACCCGCGCCTCGGTGGCCGAGGGTCGTCAGGTGCTGCTCACCGCCCTGCGCGACCAGACCGCGCACCGCGAGCTGGAGCGGCAATTCCTGCATGCGCAACGCCTCGAGGCCGTGGGCCAGCTGGCCGGAGGCATCGCGCACGACTTCAACAACATCCTGACCAGCGTGCTCGGCTTCAGCCAATTCTTGATCGACCAGCTCCCGGAGGAGAGCCCGCACCGGGAGGACGCGCGGGAGATCTACCGCGCCGGCGAGCTGGCGGCCCTGTTGACCCGCAAGCTGCTGGCCTTCAGCCGGCGCCAGGCGATCCGGCCCGAAGTGCTGGACCTCAACCGGGTCATTGAGGGGGGCTCCCGCATGCTGGGCCGGCTGCTGGGTGAGGACATCAAACTCGAGCTGGCCACTCGAGCGCGCCCGGCCCTGGTCAGCGCCGATCCTGGCCAGCTCGAACAAGTGCTGCTCAATCTGGCGGTCAACGCGCGTGACGCGATGCCGCAGGGGGGCCTGCTGCGGATCCGGACCGCGGTCGCCGACCTCGGCGCGGGGCTGCTGCATGCCGGGGGCGTGGTGCCGCCGGGACGCTATGTCCAGCTGACGGTGGCGGACGAAGGCATCGGGATGTCCCCCGAGGTGCTGGACCGGATCTTCGAGCCCTTCTTTACCACCAAGGGCGGCAGCCGCGGGTCCGGGCTGGGCCTCTCTACCGTCTACGGCATCATCCAGCAGGCCGCCGGGCACATCGTGGTCCAGACCGCAACGGGACGGGGCACCAGCTTCGATCTGTACTTTCCCATGGCCCAGGCGGAAGCCGGCGGCGTCACGGTGCAGCGGCCCCTCGGCGCCGCCTGGGGCGACGAGACCATCCTGGTGGTGGAAGACCAGCCGGCCATCCGGTCGCTGGCGCAGCGGGTGCTCGCGCGCGCGGGTTATGCCGTGCTGCTGGCGGAAAGCGGCGACGCGGCACGCAGCGTGGCCCGGAACGCCAGCCGCCTGCATCTCATCGTCATGGACGTCCTGTTGCCCGGAGAGCGCGGCCCGCGAGTCGCGGCCGAGCTGCGCGAGCAGCACCCCGAGGCGCGCGTGCTGTTCATCTCGGGGAACAGCGGCGTGGACGACGAGCCCTCCCTCCCCGGGGGCCCCCACTGGTTCCTGCAGAAGCCCTTCACTCCCGACCAGTTCCTGGCGACGGTGCGCTCCGCGCTCGACTCGCGCGTCGTTCCCTGTCCGACCGGACCGCCGGCAACCGGCGGCGCGACCTGCGACCCGACCGCTCCCGCCAAGGGCC
>DATCWE010000051.1:0-3438 GCA_036566495.1 Gemmatimonadales bacterium | reverse complement strand
CCCTCGCTGCTCAGCCTGCTCTGCCGCGAGCTCAACCAGAAGCGGCGCGACGACCGGCTGCCCGCGATCACCCCGGCGCTGGTCGAGGCCAACCGCGAGAACATTCTCAACAACTTCTACGCCCGCTGTCTGTCCGACCTGCCCGAGGGCGTGCAGATCTTCGTGGAAGAAGACCTGCTTACCGACTCGGGCTTCCGCGAGACGCTCACCGTCGATACGGCGCAGGCCCGGCTGCGGCGCCGGGGCAGCGACGCGCACGCGCTCACCACCCTGGTCAACCGCCGGCTGCTGCACTACGAGCAGCGCGGGGCGGTCACCCGGGTGGAGCTGACCCACGACGTGCTGGCGCCGGTGGTCCGGCAGAGCCGGGCGGTTCGCCGCGAGCGCGAGGCCATTTCGGAAGCCGAGGCCCGCAAACGGCGCGAGCTGGAGGAGAGTGAGCGGCTGGCGCAGCAGGCGCGCGCGGAAGCGGAGGCCAAGTACCAGCGCAGCAAGCGCCAGCGGAGGGTATTCGCGGCGATCGGGATCGCGATGGCCGCCGTGGCGGCCGTCGCGGTGTACCTGGGAGTGCAGGCGGGCCGCGAACGCGACCGGGCCAACCAGCTGCTCCAGAGAATCGAGAGCCAGAATGCCGATTTGGAGAGCCAGAAGAACGCGCTGAAGGACACCACCGTGGTCGCCCGACTCGCACGCGATACCGCCCACCAGATGCTGACCGCCGCGACGCGAGCGCAAGCGAAGTCGGATTCCCTGCTGGCGGATTTCTGCGCCTTCACGCTCAAAGTGATCAATCGTTTCGGCGACTCCACCGCGGGCAACATCGGGCTCAGCCGCGCCTACAATGCCCTGGTGCAGCTCTCCGATGAGTCGGTCGAGCGCATGGTCGCCCGCAATCCCGCCCAGGTGTGTCCCCGCCAGCTCGACACCAGGACGGAAGGGGTTTCGACGGGATTACTGCTGGTGCTGGGGGATACGGCTGGCGCGCGACGCAGTGGAAAGCGCGCGCTGCTCGCGGCACAGTATCTCACGCGGTATTCGGACTCGCTCTCCCGGCGAGTACTCAACCAGACCTATCACTCGCTGGCATCCGATCTCAAGAACGCCGGCGATTATTCGGCCGCCCTGGACGCCGCACGCCAAGGGTTGCCGTTTGCGCGCGTGGTGGACCCGCAGCGCGATTCGCTCGCCTTGTACTGGCACGCATGGCTGTACGATTTCGGCGCCTCGGCGCTGCTGGAGCTTCAGCGGCCTGCCGAGGCAAAAGTCTGGACCGACTCCGGGGTGGCGGTCGTCGAGCGGGGGAAACGCCGCCCGGACCAGAACAAGCAGTCTCTGCTCTACGCGGAATCCTTCCTCCAATTGCGGAGAGCCTTCATCGCGCTGGATTCCACGATCCACGACACCAATGCCGTCCTGAGCGCCGATAGCGCCGCGGTCGCCGCGGCCCGCAGCCGATGGGGACTCCTCAACTCGCTGAGCAGTTACGTCGACTTCGCCAACATGGAGTGGTGGCAATCCGACCATGCCCGCAGGATGGGACGCTTCAGGGTGGCCGCGCAAAGCGCCGACAGCGGGGTGAGTCATTGGGCCGCGATCGTGCTGCAGGCCAGGGCCCGTTCGGACACGACCAGGATGCTGGACGGATTTACCGGCATGGTGCGGGCCCGGATCGCCGGGTCGTTTGCGCAGACCGGCCTGCGACAGCACGAGCGTGCGGTGACGCTGGCCCAAGCGGCCCTGGACACCGCGCGCACGCTGGTCCAGCTGCGCGCCAATGCCGACAACCGGGAGCTGCTCACCCGGGCATGGCGAGTGGTGAGCTATGCCTGGTTGATGCGCGGCGCCGATCTCGAGGACGCCAACCGGCTTGCCGCGGCCGACTCGAGCTACCGGGCCGCCGTTCGGATTGATTCCTTGCTGCTGGAGCACGGCTCGACCAAGGAACCCGAAGTCAGCAGCGACCTGGGCGATCACCTCAGGAGCCTCTCCCGCGTTCTGGCCAAGCGCGCACGCGCCGATACCACGGGCCGTGACAGCAGCGCACAGATCGCCCTGCTTCGGCAGGCGGACGAGCGGCAGCGGGGGCCGCGCGAGACTTCGGTCTGGCTCTGGCGGCGCAGCGTGCGACGCCTCAATACCCAGGCGACGCGAGACAGCCTCGCCTCTGCGCTCAACAACCTCTCCTGGACCTACCTCCTGATCGACCGGCCCGAGCAGGCCGCGGAGGCCGCCAAAGAAGGGCTCGGCTTGAGCGCCGCGGAGAAGAGCTACCTCCCGCCCAATTACTTCAACGCCACGCTGCTGTCGGGCCGGGACGAAGAGGCGGCGGTCATCTTCCGCCGCTACGCGGGAACGCTGGTCGAAGACCCGGCCGTGCCGTTCCCTTGCGCCGCCGTGCGCGACCTGCGGGAACTCGCCCGAAGATCAATTGCGCTGCCCCGGCATCTCAGCGTGGTCGAGAGCCTGGTCGCGGCGCACAAGACGCAGTGTCAGAACCCCGCGAACAATCCGAGCCCCTAGACCTCGCCCGGCTGCGTGAGGCGATCCCGCCCAACGTCCGTTTCGGCACCTCGTCCTGGACGTACCCCGGCTGGAAGGGACTGGTCTACGCGCGGGACTACCCCGCCACCGGCGCGAGCGCGGACATGCTCGCCGAGTACGCCCGTTTCCCGCTGTTTGCCACCGTCGGCATCGATTCGAGCTTCTACGGCCCCCTCACCGAGAAGGCGCTGAAGGGCTACGCGGCTGCGCTGCCGCCGGAATTCCCCTGCGTGAGCAAGGTGTGGGACCGGATCACGGTCCACACCTTTGCCAAGGCCCGGGAGAAGGACCGCGGCGGCCAGCTCAACCCCGACTTCCTGAAGGCCGAGCTGTTCCTGAGTGATGTGTGGGATCCGCTCGAGCGCCATTTCGCGGAGCACCGCGGGCCGCTGGTCTTCGAGTTCCAAGCCATCGCGCGGCAAGACAAGGTGGGACCGCAGGATTTCGCGGATCGGCTCGACCGCTTTTTCGGCAAGCTCCCGTCCCAGGGCCGCTACGCGGTCGAGGTGCGCAATCCGGAATTCCTGACGCCCGCGTACTTCGCCGTGCTGCGGGAGCACGACGTCGCCCACGTGCTGAGCTCCTGGACCCGGATGCCCTCGATCGGCATGCAGCTGGATCTGGGAGCGGCGATCACCGCGAGCTTCCTGGTGGCGCGGGCACTGCTGCGGCCCGGCCGTTACTACGCCGACGCGGTCGATGCCTTTGCGCCCTACGACCGCATCCGCGATCCCAATCCCGAGCTACGCGCCGATCTGGTGCGCGTGGTCGAGGCCGCGGAGCGGCTGCGGCTTCCGGCCTATATCCTGGTGAACAACCGCGCGGAGGGGAGCGCGCCGCGGACCATCGCGGCGGTGGCGGCGCTGCTGGCGGAGCGGACCGCGGGTTAGCGGCTCA
>DATCWE010000020.1:0-4073 GCA_036566495.1 Gemmatimonadales bacterium | reverse complement strand
GAGACCCGCCGGTATTCCACCCGTTTCGACAGCCGCACGGCCAAATGGATCAAGACTGAGTTCGCCCTGGTCTACCCGCAGGCGGCCGCGCCGGTGACGTTCACCGTCGAGTGCGCCTACGTGTTTCCCGACAACAGCGTGCAGCGGGTTAGTGTGGAGCGGCAAGTCCCGGCCGGCTGGACCGGGTCGGTGCACGCGCAGGGCATCGCCGCCCCGCGCTGGCCGGTGGGCAAGTACTCGGTCTCCTGCTGGAACAACGGCGAAAAGATGGCCGAGCGCAGCTTCGAGGTCTTCGATTCGGGACTGGGCAGCCGGGAATCGGGCGGGGGCAGGCTTCGCTTCTATGCCAGGAAGACCGGATCCGCCGCGGACCCCGCCTACCAGGCGGCGTTCGAGCTGGGGAGCTTCGACAGCCTCTACGCGGAAGCCAGCATGCCCGGCCGGGTGCTGGGCGACTCCGCGGCGTTCGGGTGCGTGCTGACCGATCCCGCGGGGATCACCTCGGGTTTCCCGCTCCAGGGCGAGGTGCTCGAGAAGGAGCGCCTGCTGGTGGCGCGGGGCCCCGTCGGGACCCTCGAGGCGCCGCGGCTGCGCGGCTCCTATCGGGTCGAGTGCCGCACCGGTGCGCGGAACCTGGTGTCCGACCGGTTCGAGGTGACGGGGAAGCCGGACCTTCCGGAGGTCGACGCCCGGGTGGTCGGCCTGGCGCTGTTTGCCGGCGATGACGCCCCGCCGGGAGACGAGGCGGTACCCGACGTGGTCTTCAGCGCGGCCCGGCTCAGGTCCCTCTGGCTGGTGGCCCTGCTCGACCATCCGGCGGAGCAAGCCGGGGCGATTGCCTATGCGTGCAAGGTGACGGGGCCCCGCAACCAGGTGGTGGCGACCGCCGAGTCGCAGTCGCTGCCGGTGGCCGCAACCGACCGGACCATCGTGCTGCGGCAGCGACTGGTGCCGGCCCCGCGCCAGCGCTGGGTCGCGGGCAAGTACAGCCTGAGCTGCGCTGCGGGGCCGACGGTTCTGATCAGGCAGTCTCTTGATCTCACCCGATAGCAGCCGCCGCGCGGTCCGATTCCTCCGGGCTGCTACGTCTCCCTTCCGATGAGCGATTCCGTCCCGGCTCCGGCCCCCCCCGTCACGGCTTCTCCCAGTCGCCGCCCCTCGGCGCTGGTGGTTCTCGCGGTGCTCGCGACCCTCTACACCCTCTACTTCGCCCGGGGGTTTCTGCTCCCGATTGCCTTCGCCATTCTGCTCGACTTCCTGTTGAGCCCGGCGGTTCGCAGCCTGGTCAAGCTGCGGATTCCGCAGGTCATCGCGGCGGCGCTGGTGGTGCTCGGCCTGGTGACCATCGTCGGCTTCGGCGTGTACAAGATGGCCGGCCCGGTGCAGAACCTGGTGGCCAAGGCGCCCGAATCCGTCAAGGTGGCGCGAGAGCAGCTCGCCAAGCTGCTGCGACCGTTCGAGCGGGTCAAGCGAACCGCGGAGCAAGTCGAGAATGCCGCCAGCACCTCCAGCTCATCCCAGGCCCCGGTGGTGGTGATCCAGGCACCCAGCATCATCTCCCGCGTGTTCGGGTCCACGCAACGGGTGCTCGCCGCGCTGCTCGAAGTGGTGATCCTGCTCTTCTTCCTGCTCTCGGCGGGAGATCTCTTTCTCCGCAAGCTGATCAAGGTGCTGCCGCATCTGCAGGACAAGCTCAAGGCGATCCGGATCGCCCGGGAAGTCGAAGACTCGATTTCCACGTACCTCGTAACCATCGCGGCCATCAACCTCACCGAAGGGCTCCTGATTGCCGGCGTGCTGTGGCTGCTCGGCATGCCGAGTCCGCTGCTCTGGGGGGCGCTGGTAGCGGTCCTGGAGTTCATCCCCTATCTCGGCGCGTTGACCATCGTGGTGGTCCTGACCATCGCGGGGCTGGGCAGCTTTCCGGGCGTGGGACGGGCGCTGCTGGTGCCGGGGACCTTCCTGCTCGTTAACACGCTGCAGGTAAACCTGATCGCGCCGAACCTGGTGGGACAGCGGCTTTCGCTCAACCCGGTCGCGGTGTTCATCGGACTGGCGTTCTGGTTCTGGCTGTGGGGGATTCCGGGCGCCTTCATCGGGGTGCCGCTGCTCGCGGCGTTCAAGATCTGCTGCGATCACATCGAGATGCTGGCGCCGGTGGGAGAGTTCCTGGGCGGAAAGGAAGAGCCCGCAGTCCCCTGACCCGCGGCCGCTGGTTATTGCACCCGGACCTCCTTCTGGCCTTTCGCTCCGCCCGGAGCCGTCGCGGTGATGACGACTGTCCCCGCCGCGACGCCGCTGACCAGGCCGCTCACCGGATCCACGCTGGCGATGCCCGGAGCGGAGCTGGTCCACAGGAACGCTACGCCGGGGATTGCGGTTCCCGCCGCATCAAATGCCGTAGCCGTCAGCTGGATCGTCGCACCGGGCTGAATCAGCGGATTGCCCGCGGCCGTCACGACGACGGAGGCGACCTGCACGACCGACAGCAGCGCGCTACCCTGTAGTCCGCCGGCGGTCGCGGTGATCGTGCTGTTTCCCGAGTTGATGCCGGTTGCCAGGCCGGTGGCCGGGTCGATCGTTGCCACGGACTGATCGGAGGATCCCCACACCATCACCGCGCCGGGTACCGGCACCCCGTTCGCATCGAGCGCGGTAGCCGTGAACTGTTGCGCACTCCCCGCGGGGATGCTGGCTTGCGCGGGCGACACGCCGATGGACCTTACCGCGCTATTCACCTGGACCGCGGCCTTTCCCGCTGCACCGCCGCTGGTCGCGGTAACGGTGCTGCCACCGGCGCTCAACGGTGTCACGAGACCGGATGCTGGATCGACGCTGGCCACCAGGGGCGCCGAGCTGCTCCACGTGAACGGTATGCCGGGGATGGCGTGGCCGTTGCCGTCGCGGGCGGTTGCGCTGAACTGCTGGCTGGGCCCGGGCCAGCCCAGCGCCGCACTTGCCGGGGTCACGTCGATCGACGCGACCACTTGCGTCACGCTGAGCGCCGCCGCGCCCAGGATTCCTCCGGCGGCCGCGCGAATCGTCGTCGTCCCGGCTCCCGCGGCGGTCGCGGTCCCGCTCGCGGCGACCGTGGCCACGGCTGGCCCGGTGCTGCTCCAGGTGAACTGCACCCCGGGAATCGCATAGCCGTTGGCGTCCCGGGCCGTGGCCGTGAATGACTGGCTCACCCCCAACGCTGTCAGGGTCGCGCTGCCCGGCGCCACCGTAATCGTCGCAACCGTGGGCGTCACCTCCAGCGTGGCACTTCCGGTTAACCCGCCGCCCTGGGCGGTGATCGTCGTGATGCCCGGGCTGATCCCCGTTGCGAGACCATTCGCGTCCACGCTGGCCACGCCGGCGCTGCTGCTCCAGACGAAAGGAACGCCCGGGATCGCGTTCCCCGTCGCATCCCGGAAGACCGCGTGGAACTGCTGCGTGGCGCCGATGGCAGTGAGGGCGCTGTAGCCCGGCGTCACCGTCACGGCGCTCGCCACCAGGCTCACCGTGAGCGGGGCGCTGGCCGTCACCCCTCCCGCCTGGGCGTTGATACTGGCCGAGCCATTGGCAATCGCCGTGGCCACACCGGTGATCGGATGGGCGCTGGCGACGAGTGGCGCCGAGCTGCTCCAGCTGAACCGGACCCCGGGGATGCTGTGACCGTTGGCGTCGCGGGCCACCGCCGTGAACTGCTGGGTGCCGCCGAGCGTGGACAGGGAGCTGGCGCCGGGCGATACCACGATCGACGCGATGACTTGGGTGACATCCAGAGCAGCGGACCCGGCGATCCCTCCGGCCGTCGCCCGGATGAGCGTGGTCCCCGTTCCCACTGAGGTCGCCAACCCGCTCGCCGCATCGACGGTCGCCACTCCCGGGACCGAGCTGGTCCAGCTCAATCCGGGGTCGGTGATGAGGTACCCATTGGCATCCCGCGCTTCGGCTCCGAAACTCAAAGTGGCGCCCAGTGCGAAAAGCCCGGCCGGGCTCGGACTCACCGTGACCGATACCGCACGCTGCCGGACGTCGAGACGGCCGCTGCCGAGGATTCCATCCACCTGCGCGATGATGGTAGCGGT
>DATCWE010000424.1:0-4207 GCA_036566495.1 Gemmatimonadales bacterium | reverse complement strand
GCACGCCGCGGCCGCCGATGTCGCGGCGCTCGACGGCCTGGCCAGAGCCCTGCTCGAGCGGCTCCAGCGCAGTAACCGCCGGATCGAGGTGTGGGCCGAGCGGTCGTCCGGCTCGGTGCAGGTCGCTAACACGCGGGGGGTGCTCGCCGCGTACGAGGTCACCCTCGCCGGAGTGGGGGCGGTGGTCGAGTCGATCGGCGCCGGGTGGGCGCCGCCTTGCCGGGTCCATGTCGCCTCCGGCGCACTGCCGGCCTTGCGCGACATCGAGGCGCTGGTGTCCGAAGTCGAGCGCCGCCTGGCGCCGCCGCTGCTGGATTCCTGCCCGCCGTTGCCCGCCAGCATGCCGGTCTGCCTGGGGCCCCGGGCAGTCGCCACCTTTCTGCGACCGCTGCGCGCCGCCCTGGCGGGCTACGAGGCCTGGCTCGGCAATTCTCCGCTCCGCGGCAAGCTGGGCGAGCGAATCTTCGACGAAAAGCTCTCGCTCAGCGATGATCCCCTGGCGCCGGGCCGGCCCGGCTCGCGGCCCCTCGACGATGATGGCGTGATCTCCCGGCGGCTCCTGCTGATCGAGCGGGGCCGGCTGCTCGGCTTTCTGGCAGATCTCGAGGTGGGGGCTCGCGCGCAGGTTCCCTCGACCGGCCACGGCTGGCGGGGTCCCTCGGCGGCGCCGCGGGTGGGATTCACCAACCTCTGCCTCAGCCCGGGGATCGAAGGCCGCGCGACCCTGCTGACGATGATGGGCCGCGGCCTCTGGGTCGAGGATCTGCAGTGGGGTGGTGGGCCGAACCCCCTGGCCGGCAGCATTTCGCTGCGGGCACCATGGGCCTATCTCGTCGAGGGCGGAATGGTCCGGGGGAGACTGGAGGACCTGCGGCTCTCGGGCAACGTCTTTGCCGCGCTGGCCCAGCTTGGCGCGGTCGGCAACGACCCGGCCTGGGTCGGGGCGTTCCACGTGCCGACTCTACTGTTGGAGCTCGGGGTGTCGCAGCGTAGCTGACCTGCTACCTGCCGGCCGTCACTGAGTATTTGCCGCTGCTTGTCCGGTCACTGCTTCCAGGTAGCCCATCCCGGTCGTCATTCGCTCATACACATAAGTCAAGAGGTCCGGCGAACCCACCAGGAAACGGCAGCGCGGTTCTCCCCGGCTTCCGCACTCGACTTCCATCACCGCAGCCTGTGATCCTCCCAGACGGGTGAAGAAATCGGCCAGCATGCCGCAGGAAAAGTGGCACGAAGGGTATTCGGCGCCGTGTGGCGTGGCTTCCGCCCAGCGCGGGGCATCGAGGCCGAGCACGGTCGGGGTGATCTCGCTCAGCGTGACATCGCCCCACCCGGCGTCGGCGAAGAATCCGGCCAGGGCTTCGCTCAGATACGCATTGTCCAGCTCCCGCGGCGACTCCACGTTGTAGTGGGTCCGGGTCCACTGCTCCAGCGCCTCGTACAGCGCCTCGCCGGTGGCAAATCCGACTTCGCGCAGCAGCAGTGCGGCCTGAACGCCGGTCTCGCGCTCCAGGATCGCACGCATCTGGTGGAGGGCACGCTTGCCGACGGTCACCCCGGCGGCGTGGCTCACGGTGCTGGTCATCGCAGGACTCCGCCTTCCAGTCGAGCCGGTCACTCCGCGCGCCGAACGCGGCGGAGCAGCTCGGCTTCGTCAATGATCTCGATTCCAAGGGCGCGGGCCTTCTCCAGTTTACTGCCCGCCGCCTCGCCCGCCACTACCGCATCGGTCTGCTTGCTGACGCTCCCCGTCACCCGGCCCCCCGCTGCTTCCACCAGCGCCCCAGCCTCGCCCCTCGAGAGCGTCGGTAGCGTGCCGGTCAGCACGTAGCTCTTGCCGGTCAGCGGGCCGCCGCTCTGGACGGCCTGGGGCTCGATGAGGGTAAGCCCCGCCTCCTCGAGTCGGTCGAGCAGGCGGCGATTCGAGGCATCATGGAAGAAGCTTGCCACCGCATCGGCGATGGTGGGGCCGACCCCGGGCACCCTGTGTATGTCGTCCCGCGAGGCCGACTTGAGCGCTTGGAGCGAGCCGAACCTCCGGGCCAGCAACGTCGCCACATTCTTGCCGACGTGGCGGATCCCGATGGCAAACAAGAGGTTGCTGAGGGGCTTCGCCCTGGAGGCTGCAATCGCCTGCACCAACTGCGCGGCGGATTGCTTGGCAAAGCGCTCCAGTTCGATAAGCCGCTCGGCGTGCAGATGATAGAGATCGCTTACGTCGCGAATCAGGCCTTCGTCAAGCAATTGGCGAACTCGCTCGGGGCCCAATCCGCGAATGTCCATCGCCTCCCGGGAGGCAAAGTGGACGATGCCTTCAAAGACCCTCCCCGGGCAGGCGGCGTTGGGGCAATACAGCATCACTTCGTCGGGTGGACGCTCCGCCGGGGTCCCGCAGGCAGGGCAGCTCGTCGGCATTTCGAACACCCGCTCGCTCCCGTCCCGCCGCTCCCTCAGGGGGCCGATCAGCTGGGGGATGACCTCCCCGGCCCGCACGACTTCGACCCAATCGCCGATCCGGATGTCCTTCTGCGCGATCAGATCGGCGTTGTGCAGGGTCGCCTTGGACACGGTGACACCGCTCACCTCGACGGGCTCGAGCTCGGCCCACGGATTGAGCGCGCCGGTTCGCCCCACGTTGATTCGGATGTCCTTGAGCTTGGTGACCGCGACCTCGGGAGCAAATTTCCGGGCGATGGCCCAGCGCGGCTCGCGCCCGCCCACGACGCCGAGGTCCTCCTGCAGGTTCCGCTGATTGACTTTGATCACCACTCCGTCGGCCTGGAACGGCAGCGAGCCCAGCAACGCCTCGAAGTGAGGGATCCGGGCCTGCACCGCCGCCAGGTCCGCGTGCAGCTCGTGGTGCGGCTCGACCGGGAAGCCCCAGGACTCGAGCTGCCGCAGCACCGCATCCTGCGTGGGCAACTCGAGCCTGCCGTCGAGCACCTCGATGCTGAAGGCGAACATCCGCAGCCTGCGCCGCTTGGTCTCCGCTGAGTCGAGCTGCCGGAGCCCGCCCGCTGCCGCGTTGCGGGGATTGGCGAAGAGCGGATCGCCCGCCTCGGCGCGCTCCTGATTCAGCTTCGCGAAGTTCTTGTAGGGGAGGTACACCTCGCCGCGGATTTCCATCAGCGCGGGGACGCCGCCGGCCTTGAGCTGGAGCGGGATGTCGCTCACGGTGCGCAGATTGGCGGTGATGTCCTCTCCCACCAGCCCGCTCCCGCGCGTGGCGCCGACGATCAGCCGGCCGTTTTCGTAGGTAAGGCTCACTGCCGCCCCGTCGATCTTGATCTCGCTGGTATACCCGGCGGCCCGGACGTCGGGATTGAGCCTCGCGTTGCGGTCCTCCCAGGCCGCGAGCTCCTCCGCGTCGAAGGCGTTGTCGAGGGAGAGCATGGGGCGGCGATGCGGATGCTTGGCGAAGGCCGCGGCCGCGCCCGCGCCGATGCGCTGGGTGGGACTGTCGGGCGAGGCGAGGGTCGGGTACTGGGCTTCCAGGGCGGAGAGCTCGCGGAACAGGCGGTCATATTCGGCGTCGGAGATTTCCGGCTGGTCGGCGATGTAGTACAGCTGATTGGCCCGCTCGAGCCGCCGGCGCAGCTCCTCCGCGTGCGCGACGGTCTGGGCGGGAGGCCGCGAGCTCATTTTCCGTTGGCTTCGTTGCTGACCACGGTGAGCGCCACGCCCACCAGGCGGTCCAGCTCCGCGGTGCTGGCGCGGGCCAGCAGTCCTTCGTCCCAGGCGCCGTCCCGATCCCCGAAGGCGAGCAGGAAGCGCCGCAGGAACCCGATCAGGGCGGCACGCTCGCGTTCCACGGCGACTGCGCCGGCACCGCCACCCTTGCTGGCGCGGAGCCGCTCGAAGTGGTGCGCCTGCCGGAGGGCCCGCGCCGTGAGCTCGGCCACCAGGCGGCAGAATTCGATTTCCTGCTCCGCCAGCTCGCTGCCGTCGCGGAACGTGCGCAGGAAGATCGCGCCGATCGCCGCGTCCCTCCAGGTGATCGGCACCACGGTGATGGATTGCACCCGGCGGCTGGTCAGCACCGCGAACACCCCGGCCAGCGACGGGTCGCGCGTCGCGTCGGGGATCTTGACCACGCTGCCCGTTTCCAGGGCGCGGCGCAGCTCGGGGTAGCGGCTCAGGTCGACGACATGATTGCGGATGGCCGGATCCTCGTAGCTCGCGACCAGGTGGACCGCTCCGCCCCCCC
>DATCWE010000366.1:0-4899 GCA_036566495.1 Gemmatimonadales bacterium | reverse complement strand
CGCCCTGACCCGGTCGCGCTCGTCGCGCGCCATCTGGCGCAGCGTGGCCAGCACCCCGAGTCCCTGGTAGGAGGTCGGGTCGGAGCGCAGCAGGGATTCCACCTGCGGCTGGGGCAGGCCCGCGGTGGCGGCGACCTCGCGCAGCAGCTCGCGCCGCTCGCTGCTGATCTCCTCGGCGCTCAGCTCCAGCCCCGCCGCGCCGCGCGGGATGTGGACGTAGAGGTAGCGGCCCGCGATCCCGCTCAGCCACACGACCATCATGGCCCAGAAGCCGAGCCCGATCAGCCCCTCGAAGCGCCAGCTCGCGTGGAAGGCGGCGATCAGCGGGAGGACCAGGGCGAACATGATGTGGACGCGCAGCCAGCTCGACAGCGCGCCCCAGCGCAGCCAGCGGCCTTGCTTGCGCAGCGGATAGAGCCAGAGAAAGAGGAAAACGAGAAGCGCCAGAATCCCGGCAGATTGCCCCAGAGTGCCGGAGGGGCGCAGCCAGTGGTGCAGCGGGCTGCGCACCCGGACGCTGGAGTCGGCCAGATAATAGGAAGACCACCAGGCGCTGGCGCCCAGCAGGAGCGCCGCGGGGAACAGCGCGGGCCAGAGGGAGCCGCGCGGCTGGCGCGCGCGCTGTGTGGCGGCGGACTTGCGCTCGAGCGTCATCAGAATGGGGTTGAAATCGCCCCTCTCAAGGGCACAAACCGTGCGATTATAACCAGGACGCCTGCGGCGTTCTGAAAGATTTCTTCAGAGGAAATCCCCGTGGAGCTGGCGGTGTATCTCGGATTCGCGCTGCTGCTGGTGGCGGCGCTGCTGCTGCACTTGCGGCGGTACCGACGGCGGGAAGCGCAGGCCGTCGAGGCCGCTCGCCGCGCCGGCCTGAAGCCGGGAGACGGTCCGCGGGCGCAGCATCCCCACATCGACGTCGACTGGTGCATCGGGTGCGGCGCGTGCGTCTCCGCGTGTCCCGAGGGCGACGTGCTGCAGGTGATCGGCGGCAAGGCCGCGCTGGTCAACGGGCGCAAGTGCATCGGCCACGGGCTGTGCGCCGAGGCCTGCCCGGTCGGGGCGATCGAGATCGTGATGGCGTCGCCGTCGATGACCGCGGACCTGCCGGCGCTCTCGCCCCAGTTCGAATCCAGCATCGAGAATCTCTTTGTCGCCGGCGAGCTGACCGGCCTCGCGCTGATCAAGAACGCGATCAACCAGGGGCGGGAGTGCGTGGACCGGATCGCCGAGCGGATTCCGGGCCTCCGCGCCAGGCCGGATGGCGGCGCGCCGGCGGTGGATGTGGCGATCGTGGGCGCGGGCCCGGCGGGGCTCTCGGCCGCGCTCCGCGCCCACGAGCGGGGCTTGAGCTACCTGTGCTTCGACGCGGAGGAATTCGGCGGCACGGTCGCCAACTATCCGCGGCAGAAGCTGGTCATGACCAGTCCGGTGGAGCTGCCCACCTTCGGGAGATTCAAGCAGCTCGAGGTGGGCAAGGAGGAGCTGCTGGCGACCTGGAAGGCCGCGGCGGCGAAGGTGGGGCTGCAGGTGCGCTGCCGCGAGCGGGTGGAGCGGCTAACCCGCGACGCCGGCCACCGCTTCCGGATCACCACCCCCAAGGGAGAATTCCGGGCACAGGCGGTCGTGATGGCGATCGGGCGGCGCGGCACCCCGCGCAAGTTGGGGATTCCCGGCGAGGAGCTGCCCCACGTGATGTACAGCCTGCTCGATGCGGAGGCGTACACCGGGAAGCGGATCCTGGTGGTGGGTGGGGGCGACAGCGCAATCGAGGCGGCGCTCGGCCTGGCCCACCAGGCGGGGAACACGGTCACGATCTCGTATCGCCGCGGAGAATTCAGCCGGCTCAAGGACCGCAACGAGAAGAAGCTGGCAGAGGCGCTGGCGGCGCACCGGCTCACGGTGTGCTTCGGCTCGCAGCCGGAAGAGATTCGCGCGGGCGCGGTGCTGCTGCGGGTGGGCGAGGAGCGGCGCGAGCTGGCGGCCGACTACGTGTGGATTTTCGCGGGAGGGACGCCGCCCAAGGAATTCCTGGAGCAGGCCGGCATCGCGTTCGGGCGGCAGGAGCTGTCGGCGGCGGTCTCCGCGGCCTAGCTCGGCCGGCTCTCGTCGCTCAGCCTCTCCTGCACCCGCCGCAACGCCTCATGATCCGTCAAATCCAGCTCCAGCGGCGTGAGCGACACCAGCCCCTGCCGCAGCGCCCAGCGATCGGTCCCCTCTTCCGCCTCTTCGATCGGGCGCACGCTCAGCCAGAAGTGCTGCCGTCCCGCGGGGTCCGTACCCGGAACCACCCGCCCGTCATAGTGTTGCACCGCCTGGCGCGTCCAGGCCAGTCCCACCGGGTGCCGCGGAAGGTTCACGTTCACCAGCCGGAGCGCCTGCTCGGGAATCAGCAGCTCGAGCACCTCGATCACGAAGGGCTCGAGCACCGCGAATTCGGGCTCGCTGTCACCCGTCGGTGTGCTCAGCGCGATGCCCCGGCTGCCCAGCAGGGCGGCCTGCTTGGCCCCGGCCAGGGTGCCCGAATGCCACATAGCGTTGCCGATGTTCGTCCCCAGGTTGATGCCCGATAGGACGAGATCGGCCCCGCCCCAGCTGTGGATCCCCAGCGTGACGCAATCCGCCGGCGTACCGTTGACGCGGTACGCCTCGAAATCCTGCAGGGGCGTGCGCCGCACCCGCAACGGGCGCGTGTGGGTGATGGCGTGGCCCGTGGACGACTGCTCGACATCGGGCGCCACGATGCGTACCTCGCCGAAGCGCCGCGCGGTTTCCGCGAGCGCGACCAGGCCGGGACTGTAGATGCCGTCGTCGTTGGCGACTAGAATGCGCATATTCTTCTGAACGCCATGCGCGCCACTCTGCTGCACAACAAGCGGGCCGGTACCCGGCCCGACGCCCACCCCAAAAAGGAGCTGATCAAGCTGCTGCGCGGCGCCGGCTACAAGGTCGACTACCAGTCGACCCGCAAGCCGGGAATGCGGCAGGCGCTCCAGGACCCCGGCGACCTGATCGTGATCGCCGGCGGCGATGGCGCCGTGGGCAACGTGCTGCGCTGCCTGGAGCGCCGCGACGTGCCGGTCCTGCTGCTGCCGCTGGGCACCGCCAACAACATCGCCACCTCCCTGGGCGTCAGCGGCACGCCCGCGGCGATCGTCAACGGGCTCCAGCGCGCCGTCTCGCGGCGGCTCGACATGGGCGTCGCGCGCAGCGCGGGGGGCGATCGCCAGTTCGTCGAATCGGCGGGACTCGGGCTCTTCGCGGAATTCCTCAAGCTCGCCGCTGCCGAGGACTCCGGCTCCCCCGCGAATCACCTCGAGCTCGGCCTGCAGCTGTTTCACCAGCTCGCCAGTCGGGCGCGCAGCCGACGCTGTCGCATCAACGTGGACGGCAATGCCCTGTCCGGACGCTATCTCCTCGCCATGGCGTTCAATACCGGCCGGGTGGGACCGGGCCTCGCGCTCGCTCCCAAGGCCGAGCCGGGGGACGGCAAGCTCGATCTGCTGCTGATCGGTGAATCGCAGCGGGGCACGCTGCGGCAATACCTGAGCGAGTTGCGCCGCGGTGCAACCCCGGAGTTCCCCTTTCCGCTCACCCGCGCACGCCGGATCCGCATGAGCTGGGCGGTGGGAGCCGGTCACCTCGACGACCGCGTCTGGCCCAATGGTGAGCTGGCTCGGCAGGGCATGGTGACGCTGGAGGTAGCCGGACCGCCGTTCGAGGTGCTGGTGCCCTGAGCGGTTGGTCCCGCCCGCGGCGCGCTGTACCTTTTGAGCTTCTCCACCAGGGCAACGCGTGGCCGAGCTCCAGGACCAGCTCCAGCACCACCTCGGCTCCCAGTATCACCTCGAGCGGGAGCTGGGTGGCGGTGGCATGAGCCGCGTCTTCCTGGCGGAGGAAATCGCCCTCGGCCGCAAGGTGGTGATCAAAGTGCTGCCGCCGGAGATGGTGTCCGGTGTCAACCAGGATCGCTTCCGTCGCGAAATCCAGCTCGCCGCCCGGCTGCAGCATCCCCACATCGTTCCTCTGCTGGCCGCCGGCGCCGCCGGCGATCTGCTCTGGTACGCCATGCCGTTCATCGAGGGGGAATCGCTGCGGGTCAAGCTGGCCCGGGCCGGCGAGCTGCCCGTGACGGAAACCGTGCACATCCTGCGCGAGGTGGCGGACGCGCTGGCCTACGCGCACGCCCAGGGGGTGGTGCACCGCGACATCAAGCCCGACAACGTCATGCTGTCGGGCCGCCACGCTCTGGTCACCGACTTCGGCGTCGCCAAGGCGGTGAGCGCTTCCAGCGGCGACCACAGCCTGACCTCGCTCGGCCTGGCCCTCGGCACCCCGGCGTACATGGCGCCGGAACAGGCGTCGGCCGACCCGCACGTCGATCAGCGCGCCGATCTCTACGCGCTGGGGGCCATGGCGTACGAGATGCTCGCGGGCCATCCGCCGTTCACGGGTATGAGCGCCCAGTCGATTCTCGCCGCGCAAATCACCCGGGCGCCGGAGACCATCTCCAGCCACCGGCCCGCCGTCCCGGCCGGCCTCAACGCGGTGGTGATGCGCTGCCTCGAAAAGCGCCCCGCCGACCGCTGGCAGTCCGCCGACGAGCTGTTGCCCCACCTCGACGCCCTGCTGACCCCGAGCGGAAGCACCGCATCCACCAGCGCCGTCCCGACCATCTCGAGCGGCACCGAAGCCGCGCTCCGCCAAGGCCACCCGCTGCGCGTGGCGCTGCTTTTCGGCGTCGCCGCGCTGCTCGTGCTGCTCGCCACCAATCTGCTGGTGAATAAGCTCGGCCTGCCGAGCTGGGTGCTCACCGCCGCCGTCGCGCTGTTGCTGCTCGGGCTGCCCATCGTGCTCGCCACCAGCATCCGCGAGCGCCAGCGGCTGCTGGAACGCAGCACC
>DATCWE010000261.1:0-9669 GCA_036566495.1 Gemmatimonadales bacterium | reverse complement strand
AGATTGAGCCCGGTGCCCAGGTAGAACCAGCGGGGATTGTCCTTGAAGACCCGCCACTTGAGATCGGCGTTGAGCGCCCACGCCGAGCCAGGATCGTGAAAGAAATAGTCGAACGAAGGGTAGAACTCGACGCGGTAGAAGAGCGGTACGCTGAACTGGGCGCCGATGTTGAGGTCTTCTAGATCAAAGTTGTATCCGATGTGGGGACCGATGTGAGCGCGATGGGTCTGCGCCCGCACGATCCCCGAAGCCACCAGAACCAGAAGCGCCGTCAGCATGGCGGACCTGCGCGATTGCTTCACGTGAACACCCTCCCTTCCCGAGTCCGGTTTCCGACCCCACCCACCGCTTCAACGGGTGAGACGCTGCTTCGCAGGGCCGCGCGCACAAGTCCGCCGCTCCCGCGGGTCCGCCGGCGGCCGCAAACTGGCGCCCGCCAGGGGAGGTCCCCAGATTCCGGCACCCATCCTCAATCAGTCAGGGAGTCTGCATGCTGACCCGTTCCCGGCCCCGCTCAGTCGTCACCGCGATGGCCATTCTGGGGTCCCTCGCCGCCGCCCCCGGGGCCTTGAGCGCCCAGACCCCCACCCTCGCCGACAAGACCAAGGGCCTCATCCGGATGGACGGCTTCGTGCCGCTCTACTGGGACGCCAGTACCGGGAAGCTGTGGCTGGAGATCCCGGCCGCGCTCAAGGACCAGGAGCTGCTCTATATCACCGGGGCCCCGACCGGGCTCGGGTCGAACGATATCGGCCTCGACCGCGGCCAGATTAGCCGGGAGCGCATCGTCCGGTTCGAGCGCTACGGCAACAAGGTGCTGATGGTCCAGCCCAATTACGATTTCCGCGCGAGCGATCCTGATCCTTATGCGCAGAAGGCTGTCACCGAATCCTTCGCGACTTCCGCGCTCTGGGGCTTCAAGGTGGAGGCCGAGAGCAACGGGGCCGTGCTGGTCGACGCCACCGAATTTGCCGTGCGGGACGTCCACGATGCGATCGGCGCGCTCAGTCGCACGCGGCAAGGCTCCTACCGCGTCGACCCCTCCCGGAGCGCGATCTATCCGGCCAATACCAAGGTGTTTCCCCGCAACACCGAGATCGAGACCACGCTGACCCTCACCGGTGACAACCCCGGCACCTGGGTCCGGGACATCGCCCCATCGCCCGAGGCGCTGACCCTCAGGGAGCGGATCAGCCTGGTCGCGTTACCGGAGGCGGGCTACCGGCCCCGCGCGTTCGACCCGCGCGCCGGCTTCTTCGGCATCTCCTATGCGGATTACACGGCGCCGCTCGGCAGCGATCTCACCCAACGGTTCATCGCGCGCCATCGCTTGCAGAAGAAGGACCCCCGCGCCGCCGTGAGCGAGCCGGTCAAGCCGATCGTGTATTACCTCGATCGCGGAATTCCCGAGCCGATTCGCACCGCGCTGCTCACCGGAGCGCGCGACTGGAGCCAGGCCTTCGAGGCGGCGGGCTATAAGGACGCCTACAAGGTCGAGTTGCTCCCTGAGGGGGCGGACCCGATGGATGCCCGCTACAACATGATTCAGTGGGTCCATCGCTTTACGCGGGGCTGGAGCAACGGCAACACGGTCACCGATCCGCGGACGGGCGAGATCATCAAGGGGCTGGTCACCCTGGGTTCGCTGCGGGTTCGCCAGGACTACCTGCTGGCCGAAGGCCTGCTGAGTCCCTACAAGACCGGAGACGAGCGCGCGACCGCGGCACAGACCATGGCGCTGGCTCGCCTGCGCCAGCTTGCCGCCCACGAGGTCGGCCACACCCTCGGCCTGCAGCACAACTACATCTCCAGCATGGCCAATCGCGCCTCGGTGATGGACTATCCCCATCCGGTCACCCGGCTGCTGCCTGACGGCAGCATCGACTTGTCCGATGCCTATGCCGTGGGCATCGGCGCCTGGGACAAGGAGGCCATCAAGTACGGGTACAGCGATTTTCCGCCCGGCGCCGACGAGGCCAAGGCGCTGGACGCCATCCTGGCCGGAGCGCGCTCGAAGGGTCTCTTCTTTCTGACCGACCAGGACGCCCGCCCGTTCGGCAGCGCGCACCCGAATACCCATCTGTGGGACACCGGCGCGGATGCGACGGCCGAGCTCGGGCACGTAATGCAGGTGCGTCGTGCAGCGCTCGACCGCTTCGGCGAACAGGCCATCCGGCGCGGCCAGCCGATGGCCCTGCTCGAGGAGGTGCTGGTGCCCCTCTATCTCCATCATCGTTATCAGGTGGAGGCCGCCGTGAAAGTCGTGGGCGGTCAGTACTACACCTACACGCTGCGGGGTGATGGCCAGGAGCCGCAGCGCCCGGTGCCCGCGGCCGAGCAGCGGCGCGCCCTCGCGGCGGTACTGCGGACCCTGCGTCCCGCGGAGCTCGCCTTCCCGCGGGCCGTGCTCGCCAAGATCCCGCCCCGCCCCTCCGGCTTTCCCGAGCACCGCGAGCTGTTCGACAAGGTGACCGATCCGGTGTTCGATGCGATCACGCCCGCCGCGGCGGCCGCCGACATGGTGGCGCAGCTGGTGCTGAATCCGGAGCGCGCCGCGCGACTGGTCCAGCAGCACGCGCTCGATCCCTCGCAACCCGGTCTGGCCGAGGTCATCGACAGCGCCCTGACCGTGGGAAAGCCCGAGCCCGAGGATCCCTATCAGGCTGCGGTCGGCCGGGCCGTGCAGCGGGTCATGGTCGAACGGCTCATGTGGCTGGCCCAGACCGCGCGGAGCAGCGAGGTCAAGGCGATCGCCACCCTGAAACTGCGGGCTTACCTGGCGCAGCTCCCCGACGTGAGCACGACGCAGCTGGTGGGGGCGGCAGAGGGAACGGCCCACGTGATGGCCCTCGCGGCGGACGTCCGGCGGTTCCTGGAACGGCCCTGGGATCCGCAGGTGCTGCCCCGCCCATTTACGCCGCCGCCGGGAATGCCGATCGGGGAGGAGCCGTAGTGGCGACACTGCCCATTCCCAACTACATCGACGGCGCGTGGACGCGCGCCGCCGCCACTGACGCGCTCCCCATCGTGGACCCTGCCACCGGTGACGCGCTCGGCAGAGTGCCGCTTTCGAGCGGTGAGGATGTGGCCGCGGCGGTGGGGGCGGCCAGGCGGGCCTTCCCGGCGTGGCGAGCAGTACCCGCCGTCGAGCGGATTCAGGTGCTCTTTCGGCTCAAGGCGCTCATGGAGCAGCAGCTCGACGAGCTCGCTGAGTGCATGACGCGGGAGCATGGCAAGCTGCGGGAAGAGTCCGCCGGAGAGCTCAGGCGCGGGATCGAAAGCCTGGTCCACGCTTGCGCGGTTCCCACCCTGCTGATGGGCGAGACGCTGGAGGACATCGCCCCGGGTATCGATTGCGAGACGATTCGCCAGCCGCTCGGCGTCTTCGCGGTGGTCACTCCCTACAATTTTCCGGTGATGATTCCGCTCTGGTTCTGGCCCTTTGCGGTCGCCACCGGCAACACGGTGGTGCTCAAGCCGAGCGAGCGCGATCCGCTCACCCACCAGCGGGTGGTCGATCTCGCCGCGAAGGCGGGCCTGCCTGCCGGTGTGCTCAACGTCGTGCACGGGGGCGAGCAGGCGGTGGACGCCCTGCTGCTGCATCCCGATGTGGTCGGAGTCTCTTTCGTGGGCTCGAGTGCGGTCGCCAAGGGTCTCTATGCCAGGGCGGCCGCGCAGGGCAAGCGGGTCCAGGCGCTCGGCGGCGCCAAGAACCACATGATTGTCCTCCCCGATGCCGACGTCGAGGCCACCACGCGTGCGGTAGTCGCTTCGGTGTATGGCGCGTCCGGACAGCGCTGCCTCGCGGGCAGTATCATCGTGGGGGTCGGCGGAGCCTACGGGCCGATCCGCGAAGCCGTTGTGGCGAGCGCGGCGCGACTTACCCTGGGGTCCGGGCTCGATCCTGGCGCCACCATGGGGCCGCTGATTTCCGCACCGCACCGCGAGCGAGTGGCGGGCTACGTCACCCAGGGCGAGCGGGACGGCGCCCGGCTGCTGCTCGATGGTCGTTCCGCGAGCGTGGCCGCGCTGCCCCGGGGACACTGGTTCGGTCCCACGGTTTTCGAGGGGGTCACACCCGAAATGTCCATCGGGCGCGAGGAGATCTTCGGTCCGGTGGCGGGCCTCACCCGCTCCGATTCACTCGAGGCGGCGATCGACCTGGTTCACCGCAACGCGTACGGCAACGCGATCTCCCTCTTCACCACCAGCGGGGCCGCGGCCCGCGAGTTCCGCTATCGCGCCGGCATCAGTATGATCGGGGTGAACATTGGCGTGGTCGCTCCCATGGCGTTTTTCCCGTTCGGAGGGTCGCGCGGGTCCTTCTATGGCGATCTCAAGGCCCAGGGCAGGGACGCCATCGAGTTCTACACCGACAAGCGGGTCGTCATCTCGAAATGGTCCTAATCGGAGGCTCGACGATGAAGACGCTGTTCCTGCTCCTTTCCGTTCTCGCCTTGGGCCGGCCGGTCGGCGCGCCGGCGCGGGATTGGGTCCTGCTCGGCCAGCGGACCGTCACCGATCGCGCCGACCACGATGTCATCGCGGTCACGGCGCGCCAGGGAGACTTCCGTGCCATCAAGCTCACGGTACAGCGCGCCGCCGTGGACTTCCACCGGGTCGTGGTCCATTATGGCAACGGCGGCAAGCAGGAGATCGAATTGCGCAACACCATTCCCGCAGGCGGCGAATCCCGGGCCATCGACCTGAGCGGCAGCGACCGCGTCATCAACCGCGTCGAGTTCTGGTACGACGCCAGGACGTTCCGGGGTCGGCGAGCCGTCGTACGTCTCTTTGGACTGCAATAGGAGCGACCCATGGGCACCACTCTTCCGTCTACGGCCGACCTCGCCGCGAGTGTGAAGTCCGGCTGGAAAGATTTCGTCATCCCCGCCGCGTCCCCCTATTACAAGGATCCCCTCGTGCTGGTGGAGGGCAGCGGGTCCTATGTCACCGACGCCGAAGGAACTGAGTACCTCGACTTCTTCTGCGGCATCCTCACGACCGGGATCGGGCACTGTCATCCGGAGGTCACCGAGCGGGTCCGCGAGCAAGTCGGCCGGCTCGGGCATACCTCGACCCTCTATCTCAGCGAGCCCCAGGTCAATGCGGCGCGCCGGCTCGCCGGCATCGCACCAGGGGGGCTGCGAAAGACCTTCTTCACGAATAGCGGCACCGAGGCGGTGGAAACCGCCGTCATGCTGGCCCGCATGTACACGGGGCGCGATGAGATCATCGCGCTCCGCTACGGTTACTCGGGCCGCTCCGCGCTCGGCACCACGCTGACCGCGATGAGCGGCTGGACGCCGCTCGGCGGCTCGGTGCCCTGGGTCAAGCACGCCTTGTCGCCCTATTGCTACCGCTGCGCTTTCGGGCCTCCCCACGACGAGTGTGCCGAGCGCTATGCCCGGGATATCGAAGAGGTGATTCTCACCATGACCAGCGGCCGGCCCGCCGCCTTTTTTGCCGAGACCATCCAGGGGGCGGGGGGCTACATCGTGCCGCCGCCGGGCTACTTCCAGCTGGTCGCGAAGATCATCAAGCAGCACGGTGGGCTCTTCATCGCCGATGAGGTGCAGGCTGGGTTCGGACGGACCGGGGGCAAATGGTTCGGGATCGAGCATTGGGACGTCGAGCCCGACATCATGGTGATGGCCAAGACGGTCGCGGGGGGGATGCCGGTCGGCGCCACCATCGCGCGCGAGGAGATCGCCGGGGCGTGGAAGGGCAAGACCATCTCCACCTTCGGCGGCAATCCCGTCTGCATGACCGCCATGGATGCCACGCTCGAGATCATGCAGCGCGAGAACGTGCCCGATCGCGCCGCAGCGCTGGGGCGCACCCTGCGGGCCGGGCTCGAGCGACTGGCCGAGCGCTATGCGTGGATCGGCGATGTGCGCGGCATGGGCATGATGCAGGCGATGGAGCTGGTGGAGGACCGTACAACCAAGGAGCCCAGTCCGAAGAAGGCCGCCGCCCTGCTCGAGGGCGCCAAGCAGGAACGCCTGCTGATCGGAACCGGCGGCCTCTTCGGCCACGTCATTCGAATCGCCCCGCAGCTCCTGATGAGCGAGGGCGATCTGGCGGACGGGCTCGAGCGTCTCGAGCGGGCCTGCCGCCGGGTTGCATGAACCGTAGGATCCCGTTTGCCCTCCTGGCTGTCCTGGGCACGGGCAGCCTCGCGGCGCAGGGCTCCGGCACCAGACGCCAGCTCCTCCAGCTCGAGGACGGCTGGGCCCGCGCGCTGACGCGCCGGGATACGGCCTATTTTCGGCGCCCCCTGGCGCCGGGCTTCGTCTACAGCGAGGACGGCCGCAGTTATACCCGCGAGGAAGTGTTGCGCGACCTGCTCAACCCTTCCGATACGGTGAGCGAGGCGCATAACGAGGCGATGGAGGTACACGATTTCGGCGCCACTGCCGCGGTGACCGGCTGGTTGATCGTGCGGGGTCGCGGCTCCGGCGGGGCGTTCGATCGCCGCTACCGCTTCACCGATACCTGGGTTCGCTCGGCGGGGCGCTGGCGCATCGTTGCGGCCCACGACTACCTGGTGCCGAAAGCCTAGCGGCTCCTGCACATTCTTCGCTTGACGTCGCGTTCCCCTCGCGACGCGCTACCCTAGTCGCGATGTCCGATCCCGGCGCGCGCGGCCGTCTGCCCGTCCTGTTCGTCACGGCGTTCGTGGACATGGTGGGACTCACCATGATCCTGCCGCTCCTGCCGTTCTACGCCAAGGAGCTCGGCGCCAGTGCCACGGTGGTCGGGCTCCTCATCGCGGCATTCTCGCTCGCTCAACTGGTGGTCGCACCCGTGTGGGGTCGCTTTTCGGACCGCTATGGCCGCCGGCCCGCCATCCTCGCCGGTCTGTTGGTCACGGCGGTCGCCTACGTGCTCTTTGCATTTGCCGGCTCTCTCGCCCTGCTGCTGCTTTCCCGCATCATTCAGGGCGTCGGCGGCGGTACCATAGGCGTAGTACAGGCCTATGTGGCGGACGCCTCGCCGCTGGATCGCCGGACCAAGAGTCTGGGCTGGCTCTCCGCCGTCACCAGCCTGGGCGCCGTTGCCGGCCCCGCCTTCGGGTCGCTGATGATCGCCGTGGGCGGCCGCAGCGCACCGGGGCTCGCGGCGGCGGCACTGGCGGCCCTCGTGGCGGTATTCGCCCAGCGCTTCCTGCGGGAATCCCGGCTGCTGACGACCACCGGGTCGAGAACCGCTGCTCCTGCTACCACGGGGCGGGCCGCCATCGGGCGCATCGCCACCCACTGGCGGGAGCCCGCCTCCCGGCTGGTCTGGATCTACGCCGTCGCGATCGGCGCGTTCTACGGAACGGCGCAGACCGCTCCCCTGTTGCTGGCCCAGCGCTTCGCGATCACCGAGCACAACATCGGCTATTTCATCATGTATCTCGGCGGCCTGGGCGTGGTCATCCGCTCCTTTCTGCTGGGCCCCATCGTAGACCGCTTGGGCGAGGCCAGGCTGTCGCGCCTGGGCATCTGCTGCCTCGCCGCTGGTCTCGCCGCGACCGGGCTGGCCCGGAGTTACCCGGTGCTTGGGCTCGGCTTTACCCTGATGCCGCTGGGGACCGCGTTTCTGTTCCCCTGTGTCACCGGGCTGCTGTCCCGGGTGGTGTCCGCTGCTGAGCGCGGGTTATACATGGGCGTGCAGCATACCTTCGGGGGGGTGTCTCGCGTCGCGTTTCCCGTCGCGGCGGGGATGGCCATGGACCGCTTCGGAGTCGGAGTACCGTTCTGGATGGCGGGGTTGTTGGTGTTGCTCACCCTGCCGTTAACCCGCGGCATGGCCGGCTTTCTGACTGCGGAGTCCCAGCTAGCGCCGGCGGAGCTCGCCATCGCGTCGGCCGACGTGACCGGTGAGATGCCGGTCGCGCCGCCGCGGCCCTCCTAGCGGTTTGCCGGCTGCCGCGCGGTGCTGCGGGTCTGGCCGCGGCCTTTGAGAAAGACCAGGATGTCGGAGCCGCGTTGCTCGACGCGGTAGGACTGGACCGCTTTCCTGGCGGGTCCGCCACACACCGCACCGGTATGGACATCGAACTGGGATCCGTGCCAGGGGCACTGCACCGTACCGCTGATCAGCACGCCGTCCGCCAGCGAGCCGCCCCGGTGAGTGCAGCGATCCTCGAACGCCGTGTAGCCGCTCTCCGTACGGGCCAGCACGATTCGCCGTCCATCGATATGCAGCAGCTTCATTTGATCCACTTCGAGATCCGCGGCCTTCGCGGCCAGGAAGCCGTTCTCGCCGTCCGGCGATACGGTTTGCTCGTGCCACCTACCGGCCGACGCGTAGCGGTGATCGACCCCGATCTGATTGCGCGACACCAGCACGCCGCCCAGGTACGCCCCGACCGCCAGGCCTCCTGTGCCCGCCGCCTCCAGCAATAACGCCAAGCTGCTCGGCTGACCGGAGAACTCGGGCCGAACCGCCCATGCCAACGCGAACACACCGACGGCGGAGAGGTTCACGATCATGTGCTGGGTCGCCCGACGCTTACCCGAGCTCTTGGGCGGCACGGTGTAGAAATAGTCCACCAGGCCCGGAATGGCGGCCAGGATCGCGGCGACGATCCCTGCCGGCCCGAGGTAGGCGCCCACCGTCCACAGCGCAGGATTGTTGCTCCAGCTCCCCGCCAGGTCGAACCCAAAACCCCCGATGAGGAAGGCCAGCGGGAAATGGACTAACGCGGGATGGATCGGATGGCTGCGGAAACTGGCTTTGCTGCGCATGGGCGTACCCGCCTCTCGAGCCGGCAGTGTTTAGAGGGGATGACGCCGATCACCACCCGCACTGCACAGCGCGAAGCCAGCCGCCGACGGAGGGGCTGGCGCTCAGCCGCATCCGCGCCGCAAAGCAGCGAGCGGCTCTCCCGCCGAAAGCCGTTCGATCCAGCGCGTGGTGAACAGCCAGGTCTCGAACAGCTCGCGCACCGCAGGATTGCCGGTTTGCCGAATGGCGAACGCCGCAAAATCCTCGTCCGAGCCGCCGGTCTTCCGGGTTTTGCTCAGGTAGTCTCCCCACAGGGCATCGAACGCCGCGGTGCCGAGGCACTGTTGCAGGGAATGGAACAGCAGCATGCCGACCGGGTACGCGAGCCCCGTCCGGTCGGCGGACCCGTACGCACGCATCGGGACCTGCCGCAGCGCCGAATCGGTCACCGCACGCGCGCGCAGCCGGGCGACGCGAGCCTCCAGCAGGGAATCCAGCCCGGTGCGACCGTCCAGCGCGGCAGCCAAACGCTGCTCCAGGAGCGAAGCGAGCCCTTCGGTAACCCGCGGCGATGGCGTCGCGGTATCGCGCGGATTCCAGAAGTGTGACAGCTCATGGTAGAGCTCGTGCAGGCGGCTCGCGTCCCGGAATGCCGCGGCGTCGATGATGATGCCGGCCGAGAGACTCGCCTGCGAGCCGTAACCGGGAGGGATCTCGATCACGGTGACCCTGGGAGCCGAGTCGAGCGGACCGAACCAGCGACTCAGGGAGTCGAGTGCCTGCTCCGCCTTGGCTATCACCCCGCGCGCGGCAAGCGAATCTGAGGGGAACACATACGCTTCGATCCCCCGCTGCCCGACAGCGACGTAGGGGGCGACGGCGATGTTCAGGAACGGCACCGCCTCCGTGCTGGCGTACTCCCAGGTAACCCGCCCATTGGAGCGCCGT
>DATCWE010000137.1:0-3593 GCA_036566495.1 Gemmatimonadales bacterium | reverse complement strand
CGACCACCGAGACCTACAAGACCTTCTTCTTCCCCAGCAAGCCACGCGGCAAGTTCGCGGGCAAGCCGGTGCTGTTTCCCGACTGGCTGCGGAAGCGGCAGCGCTTTGTGCCACTCTACGTGCTGATCTGGATGCTGGTGTTCGCGGGATTTGCTGCCGCCCTGTCGGGAGGCCGTTGACTCGGCCCGGCCGTCCTACATCGCGACGATGGCTCTCGGGTCGGGATCCCGGAGCAGGGGCCGCAACCAGAGCAGCCAGGCCAGTGAGACCGCCGCGAAGCTCATCGTCGCTGCCAGGAGCCAGGCGGGTCCGCCGCCGTTCGTCCACAGCGCCACCGCCACGCCGCCCAGGATCACCAGCCGAACCGCTTCGCTCACGCCCGCCCAGCTGCGCGCTTCGAGCACCCCACCGATGTTGCCCAGCGAGAGCGCGATATAGAACCCGGCGGCCAGCAGCTCGGCGAGGGGCAGAGCCCGGGCCATTCGCAGCAGCGCTACCGAGGCGAGCAATACCATGACGAACTGGACCAGCGCGTACGCCTTGAGCGCCTGAGGTACCGCGGGTTCGTACTTCTGAAAGGTCTCGACGGAGACCGCTTGCGGCTCGACCGGGGCGCCCAGACCCGGCGGGCGCCAGCGCGGATGGGCAAAGACCGCCCGCAACCGGTCACCCCAGGAGTGCGCCGCGCGCGCGTGCCGGACCATCTCCGCGAACACGTGCAGGTTGGCGCTCAGCGGATTCCAGCTGGCCAGTGGCTTGGTGATCCCATAGACCGGGGCGGCTCGCTCCGGCTCGAAGCTGCCGAACAGCCGGTCCCAGATGATCAGCGTGCCGGCGAAGTTCTTGTCCTGGTACTCGGGGTTTACCCCGTGGTGGACCCGATGGTGGGAAGGGGTATTCAGCACCCATTCGAGCGGGCCCAGCCGGTTCACCTCGCGGGTGTGAATCCAGAACTGGTAGACCAGGTTGAGTGCATGGCACACCAGCCACATCCGCACCGGCACGCCGAGCAGCGCGATCGGCAGGTAGAACACCCAGCTGAACAGCCCGTGCAGACTGCTCTGGCGCAGCGCGACGGTGAGATTGAACTCTTCGCTGGAGTGATGCACCACGTGTCCCGCCCAGAGCAGCGTCACCACATGGGAGCTGCGGTGCATCCAGTAATAGGCGAAGTCGTCGAGCAGGAAAACCGCCGCCCAGGCGAGCGGCGCCGCGGACCACGCCGGGAGGGGGAGAATGTGCTGCACCGCCCAGTGGCGCTGCACCCAGCTGTAGGCCCCGATGGTCAGCAGGGTGAGGAAGATCCCGGCCAACTGGCTCAGAATGCCGCAGGAGAGGTCGCTGATCGAATCGCTCAGCCGGTAGAGCGGACGCTTCCTGACCCGCGCGACCAGCAGCTCCACCCCGATGAGGGCGAAGAAGAACGGAACCGAGAGCGTGATGATGTCCATGCGCAGCCGGCGTCAGCGCCGTCCGCTACTCCACGTTCTCCGCCGGAAACAGACCGCAGCCGTTCCGCTGCGCCTCGAGCAGCGCGAAAAACCCCGACGGCTGCACGATGATCCCCGGGATCACCTGCTGCAGCACCTCGGCGCGGACCTCCGCCGCTTTTTTCTCCTGCAGCTTGGCCTCGAGCGACACCATGAACCCGAAGGCGAAGCCGCACGCCAGCACGATGCCGCCGTTCTTGAGGAACGCCTCGATCGAGTAATCTTGCTCGGGTGGCGGGGGCTTCGCGGCGTTGGCGGAGCTCCGGTAGGGGTTCCGCTCCGCAATCTTGTTGGTGAGCGGGTCCTTCACCTTGCGCAGCTTGCCCAGCTGGTGGCGGATCCAGAACTCGTCGCCCATGATCATGGGGATCGCGCCGTGCCGGATCACCAGCACGGCGCCCACCTGGTCCGCGGTGACGCCGAACGCCTCCACGACTTGATGCTTCCAGACCGCCGCGCGCCACAACCCGGCGGAGGCGTTGGGCTGGAACCAGTCGAATGCCCCGCGATGCGGGCCGCCGAGCCGGGTGGACCAGGAGAGGTCCCATTCGGACGCTGCGGTGGCTCCGGAAGCTGGCATCGGACCACCGTCCCCCTCCTGTCCGTCCATCCCCACCGTTCCCACCGTTCGGCCCAGCAGGCCGGCGGCCGCCAAGGTGCCCAGAAACTCCCTGCGGTCCTGGGTCATGCGTCGGTCGCGAGCACGTACTGACAACCCGCCTCCTGTGCCCTGAGTACCGCGAAGACGCCCGAGGGCTGCAGGGTCACTCCGGGGATCACGTGCTTGAGCGCCATCTCGTGCGCCTTGGCGTCATCCAGCTTCATGTCGGTCTTGACCTTGTCCACCACGTCGAGGGTGAAGGCCAGGTTGCACGCCAGCACGGTGGCGCTGCTCAGCACCTTGCGGAGCGCGTCGTCGGCCAGCGCGGCTGGCAGCCCCACGACGTTGGGTCCGAGCACGGGGTTCCGCTTGATCGGCAGCTTGGTCTTGGGATCGTTGATCTTGGTGAGGGCGCCGATGTTGTGATGCGCCCAGAACTCGTCGTCCATGATCATCCAGATGGCGTTGTGGCGCAGTACCACGACGGCATTCATGTCGGCGGCGGGTGTCTGATACACCTCGGCATAGTCATTCATCCAGATCAGAGCGCGCAGCAATCCCAGCCCCATCGACAGCTCCACGTTGTCGAAGACCGCGCGGTGTTTGCCGTTCAGCTTCTCCGCCCAGGCGACGTCCCAGTCGGCTCGGCGGACGGATGCCCCGAAGTCCACCCCGCCCACCATGGGGCTGCTTCTGAGTTCGCCTCGAACCAGCCGCGCGAGCTGCTGATCCGCCGGCCCGCCGCCGGCTGTGCCGGTCTGTCCCACCAAGGGCAGCGCCCCCGCCGCCAGCAACGTCCCCAGGAACTCCCGTCGATCCGTGCTCATGCCGAACTCCTCCCTCTTAGGCCAGGTGATGCGCCTTGCGTCCTCCGCGCGCGACGTGATCGTGCGTGAATTCGACCTTGACCAGCTGTGTCGCCATTGAATGGCGCGGTCCACCAGCTCCTCCGCGCCGACCCGCAGGTCGTCGCCTGTGCTAAGGGAGGCGGCTCGCGGAAAGATAAGTCGGCCGCGACTCAGCCGGCGTGAGTCAGTCCGCCGGGAGGGGGGAGCGGAATCGCGAGCAACAGCAGGAGGTATCCGGAGCGCGCAGCCAGCGCTCGCGCCTGGTCAACCCATCGCCCCTCCGGCCCGGGCAAGGCTGAGCTCGCTCGCGCGGCGGCTCTCGCAGGGCGAGCCTTCGATCTGGTGGAAACGAACCTCCTCCGGCGTGACCGCAATGAGGGCGCAGCTCACCGTCACGGCATCTTCGCGATGCATGCACACGGAGCACGGGCCCCGCTCCGGCACGTGGCTCCGATGTAGCTCGGCGAGCCCGGCGGGGGTGAGCCCTGCCGGGTCGGCGGCCGCGGCCCGAAAGAGGGCGGCGCGCTCCCGTTCCGCGCCGTGTTGATCCACCCCGGAGCTGGTGGCCAGCAGGCCCGGGACCTCGATGGCGCTCCGCCGGAGCCCGCTCCCATTCCACTCGAGGCGACGCGCGCTCGGGGCGGGCCCGACGCA
>DATCWE010000069.1:0-2093 GCA_036566495.1 Gemmatimonadales bacterium | reverse complement strand
CGCCCTCGGCCAGGCCGGCCGAGCCGAGCGGGGAGGAATCGCTCGAGGAGCGGCTGCGCCGCAAATCCACTCCGCTGGTCCGCAAGATCGCCGCGGAGCACAACCTCGATATCACCACGATTCCCGGCTCCGGGATGGCGGGACGCGTCACCAAGAATGACGTCCTCTCTTTCCTGGAGTCTGGCGCGGTTGCGGCAACACCCTCCGAGCGTCCGGCGGCCCGATCGGCCGACCACGCCGCTGCCGACCTCAGCGTCGGCCCGGGCATTCGCGTGGTCCCCGGTCCGGTCGTGGAGCCCTGGGAGGGCGACCGGGTGGAGCCCTGGTCGAGAATTCGCAAGCTCACCGCCGATCACATGATCATGTCGCGCCGGGTGTCGGCGCATGTGCAGAGCATGATCGAGGTCGATTACAGCCGGATCGCGGCGCTCCGCGCGAAAAAGAAAGCGGACTACGCGGAGCGAGGCATCGGGCTCACCTTTCTGGCCTTCATCGCAGCGGCAGTCGCTCGAAATCTGCGCGCCCATCCAGTGCTCAACGCGGCCGTGATGGGCGAGAGCACCCTCTTTCGCCGTGAGATCAACCTGGGGATCGCCGTCGCCCTGGACTGGGGGCTCATCGTCCCCGTCATCCGTCGGGCCGACGAGCTCAACCTGCTGGGCACCGCGCGGGCCATCAATGACCTGGCCGAACGCGCCAGGACCAAGAAGCTGTCGCCCGACGAGGTACAGAAGGGCACCTTCACGATCACCAATCCCGGGGTTTTCGGGACCTTCGTGGGGTTGCCGGTGCTGAACCAGCCCCAGTCGGGCATCCTGGCCGTCGGCGCCATCGGCAAGCGCCCCGCTGTCGTCACCGCGGCGGACGGCAGCGACAGCATCGGGATCCGCACGCTGGGAATGCTGGCGCTCTCGTTCGACCACCGTATCGTCGACGGCGCCGATGCCGATCGCTTCCTGGCGGACCTGCGCGCCACCTTGCAAGAGTTTCCGGAGGACCTGGCCTGATCCCATGCCTCGAACGCTGAGCGTTTCGCGCGCCAAGGTCAACGCGGCCGACGAAGCCGGATACCTCGCCGTCCTCGGCGACCTCGCCCGGCGGCTGGCATCGCGCGGAGAGTCCCTCTGGCTGTTCCGTCACCCGGAGCAGCGCGACACCTATCTCGAATTCAGCGAAAGCGGCACGGCCGAGCGACACCGCAGCCGGGCCGCGCGCACTCCCGAGGAAGCGGCGCTCGAGGTCCGGCTGCGCGCACTCGCGTCCTATGCCAGCGACGCCGGGGTGCTGTGGGAGGAAGTCCCCTTGGAGAAAAGCTGACTCATGCCGCGTCGCGTGCTCGAAGTGAACGGGGAGCGCTGGACGGTGTCGGCCGCCGGGCGCATTACCCAGTACGACAAGGACGAATTCGCGCTGCGCTTCAGCCGCTTGCCCGCCGGCTCGGGCCCGGATCGGATCGCGCGGTATTCTCCGTTGCTCGCCAAGAATCGCGAGACCTCCCTCGCGCAGCTCACCGAGGCGGAGCTGCTCGCGCTCTTCCGGGTCTCGCAGCCGTCCTGGACATCGCCCGAGCTGGGGTATCGCCGCTGAGCACCACGTCTCCTGCCCTGATCGATCTGCACCTGCACTCCTCGGCTTCCGACGGGCTGCTGCCGCCGGCCGCCGTCGTCCGGCGAGCTGCGGAACTCGGCCTCAGCGCCATCGCCCTGACCGATCACGATACCCTCGAGGGCGTGCCGGAAGCCCAGGCCGAAGGCGAGCGACTCGGCGTCCGGGTGGTGAGCGCCTGCGAGTTCTCGACTTCGGCTCCCTGGGGCGAGATTCACGTGCTCGGGTATTTCCTGCCGCCCGCCGATCCCACCCTTGCCGAGTTCCTGCGCGGCTGCCGGGAGGACCGCGTTCGGCGTGGCCGCGCGATGGTGGAAGGTCTCCAGGCCTGGGGGGTCGATGTCTCGTTCGACGACCTAGTGGAGGAAACCGGGTCCGCGGCGATGGGACGCCCTCACCTGGCCCGTGCGCTGGTGCGACTGGGCAAGGTGAGCAGCGTGGATGATGCGTTCAACCAGTGGCTCGGCCGGGGGCGGCCTGCCTATGTC
>DATCWE010000032.1:0-31770 GCA_036566495.1 Gemmatimonadales bacterium | reverse complement strand
CCGCCGACGAAAAAAGCTTCGAGCCGCAGCTCGCGCGGAGCTGGAGTCGCCGGGATTCGCTCACCCTGGTCTTCGAGCTCGATCCGCGGGCCAAGTGGCACGATGGCAAGCCGGTCACCTCCCGTGACGTGCTGTTCAGCTTTTCGCGCATGCGGGATTCCACCGTCGATCCGCAGCGCGCGCTGCTGCTCCGTCACCTGGCCAGCGTGACCGCGGAAGGCGAGCGGCGGGTGGTGCTGCGCTTCCGGCGCGCCTACGCCGAGCAGTTCTACGATGCCACCTGGCAGGTGCAGCTGCTGCCCGCGCACCTGGTCGACACCATCCCTGCCGAGCGCTTCGCAACCTCCGCCTTCGTTCGCGAGCCGGTGGGGAGCGGGCCTTACCGCTGGGTGCGCCGCGAGCCGGGACGCCAGCTGGAGCTCGCCGCCAACCAGGATTTCTTTCTCGGGGCGCCGAAGGTCGATCGGCTGGTGTTCCTGCTGGTGCGCGACCCCGAGGCGGCGCTGAACCTCATGCTCGACGGCAGCGCCGATGTCTATGAGGGGGTCGCACCGGGCAGCGGCCCCGCGCGGTTGGCCGCCAATCAGAATCTGCGGCTGTTATCGACGCCCTCTTTCCTCGTCGTCTACCTGCTCTTCAATCAGCGCAGCTACGGCAGCCGCGAGCAGCCCCACCCCATCCTGGCCGATGCGGGGCTGCGCCGGGCGCTGGTCATGGCCATCGACCGCGGCCCCCTGCTCCAGAGCGTCTATGGCGCGTACGGCGTGGCCACCAATGCCCCGGTGGCGCAGGGGCATTGGACCTACCGGCTGGTTCCGAAGGGGATCGGCTATGACCCGGCCGCCGCGCGGGCACTGCTGCGGCGGCTCGGCTGGATCGATGCCGACGGCGACGGCATCCTCGATAAGGGAGGGACTCCGCTCAGCCTACGCCTCAACGTGCCGACTACCAGCGCGCCCCGGACGGCGATGGCGACGCAGTTGCAGGAACAGCTCCGTCGAGTCGGAGTCCGCCTCGAGCTGATTCGGCTCGATGGCCCGGTCTGGGATCAGCGGCGCCAGCGGGGAGAATTCGACATCGATTTCGCCTCCGCGGGGATGGATCCCTCGCCGAGCGGAATCGTGCAGAGCTGGACCTGTGCCGGGCGGGCGGGTTCCAACTACGCGCAGTATTGTGACCCGGTGGTCGACAATCTCATCGAGCAGGCGATCTCCACCCCGAGGGGCGGGGACCGCACCTGGCGCGCGGCGTATGCGGCGCTGCAGAACGACGCGCCGGCCGCCTTCCTCTCCACGCCCCCCGTGCTGTTGGTGGTGCAGCGCCGCTTTCGCGGCGTCAGCCTCCGCCCCGAGTCGCTCTACAGCGATCTCTGGCGCTGGTCGGTGGATCCCGCGCGCAGGCTTGCGCGCGACCGGTGAGCCGCTGGCTCATTCGCCGGACGCTGCAGGCCGCCGTGACGTTCGCGGTCGCGGTGCTGTTGCTCTTCGTGCTGGTTCGCGTTGCCCCCGGTGATCCGCTGGCCCGGATCATCGGCGAGCGAGCCGTTTCCCCCCAGGAGCTGGCCCACCTGCGGGAGCGCTTCGGGCTGAATCAGCCCCTGACGACCCAGCTGCGCGCCTTCCTCGGCGGGGTCGCCCGCGGTGATCTTGGAGTCTCGATCGAGCACTACCCGGAGCGGGTCACCAGTCTCCTGGCCGCACGGCTCCCCGCCACGGTCCTGCTGGGCGGGACCGTACTGCTGCTCAATTTCAGCGTCGGCGCCTGGCTCGGGGTACGCCAGGCGGTACGCCGTGGCTCCCGCTTCGATCGCTGGCTCACCCGCATTGCCCTCGCGGCTTACGCCACCCCGAGTTTCTGGCTCGGCCTGGTCCTGGTGGCGTTCGTCAGCGTCCGCTGGCATCTGCTGCCCGCGGCGCAAATGACCGATCCCCTGCTCGGGCCCGAAGCGGGCACCCTGACGCGCGCGCTGGACCTGCTGCGACACCTGATCCTGCCGGCGCTCACCCTGTCAGTGACCAGCCTGGCGCTGCCGCTGCGCCACCAGCGCGCCGCCATGCTCGCCAGCTTCCGGCTCGACTTCGTCACGGCCGCTCGCGCCCGCGGGCTCACCGAGCGGCGAGTGCGCTGGCGCCACGCCTGGCGTACCACACTGGTGCCCATGCTCACCCTGCTCGGCCTCTGGTTGCCGATCCTGGTGTCCGGCTCCGTGTTCGTCGAGTCGGTGTTCAACTGGCCGGGCCTGGGGTCGCTGGCGGCGGACGCCATCGCGGCGCGCGACTACCCGGTGCTGCTGGGCACGGCAATGCTGGTTTCGGCGACCGTGGTGATTGCGGGCTTGCTGGCCGACCTGGGCTATGCCCTGGTGGATCCGCGGGTGCGTCCCGCGTGATCGGCTCGCTCGGGGAACTGCTGCGCCGCGCGTGGCGCCATCCCAGCGGTCGCTGGGGCGGCGGCGTCCTCCTGCTGATCGGAATCGCGGCCCTGCTCGCGCCGCCGTTCCTGCAGGATCCCGCCGCCATGCGCGACGTGGTGGCGGGAGCCACCGGTCCCTCGCTGGCCCACCCCTTCGGCACCGATGCGCTCAATCGCGACATTCTGTCCCGGGTGGCGAACGGGGCACGAGTCTCCCTGGCGGTGGCCGGGCTCGCCGTGGTGCTGTCTCTCAGCGTCGGCTCGGCGGTGGGCCTCATTGCGGGTTACGCGGGCGGCTGGGTGGACGCGGTGCTGATGCGGACCGTGGATGCCGCCCTGGCCATCCCCCGCCTGTTCGTCATCCTGCTGCTATTGGTCGTATGGGAACGCATTCCCCTCGTGGCGCTCATCCTGGTGCTGGGAACCACCGGGTGGTTTGCGACCAGCCGGCTGGTCCGCGGCGAGGTGCTGCGGCTCCGCCACGAGCCCTTCGTGCTGGCGGTCGAAGGCCTCGGTGCGACGCCGCGACGCACCCTGGTGCGCCACCTGCTCCCCAACGCCGCGGGACCACTCCTGGTGGCCGCGACGCTGGGCGTCGGCGACGTCATCCTGCTCGAGGCGGGGCTATCTTTTCTGGGTCTCGGCATCCAGCCTCCCACGCCGTCATGGGGCGGGATGGTCCTCGACGCTCGTCCCTTGATCGTCAGCGCGCCGTGGACCGCGCTCTTCCCCGGAGCCGCCATCGTGCTCACCGTGCTGTCCGTCAATCTGGTCGGTGACGCGCTGCAGGCCGCTCTCGATCCGCGCAGCGCGTGAGCTCGCTGCTGGAAGTCCACGACCTCACCATTCGCTTCCCGGCCTTGAGCGGGCACGCCGTACCGGTGTCCGCTGTCAGCCTGCGGCTCGAGCGGGGCGAAACGCTCGCCCTGGTCGGCGAATCGGGCAGCGGAAAGACCCTGACCGGTCTGGCCCTGCTCGGCCTGGTTCCTCACCCGGGCCGGGTGGATTCGACCAGCCGGGTGCTGCTCGACGGGGTCGATGTCACCCGCCTGACCGGCGACGCACTGCGCGCGATCCGCGGCGGCCGGATCGGGATCGTATTCCAGGACGCGCTCACCAGCCTGACGCCCGTGCTCACGGTGGGGAATCAGCTGCGCGAGGCGATCACCGCGCATCGCCGCATGAGCGCGCAAGCCGCCCGGGACGCCGCGGTCGCCTTGCTGGGCGAAGTGGGCCTGCCCGACCCGGCATCCACCTATGGCGCCTATCCGCACGAGCTCTCGGGAGGCCAGCGCCAGCGGGCGCTGATCGCGATCGCGCTGGCCGGGGAGCCGGATCTGCTGATCGCCGATGAGGCGACGACGGCCCTCGATGTTACGGTGCAAGCCCAGGTACTCGAGACGCTGGACCGGCTGCGCGCCACGCGCGGCATGGCCATCCTGCTGATCACCCACGACCTGGGGCTGGTGGCGGGGCGCGCCGACCGGGTCGCGGTGATGTACGCCGGCCAGATCGTCGAAGAGGCTTCCACCGCGAGCCTCTTCGCGGCACCGGCGCATCCGTATACCCGGGCGCTCTTCCGAGCCATTCCGCGGCTCGAGAACCCGGTCGACCAGCTCATCCCGATTCAGGGCAATGTGCCCCTCCCCGAGGAGTGGCACGTGGGCTGCCGCTTCCAGCCCCGCTGCGGCGAAGCCCTGGATCGCTGCGCGACACTCGATCCGCCCGTGGTGCCGCTCGCGCCCGGCGCGTCGAGCCGCTGCTGGCTTCCCGCGCTGCGCGACCAGTGACGGCCCCCCTGCTCGAGGTCACCGGGTTGGCCAAGCGCTACGAAGCGGGGGGCATGCTGCGGCGGCGCCACCCGGTGTACGCGCTCAACGGAGTCAGCTTCGCGATCGCGCGAGGGGAGACGCTCGGCCTGGTCGGAGAATCCGGCTCCGGCAAATCCACGCTGGGCCGCATCGTGGTGCGGCTGGTCCCCGCGAGCGCGGGCAGCGTGCGCTACGACGGGGAAGAGGTGCTCGGCCTGGAAGGGGCACCGCTTCGCTCGCTGCGGCGGCGGATGCAGATGGTCTTCCAGGACCCCTACAGCTCGCTCAATCCGCGGCTGCGTGCCGGAGCGGCGGTGCGCGAAGGCCTCGAGATCCATCGGCTGCTGCCCCGCGGGGAGATGGCCGGACGGGTGGCGCAGCTTTTCGAGGAAGTCGGCCTTGATTCCTCGTACACCGATCGCTATCCCCACGAGCTCAGCGGCGGGCAGCGCCAGCGGGTCGGCATCGCCCGCGCGCTCGCCGTGAATCCCGCCTTCCTGGTGTGCGATGAGCCGGTGTCAGCCCTCGATGTGTCGGTGCAGGCCCAGGTGCTGAACCTGCTCAAGAATCTCCAGCAACGCCGGCAGCTGAGCTTTCTCTTCATCGCCCACGACCTCGCGGTGGTGCGCCAGCTGGCGCATCGGGTGGGCGTGATGTACTTCGGCCGCATCGTCGAGCTGGCCTCCGCGGAGGCCATCATCCAGCGGCCGCGCCACCCCTACACCCAGGCGCTGCTGTCCGCGGTGCCGCAGCCCGATCCGGGGCGGCAGCGCTCCCGTATCGTCCTGGCAGGGGAGCCGCCGAAGCCGACCGCGCCGCCGCCGGGCTGCCCATTCTATTCGCGCTGTTTCCATCCCCGCAAAGATGGCCGCTGCACCACGGAGCTGCCTCCGCTGCGCCCGGTGGGCGAATCCCAGGTGGCCTGCCACTATGCCGAGCTCTCCGCGGCCACCGCGCTGACTCCCTGACATGGCTGCTCCCATGCTCCCGCTGTACCTGATCGACGCCTTCACGGCCGAGCCGTTCGCCGGCAACCCCGCCGCGGTCTGCCTGCTCGACGGCGAGCGACCCGACCGCTGGCTCCAGGCCGTCGCGACCGAGATGAATCAGGCCGAAACGGCGTTCCTGCTCCGGTCCAAGAACGGCTTCGACCTGCGCTGGTTCACCCCGGCATCCGAGGTCGATCTCTGCGGCCACGCGACGCTCGCGAGCGCTCATTTTCTCTGGGAGGAAGGCTACCTGCGGTATGGTGAGGCGGCGCGCTTTCAGACGCGCAGCGGGTTACTCACCGCCACTCGCGACGCGCAATGGATCACCCTCGATTTTCCCGCCACCCCGCCCGAGGCCTGCGAGGTCCCGCCCCAGTTGCTGCCTTCGCTCGGATTGAGCGGGGTCACCGTCCTGCGCAGCCGCTTCGACTATTTCGTGGTGCTGGAGGATCCCGCGCCGCTCCACGCGCTGCGACCCGACGCACGGCTCCTCAGCGAGGTGGCAACCCGCGGAGTCATCGTGACCACGCCTTCGGACCGGCCGGAGGCCGACTTCCTCTCCCGCTTCTTCGCACCGGGGATCAAGGTGGACGAAGATCCGGTGACCGGGTCGGCGCACTGCGCCCTGGCCCCTTACTGGGGAGCGCGCCTGGGAAAGGCATCCCTGATCGGCTACCAGGCGTCGGCGCGGGGGGGAACCGTGAAGGTCGAGCTCGCCGGCGACCGCGTGCTGCTGGGCGGCAAAGCGGTCACCACCGTCAAGGGGTCGCTGCTCAGCGAGGCTGGTAGTTTTCCACGAAGAGGTAGCCCACGATAATCGCCAGCAGCACCAGACTCGCCACCAGCACGAACAAGTCGGCCGGTCGCTTCCGGATGGTGCAGGTGATCCGGTACTGATCGGGACGCTTGCCCGTTTCCCAATGGGTGACGGCGACAAAGCTCGCCCCGAACGAGGCGACCAGACCGCTCAGCACGAGCACCGGATGCACCAGCGCGGATGGAACGTGCCTGTCCGTGACCCCAGCCGCGACCAGTACGACGGCCGGTAGCAGCCCGATAAACCCAACCGCGGTCAAGACCCCGGCACGCCGCAGCGCCGCGCGCGTTTCGGCGCCCCTGGGGAAGAGCGCGCCGGGGCGCGTCATGCACCGCTTGCGTGCGCCGGGGGCAAGGCCAGTCGGCGACGGCGCTGCACCAGGGGATTCCCGGCGCCCGGCACCAGGTAGTCGATTCCCGGCTTCCAACTGACCAACAGCGTGGCTCCGTTCGGCGTGGCGCCGGCCGGGAAGTGCAGCTCGTGCGTCCAGCTCTCGCCGGCGAGCAGCGCGCGATCAGGTACGGCGTTGGTCGGCGCGAATCGCCTTCCCTGCCCATCCACCAGCTGGAATCGCAGCGCTTTGGGCCACTCGGGCGCCCGCACGGCATTGCTGCTGAAGCGAACGGTGACGCCCAGGTCGGCCCCGGGCTGGACGGCATCCACCGAGACATGCAGATGGCAGTCCAAGCCGCAGAAACTCACGTCCTTGCCGGGGGCCAGCACCGTCGTGGGAGCCAGCACCAACCCGAGCCCCCAGAACAACGCGTACACACCGGTCATGGCCCCGCCGGAAAGCAATGCGCGCCGGGCCAGCACGCGGTTCCCGCCGAGCGCTCCCACGCTCGCGACGATGAGGGAAAGCACTACGATCCCGGCCGTGGCCAGCAGCAGCAACGCGCCCAGAAAAGGCGGCAACATCGGCAATCTCCCGGTCAGCGGGTGAGTTTAAGGTGGTTGCGCGCTTCGCGCCGGGCCGGCAACCCGCCGAAGCGACGCTGGCGACCCCGAAACTCGCGGAGAACCTCCTCCAGCTCGGTCGCCCCGAAGTCCGGCCACATGGTATCCCGAAAGAACAGCTCGGCGTAGGCGCATTCCCACAGCAGAAAATCCGAAAGCCGCTGCTCGGCGCCGGTGCGGATCAGCAGATCGACGGGAGGTACCGCCGGGCGTCCGTGGTCGACCAGGGCGAGCAGCGCCTCGAATCGCTCACGGGAAAGCTCCTCGGGTTCCTCGGCCGCCCGGATCGCCGCTCGAAGGATCCCGTCTCGCGCCGAATAGTCCACGGCGAGCCGCAGCCGCAAGGTGGTCCCGCCAGCGGTGGCCGCCTCGGTCTCGGCGATCTCCCGCAGCACGGCAACCGGGAGCCGGTCGCGTCGGCCGATGATTTCCACCGCCACGCCGTTCGCGACCGCCCGCGCGCGCTCCGAGCGCAAATGGGAGCGGAGCAGGCGCATCAGCGCCGTCACCTCCGGCATGGGCCGATTCCAGTTGTCGCTCGAGAAGGCGTACAGGGTGAGCGTCGCAATCCCGGCCTGCGGCGCGGCCTCGACGATCCGCTCGACCGAGCGCGCGCCGGCGCGGTGCCCGGCCGTACGCGAGAGTCCCCGCTGCTCCGCCCAGCGCCCGTTGCCGTCCATGATGATCGCGGCGTGCAACGATCCACTTTGTTTCACAAAGTCATTCCCCCAAAAAAAGTCAGCCCCCCGCGCGAGTCGAGCGGATCAGGCCCTCCATGTGCAGCAGGTAGCGATCCAGCGCTTCCCGCCCGACTTCGGTCAGGCGGTATTCAGTGCGGGGCAGCCGGCCGGCGAAGGACTTGAGGCACTCGACGTAGCCGGCTTCCTCCAGTTTTCTGGCGTGCACGCTGAGATTGCCGTCACTGGCGCGCAGCAGATGCTTGAGCTCGTTGAACGTGAGCGTTTGGTTGACTGCAAGGGCGCTGACGATGGCGAGGCGAACCCGCTCGTGGATCAGCCGGTCCAGCTCGAGCGAAGACCGCGAGACGCGCTCTCCTTTCACCGCCGTCAAGCCGCGACCGGAAGGCGATGGGTTGCGCTCGGAACGGGCCGATGCCGCGGCGCGCTTACCCACCGTGGTTCCTCGCGATCAAGAGACCGAATCCGATCTGGAGTCCGCCAAAGCCCACGGCCATGAGGGGGTTACCCCAACTCTCCGGGGCCAGGAACGCGACCGCACCGAGGATCATGAAACTGAGGCCGAGCAGCGGAACCACCCTGACGGAATGTGCCCCGGCCGTAGTCACGCCGGTGCCGTAGAGCAGCAGCCAGAGCCCGGGCAGCAGCCGGACCAGGTCCAGCCGATAGAACACCGCGGTCAATACTGCTCCGGCCAGAATGGGCGGAACGAAGGCCCGAACGAACAGCTTCCCGGCCCGTGTAAAGAGCGGCGCCTTGGCCGCGTCTGCCTTTCTCACCATCGCCACGCCGCCGATCCCCAGCGCCAGCACCGCCTCCGCGAGCCAGACCGCAATCCACTCCGCACCCGAGACCTGCCGGGAAGCGACCCAGCTCGCGCCCACCGCCGTGGCGCCCATGGCCACGCCACCCCACCCAGGGACCGAAGTCACGGTCCCCGCGCGGGCCATGGTGTCGCGAATGAAGGTCAGGTCCTCCAGCGCCCGATCGTGCAGGGGGGTCGGCTCAGGCGATCGGGGAATCCGGCGTGCGAGGGGCATGGCTAGATCCTAGGGACCTCGTCGTTTTTTGTCAAGTACTTTATAATGCAAAGCCAGGCTGGAGTCCGTTGCGCCTGGTGCGGCCCGGCACTGCATCTCAGTGGCGTCCCACCGCCGCCACGGCGGCCCGATACCTCGCCAGGTCAGCCCGGTATGCGGGAAGCGCGGCCAGGTTGCGAACTTGCCAGGAATCCTGTCCCAGGTGATAGAGCTCCTCAGCCCCATCTCCGTTCAGAATGTATTGCAGACTGTCGAGGATCACCGTACGCATCGAGCCCCGCAGGATCGGCGAGGGTGGCCACCTGGGCAGCAGGCGATTGTAGGACAGCGTGGCCACCAGCGTGTCGGGCTCCGCTCCGGCGCGCCAGCGGCGCGTCAGGGAATGCCCCGGAATGCCCGGATTGGCCAACCCGACGAGGTCGAGCAGAGTGACCGGGAGGTCCCGCAACGAGGTGAGCGAGGAAATGGTGGTCCCGGCGGGCACCCGTCCCGGAGCGATGATCAGCAGCGGGACGTGCAGCACCGGAAGGTACAGGTTGTTGCCGTGTGAGATGATCCCGTGCTCACCGAACAGCTCGCCGTGATCCGAGGTCACCACCACGATCGTATTGGAGAGCAGCCGGCGGTCGGAAAGCGCCAGCAGCAGCGCCTGGATTTGCGCATCGAGATAAGTGATGGCGCCGTCGTAGGCATCCATGCTCTCGGCGAGGATCGGAGTCGGCACCGGAGGCGGGCCGTAGAGGCGTAGGATGCGCCCCCAGTAGCGCCCGACGATCGAGTCCGGCTTCCCCATGTACATCTTCTCGAAAGGCGGCGGAGGCAGATAGGGTCCGTGCGCCTCGAAATAATTCAGAAAGGCGAACCACGGCCGATCCTTGTTGCGCTCGAGCCAGCCCAGGAACCGCGCGTTCACCTCGGTGGCGGGGAGCCCGTCAACCATCCGCCGGCGGCCGACCAGCTGTGCGACGCGATCGATGCCGAAGAGGCGCCGCCAGAGCCCGGTTCGGCGGAGGATCGAGAGCGGCTTGAGCGGGTAGTCCTCGTAGTGCAGGAAGCCACGATCCAGTCCCGTCGGGCTTCCGGCCTGGGTGTAGTTGGCCACGAATCCCGCCGTCGCGTATCCCGCGTCCTCCAGGACCTGGGCCAGCGTGGGGTAGGAGGCGTCGAGGGGTCGGTCCCACTCGACCGAAAGCTCGGTGGGGTAGTGCCCCGTGAACATCACTGCGTGCGACAAGGTGGTCCAGGGCGCTCCTGCCAGGGTGCGCTCGAACAGGGTCCCCCGTGTCGCCCAGGCGCGGAGATTGGGCGTGGTGGGCCTCCGGTAGCCATAGAGGCCCATGCTCCAGGCCCGCGCGGTGTCCAGCACAAGGAGCAGGACGTTCGGGGCTCCGGCCCGGGCCGCGGGAAGCGTGGCAATCCTGCGCCGCTCCGCGGCGCTTCGTGCGGCCCAGGCGCCCGCGGCGAGGGCCAGCAACAGCAGCAACACTCCCGGCACCCCCAGCCGAAGCAGCCGGCGCAGCCGATCGCCGCGGGGCGCCAAGCCGCGCGCGAGGCCGGCTCCGATCCCGACGGCCAGCAACCCGGCCGAGACGGGGTGGATCTTCTCCCAGAGCAGCGCCACGGCCAGCATCGCAAAGCTGCCGAAGAGGAAGATGACCGCCTGCGGAGTTCGCAAGCGGGGCCAGACCAGGGAGGGAATCAGGAAGAGCAGTGCAACACCGAACAACGTGACGCCGTCGGCCAGCGGCAGCTGCCAGTAGAAGTCGCGACCCATGAACAGGGTGCGATGCATGACCTGCTCGCGCAGCAGCGCCGCGACGGCCTCAATGCCCCCGGCCAGCAATCCAAACCCGGCGCCGGCAAGCAGCACATCGCCCGGGTGCCAGGGGGCGGTGGTGGGCCGAGCGATGGGGCCGGAATCGGGCATAGGGGTCAGGTCAGCGGACGGTAACGCGAAGCGGGCGCCCGCGTGGGCGCCCGCTCGCACACTCGCAACACCGGAGGGCTAGAACCGGCGTCGCTTCTTGGACATCTGCAGCTGCTGCTTGATGAGGGCATCCCCGTGCTCGCGGACGCTCCAGACCTTGTCACCACTCCTCGACAAGCTCGCCGCCGAGGCGGTGCCGCACTCCGTGGTTCCACAGTCGCCCAGCAGCGGGCCGCCGAAGGTATAGAACTCCTGCTGCAGCACGCCGAGCTCCTTGCCGGGCACCGGCATCTCCCGCGGCGTCTGCTGCCAGAGGCAAAGCACGCCGGGGCAAGCCTGACCCACCTGATAGCCTTCCGGAGTAACCCGCCTGCGGATCCAGAAGGGAGAAGCCCCGAGGCCGAGCAGTTCGATTTCCTGCTCGTACAAGGCCGCTTTGATGATCGCCGCCGAGCCGGACCCCGCCGTCAGAGTGCTGAGGCCGCCCCGAGTGACGCGGGTCTTGTTGATCAGGGTCGCCGCGCCCGCCAGGTCTCCGGTCCGGGCCAGGCCTTCGGCCCAGAGCAGGTCGTTCATCGTGGCGGTATAGACCGGCATGAGTCCGGTACCGTCTTCCGACGGCAAGCCATAGCCGGGATACGCGGCATAGCTGTATCGGATCTGTGCCAGGTTGCCGAAGTGGAATATTCCGCGCGCCGGGTTCATGACGTTGAACGCGGCCCAGGCAAAATCGCTGCCCGCGTTCGCGGTGGCCGCGACCGTTCCCACGCCGAGAATGTCGTCATCAGGCCCCCAGCTCCCATCGCCTACGCGCTTGTCGAAGGCGTCGGGCTGGGGATCCTCATCGACCCAGGGATCGCGATGAATCAGGGCCGGGTTGGGCCCGTTGGTGAGGATGTGGGCCAGGCGGGTATCGACCCGCATGGTCGTCATATCGTTGCTCCAGTTCTTCACGCCGTCAACCATGTTGACGTTGTCCTGGAAGAACTCGAAGTCGAACGGGGTTCCGGTGCTCATGCCGGCTGAGGCGAAGGTTTTCACCTGCGCCCAGTTGGCGGCAAGGTTCTCGGACTCGGTGCGCCCGAAGAACGCCACGACCTCGGCCTTCATCGTGTTCATCAGCTTGATGAGCTGGGCGCTGGAGTAGGTCGGCCCGTTGACCGCGCCGAGCCAGGTGCTGGGGGTACTCGAGAACGGCGTGGCGGTCATGAGGGCAATCGCCTCGTCGAACTTCTCGATCGCCTTGTCGCGCAGCTCCTGACGGGTGTACAGCGGAAGCGCTGCCGCACCGGCGAAGGTGCTCACGTCGTCCGTCTCGTCGGGCGCGAAGCCCTTGTCGTAGGCCAGGGCGATGTTGGCGTAGACCGCGCCCTGCAACATCACGGCGACCGCTTCGTGCATCGCCGTGTTGTCCGCGTCCCCGAGCTCCAGGCCGCCGATCCGGATGGCCCGGAGCGCGTCGTTGACCGAGGAGAGCACGCCGTAATACCCGTACCAGTACGTCTCGATTTCGAACCGGAACGGAGAAATACTGGCGTTGTCCCAGCCGCAGCGGTTGGGACACTCCACGTTGTACGAGGTGTAGTAACGCAGGTTGAAGTTGTTCCACGACGCCGTATAGCTGTCGGCCATGGCCGACAACACCAGCGAGGCGTCGTAGGACTGGCGGGTCTGCACCCAATTGCGCATCGCGCCGGTCACCAGTCCCTCGACCGCGCCGGGATCGGACAGACCCAGAACGGCGTCCGGCGCATTGGGGTTGGTGACCTCGAGGCTCTTGCACCCGGCGATGCCCAGAATTGCCACCGCCGCCGTGAGCCGGGACCAGCGTGTCAGACTATGCATGAACGAAGTCCTCTCGTGAGCGAGTCGGGGCCTCAAAACGCGATCTCCACAACACCCGTGAAGGTGCGGAAGTGGGGATACGAGAACCAGTCGATTCGGAACTGATAGGGATCGCCATCCAGACCCGAGACCTCGGGGTCGTACCCTGAGTACTTGCTGAAGGTAAAGAGATTGCGCCCGACGACGCCCAGCCGGACCGCGTCGAGCCGGCCGAGGCCGACCTTCGCGAGCTGGTTGCGCACCAGGGTGTAGTTCACCGACAGCTCCCGAATCTTCACATAGGTGCCCGACTCCGCATAGTACTCGAGCGGATTGAGCCCGTTGTAGAAGGCCGTGTAGTAGTCCTGCGACTTCTTCTCCTCTTCCGGCTTACCGCGCTGATCGAAGATAGGATCGAAGAAGTTGATCAGCTTCCACTGCCGGGTGCCGTTGTAAATGTTCCCGCCCTGCGTCCAGTCGACCAATCCGGTGATACTGAACCGCTTGTAGTTGAAGGTCGAGCTGAACGCCGCGTTGAAGTCCGGATTGGCGTCTCCGATCTTGACCTGCGACGTGGTCGCGGCGCAGCTGCCGTCGGTGTTGAACGTCTTGCAGGTGATGTAGAGCAGCGGGCGCTCCGGGGCGGTGCACGCCGCGCCGGTATCCAGCTTCTTGCCCTGGAAGCCGGGGGTGTCGGAATCGTAGTCGATTTCGCCGCAGCGCCAGGAATTAGCGGTGACCACGTAGCCTTCCTCGTTCAGCACGAAGTTGGCTTCGGGACAGGTCGTGGCCCGGCAGGCCGCTTTGACCGGATCGTCGTAGAGCTGCTCGATGCTCTTGACGAACTTGTTGCCGTACATGACGCCCAGCTTGGAGCCCTTGGCGAGGAGGAACACCGCCGGCTGCTGGCCGAACCCATTGAGCTTCTCAGGCAACGGGTAGTCGGTGATTTCCTGGCGGGTTCGGTCGGCGGTGATGTTGACGACCCAGGCCATGTCACGGTTGTTGACGACCTGGTAGCCGATGCCGATCTCGTGGGTCGCGGACTTCAAGGCACCGACGTTCTGCCACTGCTGGGTGAACCCTTGGACCGCGGGCAGGGTGACCAGCTGAATCTGATCGCGGGTTTCCTTGCGCGAGTAGGTGTACTCCGCGGTGAAGCGGCCGCCACCCATCTCGATGTTGCCGCCGACTTCGAGCTCGCCGGAGTGCGCCGGCTTGAGGAACCGGTTGCCCAGCGTCTGCTTGAAGAACGAGCCGCCGGCGTTGGTCAGGGTCTCGTACTGGTACTCGAAGCCCGGGCGCAGCCCGGCGGTGCCGTAGGAGGCGCGCAGCCGGATCTCGTCGAAGCCCTTGACCTTGAGGTCTTCATTGAGGCGCCACGCCCCGGAGAGCCGGTAGTAATACTGGCGCCGGCTTTCGGGACCGAAGAGCGAGGATTCGTCGCGCCGGATCAGGCCGTCCAGGATGTACTTGTCGCGGATGTCGAACGTCGTGATGACGAACGCGTTCCGGTTGCGGATGGTGGTGTTGGAGCTTCCGGCCGAGAAGGTCGACGGATCGGCGGCGGCCGTCTCGGGCACGTTCTTCACGATCAGCTTGTCGGCGACGACGCTGACCGCGTTGGAGGTCTGGTCTTCGTAGACGTAGGCGGCCTTGGTGGTATTGGTCAGGCCCTTCCAGCTGCCCGAAGCGGTCAGCGTGGCGCCCGCGTTGTAGGTCCGCCCGGTGGCCGACCGCTTGGTCAGGCTGCCGTCCGTGGCGGTGCCGCGGGAGGTCAGGTAGCCGAAGGGGACCAGATCCGTGAAGTCATCGCGTTCCTGGTCGAAGTTGTAGTTGCCTTCCGCGGTGAGCCAATCCAGCATCCGCCAGCGCAGCCGCCCGCCGCCGGTGAAGCGGCTTCGCTCGGCTTCCCGCTTCTCGTTGGCGAGATTGTAGAGCGGGTTCTGGGCATTGGTGATGTTGTCCGGGATTCTGGCCCGATACGGGCTGCCGTCGGGATTCTTCGCCAGCAGGTCCACATAGGGGGGCACGAACGTGATGGTGAAGAACGGCCCGAGCTGGCCCGCCTGCTGAGCGGCCGGGTCGTTGACCGGGTTGTTGTTGGAGCGGCCGTAGAAGCTGCTCATCTCGAGGTCGAGCCGCGGGGTGAGCTGCTGGTCCACGTTGAGCCGGAAATTCTGCCGGCCGAAGCCCTTGAGGCCGAGGATGACGCCCTCGGTGTGGGTGTTCTGGATCGAGGCGTTGAAGTTGGTGGAGCCGCGCCGCTGCCCGATCGAGAGATAGTTGGTGTAGAACAGGCCAGGATGGAGCACTTCGGCCTGGTGATCGTGGTAGGTGGGATACGGGTTATCCGCGATGTGATCGGGCTCCCGGCGCAGGCTGCCCGCGGCGCTGCGATCGAAATCGATGCTGTCGTCGGTGACCTGCTTGATGCGGAACGCGTGCGCCGTGGCCGCTGGGATGCGCTTGGTCACGAACGACGCCCCCGCCTCGTTGCGGAACGTCACCAGCAGCTTGCCGTCTGCCAGGCTGCGGCCGCGCTTGGTAAAGATCTGCACCACGCCGTTGGCGGCGTCGGAGCCGTACAGCGAGCTGGCCGCCGCTCCCTTGATCACCTCAATCCGCTCGATGTCTTCCGAGGAGATGTCGGCCAGGGTGGCGCGGCTGATGGTGCCGTCGATGATGATGAGGGGCTGCTGGGTTCCCGAGATGCTGGTGGCGCCCCGCAGCCGGATGCTTGGTGCTCCGGCCGGATCGCCCGAGGTGGCCACGACACGGACTCCGGGGACCTTGCCCTCCAGTCCACCCAGGGCCGTCGTGGCCGGGGTCTCCTGGAGCTGTTCGGCCGATACGCGACCCACCGCGAACGGCAGCTTGCGGGTCGAGGTGGCCTCACTCACGCCCGTGACGACCAGTTCTTCCAGCCGAAGCGGATCGTCCTTGAGGCTGAAATTCACTTCCTGGCTGCCGGCATTCAGCACGGCGGTCTTGGTCTGGGGCGCCTTCCCGAGATACCGCGCAACCAGGGTAACCTGCTGCCCCCGCGCCCGGTCCTCCCCCACGGTAATGGTATAGGTCCCGTTGCTTGCCGTGGTGGCCCCGAACGAGGTGAGCTCCCGAATCACGACCTGCGCGCCGCCCAGCGGCTGCCCATTCGTGTCGGAAACCTTGCCCGTGATGGTCGCCTGCGCTTGCGCCGTCGCGGCCGTGAGCGCAAGCAGGGCGCTGACCCCGCCCAGATGCAGGAGGGTGGAGACTGCCGAACCTCGCTTCATATGGTCCCTCGGCTGAAGTAAAAAATGATGGGAACCACGAGTGACCCCGCGTTGCGGCTTGATCGTTGGGTTGCTTTCATGCCACTGGGGAAAAAGCACGAAGCATGCCCCCTGCTGAGAGGATGCAAGTTGTTCTGCGAACGCCGTTTTACTAATGAGGCCAGATGGTTCCGTGTCAGTCGGACACGCCGCCGGGAACTTTCCATGTGTCGCTCGGACACAACGATCGGCCTGCGGGCGGCGGCCACGGACCCCGGAAACGGCATTAAGGTGTGACCGAACACGAATTTGCGCAAGTTGGGGTGGGAGTCGGGCTTCCGCCGGGCACCCCGATTGCCTACAATTGGAGTGCGGCGCGAAATCGTGAGCGCCGCAAGGAGTTCGCGGTGCTCGCAGTCCCCCTCCCCGGCCTGATCGCAGGAATCGCCCTCGCCACGCGCCTGGTCTTCGCCCCGGTGCCCGCCCCCGCACAGACGAGCAGCTCCGGCTTGATCGGGCGCATTTTCGACGAAAAGACCAACCAGGTCCTGACCGACGTGCTGATCCTGGTGGACTCCACCCGGCGGGACGTCATGGTCTCCAGTCAGGGCCGCTTCGTGCTGACCAACCTCGCCTCCGGACGCCATCGGGTGGAGATCCGGGCGATCGGATACCGCCCTCAAGTCCTCGAGGTGACGCTGCTCGACGGACAGGTGCTGGAGCGGGAATTCCCGATGCCCTTCACGGGCGACCGGCTTCCCGATCTGGCCATCGAGGCGCGCAATTCGAAACTGCTGCCCCGCTTCGCCGACTTCGAACGGCGCCGCGTCCAGGGCATGGGGGTCTACATCACCCGGGATGAAATCCGGGCGCGTGGTTACATGCGTATGGGCGACGCACTGCGGACCGTCCAGGGCGTGCGCGTCGATTGCGCCGAGGTGGATTGCGTGATCCACATGGTCCGCGCTACCGCAGGTTGTTATCCCGCCTTCTACGTCGACGGGCGCCTGGCCCGCAGCTTTGCGACGAGCACTCCGATGAGCGACGTGCAGGGCATCGAGGTGTACCGCGGCGCCGCGGAGATGCCGGGTGAGTTTACCGGCGCCGGGGCGATGTGCGGGGTGATCGCGATCTGGACCCGCGCAGCACCCTAGGAGACCCACGTTCGTCCCCCCCTCTCGGCCCGGCTGATTCGCCCCAGCCGGCTCCCCGCCCTATTTCCCTGCCTGTTGCTGGCGGCGTGCCGCTCCGGCAGTTCCACCTCGAACATCCCCGATGCGCCTCCGTCCTGGCTGGTGACGCGGGCCGCCGCGCAACGGGCCGCCGCCACCGGCTCGCCGGCGTACTACGGCTTCGGCTTCAGGGATCGCCGCGCCGAAAGCGGGATCCGCTTCGAGAGCCATGTCGTGGATGATGCCGGCAAGACGTACAAGAAGGTCCATTACGACCATGGTACCGGGGTTGCCGCGGCCGACGTCGACGGCGACGGCCGGCCCGACCTCTTCTTCGTGTCTCAGCTCGGCAGCAGCGAGTTGTGGCGCAACCTCGGCGGAGCGCGCTTCGAGGACATTACCGATTCGGCCGGGCTGACCATGCCCGATGCCATCGCGGTGGCGCCGTCCTTCGCCGACATCGACAACGACGGCGATCCCGACCTGTTCGTCACCACCGTGCGGCATGGCAACCGGCTCTTCGAGAATCTCGGCGCGGGGAAATTCCGGGACATCACCGAAACGGCCGGGGTCGGCTACGTGGGCCACTCCTCGGGAGCGACGTTTTTCGACTACGACCGCGATGGACGCCTCGATCTATTCGTGACCAATGTCGGGGTTTACACCAGCGATCAGACCGGTCCGGGCGGCTATTATCTCGGCCTTTCGGACGCCTTTCACGGGCACACCCATCCCGAGCGCGCCGAGCCGAGCATCCTCTACCGCAACCTGGGCGGCAACCGCTTCCGCGACGTCAGCCGGGAGACCGGTCTCCTGGATACGAGCTGGAGCGGCGACGCCACGACCCTGGACGTGAACGACGATGGGTGGCCGGATCTCTACGTGCTGAACATGCAGGGCGCCAACCACCTCTGGCTGAATCTCGGGGGCCGCCGCTTTCGCGACGCAACCCGGACCTACTTCCCGGCCACTCCCTGGGGAGCTATGGGCGTGAAGGCGTTCGACTGGAACGGCGACGGCCGGATCGACCTCTTCGTCACCGACATGCACTCCGACATGGCCGTCAACATCCCCCCGGAGAGCGCTTCCGCCGAGCAGCAGAAAGCCGACTCCGCCCGCATGGCCCCGGACAATTTTCCGGACGGAAAGGGCGGCTTCATTTTTGGGAACGCCTTGTATTCCAGTCAGGGCGGTGGCCGCTTCGCCGAGTCCTCACAGCAGGCGGGGGTGGAGAATTACTGGCCCTGGGGACCGAGCAGCGGAGACCTCAACGCGGACGGCTGGCAGGATCTCTTCGTCGCCTCGAGCATGAACTTCCCGCATCGCTATGGCGTCAATGCGGTGCTCCTCAACGAATCGGGCCGGCATTTCCTGCGCAGCGAGTTCTTGCTGGGCATCGAGCCGAGGGCGGCGAGCGCCACCCAGAAGACCTGGTTTACGCTCGACTGCAAGGGGACCGACCGTGACAATTTCTTTTGTACCGCGTGTCTGCGCCCCGGGGCATTCGAGCCGGAGTGCCGGCATCTCGATCCCCGGGGCCATTTGCGCATGCTGGGCGCCCTGGGAACCCGGGCCGCGGTCGTTCTGGATCTGGATGGAGACGGGGATCAGGACATCGTGACCAACGAGTTCAACGGCCCTCCCCAGGTGCTGATCAGCGACCTCGCGGAGCGACGCCCGGTCCATGCGCTGAGCGTTCGATTGCGGGGCACCCGGTCCAATCGGGAGGGTCTGGGAGCGGCGGTCACTGTCGTGCTGCCGGGGGAGCGCCGCCTCCTGCAAGTGAAGGATGGCAAGTCGGGATACCTCTCCCAGAGCGACCTGCCGCTCTATTTCGGCTTGGGAGATTCCGCGACGGCGCTCCGGCTCGAGGTGCTCTGGCCCTCCGGGCGCCGGACCGTTCTCCGTGGCCCGCTCCCCTCCGGACGGGAAGTCACCCTCGTCGAACCCTGAGCCCCGGTCCTACTGCTTGATGACGAGCGTGGTCCGGCCGGCCTCCACCGCGGTTTCGCTGGTCTTTCCCCCCGGCCACCTCACCCAGACCGATTTCGGCGCGCCCCGCAGGCCAAGCACGGTCACCATCCCGTCTTGCGACCAGTAATTCGAGCCTGCATGGATTTCGCTGAGCGGACCGTCTCCATCGGCATAGCGCACCCGGAGGGACGCTCCCACTGCGGCGGGATTCTCCGCAGGCCCCACCAGGCGGACCCGCAGTCCAGGGTTCGCCCTCGCATTCCGGTAGAGTTTGGTCTCGGCCGCATTCTGCGCCACGGCGAGGTCCACCCGGCCATCGCCGTCGAAGTCTGACGCCGCTGCTCCCCGCTGATCCCCATACATCACCACGCCGGAGCGCTGTCCCGCAGCAGCCGCGAACTCTCCTCGGCCATTCCCGAGGAGCAGCAGGCCCCGCCCGGCATCGAAGCGCGGAGTGCCGATTTCGGTTTGGGAAAAGTTCTGCGCGAGGAAGAGATCGGTCGCTCCGTCGCCGTCGAAGTCCGCGCTGACCGCCGCAAAGGCGGGCGCAAGCTGGGCCTCGTCCGGAAGCGCCCGCGGCTCGAAATGCCCGCCCCGGTTCAGCAGCAGCAGGTGGTTCAGCGTGGTCAGCTGGATCCGCTGCGCGCGGGACACCGCGGGACCGATCACCTTGTCGACCGGCGCATCGGCATATTCCGCGAAGGTCGGAATCCGTTGTCGCAGGTCGGGGATGGCCCAGGAGAGCCGTGAGAATGAGGCCAGCGGGCAGATGGCGCCGAGTCGGGCGTCGTACGCCGCGGGCAGCAGACTGACCGAGGAGCCCGCCCCGAAATTACCGACGTAGAGGTAAAGCGGAGCCGCGGAGTCGGCCGCGAACGGGACATTGCGGCCCCAGTTCGTGGCGACGAGGTCGATACGGCCGTCGCCGTCGAAGTCACCCGCGCTCAAGCCCTTCCAGCCCCCCAGCCAGCGCCTCAATCCCCAGGATTCGGTCGCATCCCTGAACTGCCCCCTGCGGTTGAGAAACACCTTGACCGGACCCCAATCCGTCGCGAGGGCCAGGTCGGGCGAGCCGTCACCGTTCAAATCGGTGAAGACCACCGCCGAGACCATGCCAGCCAGCCGGAACACGGGATCATTGGCGGCGTCCAGGATGAAGCGCCCGTTCTCGTTCCGGTAGAGATGCGAGCTGGGCGGGACGGGGTACGCCCCAGCCAGGACGCGCGCCCCGACGAACAGATCGAGATCTCCGTCGCCGTCAACGTCCGCGAGGGCCAGAGGGCCCGTACTCGCCGTATCCGGCCCCACGACCGCGACCGGTGACCCGCGGCGGCCCCCTCGCCCCAGCGCCATTCGCTCGACGGACGGGGTTCCGATAGCGTCTGCGAGGCTCCTGGCGCGGTAGGTCGAACGGCCGAAGAGCAACTCGGCACCATCTCGCGCCGGCAGGGCCAGCGCCATGGTGAAATCGAGATCGCCGGCGGGAATCCCGAGGCTCTGGCGGGTGAAGCGGCCGGAATCATTGCGGTACCACGCCAGCTCGCCTCCCGCTCCGTCGGGCACGATGAGATCGTCGTCGCCGTCGGCATCCAGGTCGATCCAGCTCACCCCGGGCCCCAGCTGGCTGAGCTGCACGTCGAGCAATGGCTGCCGGACGAAGTCGTTGAAGGGTTTCTCGGCGTGCCGGGCGCCGAGCTTCGCGGAGATATCCTCGAACAGGGGGAGCGGAGGGGAGGCGGCGGGGGTGGAGTCTCCCGCCGGTCGATTCCCCGCTTCTGCTTCACGGAGCTCATAGAGCCTTCCGGGACGCGCGTGGGGAACCCGCAGCACGGCGCCATCCCGGAAGCGGACTTCGATGGCCACGCTATCGGCCTGGCCGGTGGCAAAGCTCAAGCTCTGATCGGAGCCCGACAGATAGAGCCCGCCTGCGGTCACCTCGCTCGACTGGGCAGGCACCGCGCCCCCCCGCACCCCGACGCGAGCGCCGATGGCGGCCGTATTGGGCGCCGTGCCCACCGCCCGCACCGCGACGCGGCGTGCGCCGGCGTCGTTGCGCATGACGGCCACCGGTGCGTTGAGCCGGTTCACCACCACGTCGAGGTCGCCGTCCCCGTCGAGATCGCCCGCGGCGATGCCGTGGGAGATGTCCTCCTCGGTGCCCCAATGCCACTTGAGACTGACATCCTCGAAGCGACGGTCGCCCCGGTTGCGGAAGGCCACGTTGGCCAGCTTCAGCGGCGGGAAGAACTTCCGTTCCTGGCGCCAGTCCACGCCCGTGACCGTGCTCTTGAGCCGCTCCTGGGTATCGGCGTCCATCAGGTCCCAGGTGTGCCCGTTGCCGATCAGCAGATCCTCGTACCCGTCGAGATCCACGTCGAGGAACAGCGCGGACCACGACCAGCCCGACGCCGCGACGCCGGCGAAGTCGGAGATCTCCGCAAAACTCCCGTCGCCCCGGTTGAGCAGCAGCGCATTGCGCTGCCATTGCGCCCGCTCGACGTAGTCGCCCAGCACCTTGCCGAAGGTGGTATGGGTGGGGACCTGCGTCTTGCGGCGGCGGTCGTCGTTGGCGAGCATGTCGACCTGGAACAGGTCGACGTTGCCATCGCGATCGATGTCCGCAAAATCAACCGCCATGTCGGAGTTGGCGGTCCGTCGCATGGCCTGCTTGGGAATCAGGCGGAAGTGCCCCCGGCCATCGTTGATCCAGAACTGGTCGGGATCTTCGAAGTCGTTGGCGACATACAAGTCCGGCGCCCCGTCGCCGTTCACGTCGTAGAAGCGGGCGGCGAGGCCGAAATCCTCCGGCTCCTCCGCGAGCGGCTGGCCGGCCTCGTCCAGAAAACGGGGGTTCCCGGCGATCGCCTCCCTGGTGAAATGGCCTGCGCCGTCGTTCAGATAGAACCAGTCGGGGTCGGCGCGCTGAATCAGCGTCACCCCGTTCAGCTCCTTGCGCTCCTGGATGCGGTAGTCGGCGCGACGTTCCGGAATCACCTCGAACTTGTTGCCGGTCTGCTTCACGACCTGATCGAAGGCCCGCTCTTGCGGCGAAAGCGAGTCCAGCATCGTGCGGGCCTTGTAGTTGGCGACGTACAGATCGAGGTCGCCGTCGCCATCCACATCGGCCAGAGCCGGCGTGGTGCTGCCGCGGCTCTCCGGGACGAAGCCGGACTGCGCCGTCGCATCGCTGAAACGGCCGCTGCCGTCATTGAGAAAGAGCGAGTTGCGCCCTCCCATTGCGGTGACCACCAGGTCGAGATCGCCGTCCCCGTCGACATCCGCGAAAACCGCTCCCGTGGACGCCCGGTCACCCAGAGCGACCCCGCTTTGCTCCGCGACTTCGCGGAAGCGCCAGCCACCCTGGTTCAGGTAGAGCGCGTTCGGGCCCTCGATCCGGCAGAGATACAGATCGGGGAGGCCGTCGGCGTTGACGTCCCCGATGGCGACGCCGGAGCCGTGCATCAGGTGGCGATTGCGGTAGGCGGCCGAGTCGGACACGGCATTGGTGAAGTTGATCCCCGTCGTGCCCGCCGAGAGACGGCTGAAGCCGTCCGGGGCGTGGCCCGGCGGGCTCAGCTCTCGCCAGCGATAACCCGCCTCCTCGTGCCACGAGCCGGGCGGCGCCGCGCGGCTGCAGCCCACGGCCAGCAGACACGCACCCAGGGCGACACGCCGTCCCAGGCTCAATTAGGGCTCCGGGTGTGCAGTCGCTGGAGCACCGAGCGGGCGACGCACCGCCCCGCCGCCGCGCCCTGCTCGTTGTCCTGGGGATAGTGAATGCCGCCGTACAGCCGGGACACCGCCGCTTCGGCGGCCGCAGCGCGAAAAGAGGCGAGTCGCTTGACGGGGTGCCCCAAATTCACGTGCGTCGCGTCGTCATATCCGGTGCTGTCTCCCAGCAGGGCGGTCAGCACCTCTCCCGCCGCGGCGGATTGGGTCGAGTGGCCCGCCGTGTAGGAGGGAAACGGAGGCGTATTGAGGAGCGGGTGCCAGGCGGGATCGATGTAGCGCTGGATGTACGTCACCGGCCGCAGGATGTTGTAGGAGAACTTTACGTGCCAGCACTCGATGAAGGCGTCGGCCACGGCGACCGCGGTCAGCGCGTAGAGCTCGACCGTGCGCTCCGGCGAGAGGTGGCGCTGAGAGGCCAGCTGGCTGATCACGCTCATCCAGTGGCCCGCGGGCGTGCCCGATTCGCCCGGATTATCCGCCCAGAAGTACGCGATGCGCTCCTGTTCGGGAGTTAGCTGCTTGCGGGCCTCATACACCGCCTGCGCCTGCGCATAGAACGCCGATCCCCGTTTTTCCGAGAAGGGGATGGGCGGGGGCGGCGCACAACTGTCGCTGCTTTGGAGGGCAAAGGGCCTCAGCTCGCCCCAGTGCGGTTCGAGGGCGAAGGTTGGATTGATGCCGGGGACCGTCGAATTGGGCCGCTTGGGTCGGTTCACCGTGATGGAGCGGTCGCCCAGCTCGGCGGGACGCGCCGCGGCAGTCGGATTATCGGTGCCGATGAAATCGCGATCCATCGAAAGGTTCTGAGAGCGGAACTCCGCCTGGGTCGCGGTGGGAACCCAAAACCCCGGGCCCTTGGGAGGCTGGTAGGCGACGGACCGTTTCGCAAAGCCGTCCTGAGCCGCCCAGGCGAGAATCGCTTCGCCGAGCTGTCGGCCGAATTGCAGGGAACGATCGCGAACCTGAGGCGTGACACCCTGGGCCAGGCGCGCGGCCAGGAGGGAATCCCGCAGGGCGCTGATGGCGACGCCGGTAGAGGCGAATCCTTCCTTGTACAGCTCCCGCAGCACGACGGTCTGGGCTTCCATCGCGGTGAGGGCGGGGTCGTAGCGCTCCTCTCGACGGGGACGGGGTAGCGCCGCGAGACCGTTGAGCTGGCCTCCCAGGCTCCGCAGGCTGTCCGAGAAGGCGGCCCAGCCCTCATACAGTGCGACGGCCAGGTAGGCAGAGACCCGCGCCGCTACCGGCGGCGAGAGCCGCTCGGCGCGGGCAAGGGCATAGTGGGTCGCGGTCCAGCGCGCGACAAAACCGACATCGGCGGCAGGAACCCGGCGACCGCATCCCGACAGGGCAGACGCAGCGAGGGCCGCCACGGTCGCAGCGTGGAAGGAGCAGCGAAAACGCCAGGGCATAGGTAGTTCCAAAGTGAGCGTCAACCAGAGCAAGTATAACATGACCATCTCATGACCTACGTCACGGAACTCAGCTCGATTACGTCTCCCAATCGGCGACGTTGAGCTTCGCCGTTCGAGGGAAATCAAAGCGAAAGGGGAACTGACGATGCAGTACGCTATGGTGGTGGCCGCACTGGCCCTGCTGGCGCGGGGAATGGCCGGGGCGATCGGCGACAGCAAAGAGGCCGTGCTCCGCGACGGTAGCGGGGCGGAAGTCGGAAGGGTCACCCTGCGGGAGGATGACCAGCTGATCAAGCTTCGAGTCGAAGTCCACGGACTTCCGGCGGGACAGCATGGCATGCATCTGCATGCCGTTGGCCGCTGTGAAGGGCCCGATTTTCAAACCGCGGGCGGGCACCTCAATCCCGGGGCCACCATGCAGCACGGCCACAAGAATCCCAAAGGGCCGCATCTCGGCGACTTGGGCAATATCACGGTGGGCGCTGATCAAAAGGGAGACGCCAACGTCGAAGTCGGCGGCGAGGAAGCGGCCAAGGGCTTGAAGAGTCTGCTCGGCCTGGGGCAAGGGGGCCTCGCGCTGGTGATTCACGCGAGCCCCGATGACGAGATGACCGATCCCTCGGGGAACTCAGGGGCGCGGATTGCGTGCGCGGTGCTGCCCTGAACGGTGAAAGGTCAGCTCCTGGCCATCATCCGCTTGATCGGACGCACCAGCAGCGCCATCACCAGCGCGAAGAACAGCGCGACGACCGTCACGGTGCCGAAGATCTGTTGCCCGCTGAACTTCTCGGTCAGGCCGGCCACCGTCCCGGCGATCTTGTTCCCGACCGAGGACGCCAGGAACCAAACGCCCATCATAAGCCCCGTGACCCGGGCGGGCGCGAGCTTGGTCATCGCGGACAACCCGACCGGGCTCAGGCACAGCTCACCCACGGTGTGCAACAGGTAGGTCAGCACCAGCCACAGCGGGCTCACTTTCTGCCCGCTGGCCGCGGCGGTCGCGGCCAGGATCATCACGGCGAACCCGGCGCCAAGGAAGAAGAGGCCGAGCGAGAATTTCGCCGAAGTCGAGGGGTCGCGGCTTCCCAGCTTGATCCACACGAGGCCGGCGACCGGCGCCAGCACGATAATGAGGAAGGCGTTGACCGACTGAAGCCAACTCGCGGGGTAGCTGATCCCGAAGATGGAATTGCGGGTCTGATTCTGGGCAAACAGGTTCAGCGTGGAGGCCGCCTGCTCGAACGCCGACCAGAACACCGTGGCGGCCAGGAACAGCACCAGGATGACCACCAGTCGCTTGCGCTCGTCGGGCGTCCATTGGCCGGCCGTAAACAGCCAGGCGAAGAAGCCCGCCACCACACCGAGCAGCACGAAGTCCATCGCGCGACTCACCCCGGCAGGCGTCACCGCAATCACGCCTCCCAGCACAAGCGCTACCACGATGGCGATGACCGCCAGGACCCCGCCCAGCGCCAGCCCGAGCTTTCGGCGCGCCGCCGCCATGGCCTCAGAGGAACCAGCGCCGAGGACGGCCAGCCCGGCGTTGCCGAGCCGCTTCCCGGTCAGGACGTACTGGAGCAGCCCGAACGCCATGCCTAACGCGCCGAACCCGAAGCCGAAGTGCCACGAGGTAGTCGGATCGATGCCGATCTTGCCGAGCAGGTGCTGAAACCCTTCGCCCTGCGCCAGCCACCCGCAAATGAGCGGCGAGAAGGTCGCCCCGACGTTGATGCCCATGTAATAGATGGAGAACCCGGCATCGCGGCGAACGTCTTCGGGCGAGTAGAGCTGGCCGACCATCGCCGAAATGTTCGGCTTGAGCATCCCGGTCCCCAGCGCTATGAGAATGAGTCCAGGGTACAGGAAGAAGCTGGTATGGGGGATGGCCAGGCAGATCTGCCCGCACATGATGAGGACGCCGCCCCAAAACACGGACCGGCGCAGCCCGAGTACCTTGTCCGCCACCCATCCTCCCGGCAAACACATGAGATAGCCGGAGGCGGCGTAGGTCCCGTAGATCGCCCCGGCCCGCTCCACTCCCCAACCCAGCCCTCCCAGCGCGAGCGGGGCGGTCATGAAGAGGATCAGGATGGCCCGGAGGCCGTAGTAGCTGAAGCGCTCCCACATCTCGGTAAAAAAGAGCGTGGAAAGGCCGGCGGGATGGCCGAAGAAGGCCGTGTCCTGATTGCTGGGCACGTTGAACTCCGCTCTAGAGGAGTCGGGTGAGCGCGCTTACGTCTTTTTCCCGAGCTTTTGCTTGAGCAATTCGAGCTGCTGCTTGACGGCCTGCTCCGCGGCTTCCCGCTCTGCCTTGAAGCGCAGGGCGTCGAACTCGCGGTCGGTTGCTTCGAGTGGTGTGGTGGACGCCGGTGGGTCGGCGCCCTGGCGCACCGACTGCAGCTGCCCTGCCAGGCTCTGGTACTCGCGCTCCACGTACGCGAGCTCGTCCCGAATCACCGAGACCTTCCGCTCGAGCAGCTCCAGGCGCTCTCGGTGCTTAGCGGCGAACTGCTCCGCGATGCGTCCGGTCTCCGCGTCGCCGATTTCGGCGGCCAGCCGGCCGCGCCGCTCCGCATCGGCAAGATGCTGCGCTTCGGCAGCACGCTCCCGTTCCGCGGCAGCCAACCCGTCTCGGCTCACCCCGGCCGCCACCTTCAGCTCCACCAGGGCGTCGTGCAGTCCGGCGGCCCGCGCGCGGCGGTCCGGCTGGCCGGAGAGCAGACGGTCGAGTCGCGCGCGCAGTTCATCGAGGCCCATCGGTCGAATGTTACTGCGGGGATGTATGTTTGGGAATCAAGCATGAAGACCCTCCTCGCCCTTCCGCTCGGGCTCGCGCTCTTCACCGGTTGTTCCAGTGACAAGCCGGGCAATTACCGCTGCGGGTTTGCCACCGTCGCGGGCCAGAGCATGTTGCTCGACCAGTTCAACCAGGCGGGCACCGTGCTGGGATCGCTTCCGGCACAGATCCCCGAGATCCTTCCGGTGCGCATCGCCCTGGGTCCGGCGTTCCGTTCGGTCACCGGCCGCGCCGACTCCCTGCTGGTGGTGGGAGTCGAGGGAACGCTGCCTCCCACACCGATCCTCGGCTTCGGGGTGCTGATCGTGAGCCCGGCTCATGGCGTCGAAGGCGTGCTGCTCTACGAGGGGAGCGCGATCCTGGACGCCCCGCGACTGGGCACCGTCAATGCGGGGGCCCTCAATTTGCCGCTGATCGGCCTGCGCATCGATCTGGGGCGGTTCCAAAATCAGTCCTGCCCGATTTTCCCCGATTCGCTGCGGCGGTAGCGCCGCGCAGTCCGGCCGGTGTATCGTTCCGGATGGCCGGAGCGCGTTGACCTGAAATGATTTACGTCTGCATCCCCAGCTACGATGAAGGCCCCACCATCGGCCTGGTACTCTGGAAGATCCGCAAGGTCTTCGAGGAGTTTCCGCGCGAGTATCAGCTGATCGTCGCGGATGACGGCTCGACCGATGGAACCGCGGAGATTCTGGAGCCGTATACCAGAGTGCTGCCTCTCACCGTCTTGCGGCACGAGCGCCGACAGGGGTATGCCCGAACCTTGGAGGAGCTGCTCCAGCTTGCGTTGAGTCGAAGTGACCGCCCCAAGCGAGACAGCGCGATTCTCATGCATGCCGATTTTTCCCACGGCCCCCAGTATCTGCCGGATTTCGTGCGTCGCCTCGACAGCGGGGCGGACATGGTGATCGGCGAAGCCAGGCTCGGCGAGGACGCGTCGCGCGTCAGGCGACTGGTTCGCCGCTGGGCACCCAGGCTGCTGCGCCGCGCGGTGCGGGTGCCGGGCGTGTCCGATACGGTCAGCGGGTTTGCGGCCTTTCGGCTGATGACCCTTCGCAACGTGGTGCAGCCCCAGGGAACCGCCACCCTGGCTGCCGACGGCTGCGCAGCCAGTGCCGAGTTGTTGGGCCGCGCCGCACAGAACGCCAGGCGGATCGAATCGGTCGCGATCGTGGAACGTCATGATCTGCGCTCGCGGGCCAGCCGGAGCGGCCCGTGGGAGACGCTGCGGCAGGTATGGCGCGCGGGACGGCAGATTCGCCTGGGAGGCCTGACGTCATGAGCAGCCTCGCCGTCCTGATCGCGGTGCTGCAAACGGCACCAGCACCGGTGCCCTTCAGCGTCGGGGAGCGCTTCGAGTACGCCGCGAAATTCGGCATTCTCAGCGTGGGCTCCGCCTCCATCGAAGTGGCTTCGCTCGACACCGTGCGGGGTCAATCGGCCTATCACTTCCGGTTTGCCCTCGACGGCAGCGTTCCCTTCTTCAAGATCAAGAGCTCGCTGGAATCCTGGACCAGCGAGGACGATTTCCATTCGCTGCGCTTTCGGCGCGAGAGCAAGGAAAACAACCGGCACTACCTGCGCTTCTGGGAAATCCTCAGCGATTCGGGCTACTACCGGCAAGTCGAGCCCGAGCCGCTCGCAGCCGCTCCCACACCGACCGACCCGCTGGACGACGCTTCTTTTCTGTACTTCGTCCGCACTACGCCGCTCGAGGTGGGGAAGACCTACAAGTTCGACCGCTACTTCCGCAGCGAACGCAATCCGATCGTCATCACGGTGCTCAAACGGGAGCGTCTCGAGCTGCCCGACGGGACCAAGGTGTCGTGCCTGGTGCTCAACCCGGTGATCGGAGAGAGCGGCCTGTTCGCCGCGAAAGCCGATGCGCGGCTGTGGATTTCGGAGGATGAGCAGCGCATCCCGGTGCAGATTCGCTCCCGCTACTCGTTCGGCACGATCACCCTCAAACTGGCGCGCATTGTCCGCATCGGCTCATCCTGAGCTGACATCGCGCGCCCGGCCGCCGGCGACGCCGCGCAGCCTCCTGACGTTGCTGGCCCTCGCCGCGGCCTGTGGCGGATCCCGGCCGACCCAAGTCGCCGTACTCTCGCCCAGCGTCGTCGAAGAGCCGGTCACCGCAATCCTCATCGCCGCGCTCAACGCCGACAACAAGCTGGAACCCGCCGATTCGCTCTGGGCCACGGACGCGACCGTCGTTGCCGACGGCGAGCTCCGCGCCGAGGCGCCGCGCTTTGCCGGCGTCGGGTTGGGGGGCGAAGTCGCCATCACCACGAGTCGGCTGGAGGTGCGTCAGACACTCATCTGGGTCTATCTGGAGTATCGCTGGCTGTCCCTGAGGGACGGTGCCGCGCGGGAGGGCAAAGCCACCGTGTTGCTGACGCCGAGGCCGAGTGGCACGGGTTGGCGGATCGTGCACGCGCACAGCTCGACCTCGCGCGACAAGTAAAGGGGAGTCCGGGCCGGCCCGGACTCCCCCTCTCGGTACTTCCTACTTCTGTTTCCTGAGGTTACGCCGCCGGCTTATCGCCCCGAATGACGCCACGCATCCGGTCCGCCAGTCCCGGTGCGAACACTCGCAGCACGAGGTAGAGGACGAAGCCCCAGAAGGCGAGCCAGAGCAGAGTCATGAACAGGCTGATCGCGACGCCGAACACCCACCCCAGCATCTTGAGGGCGAGGAGCGCAACCACCGCGAATCCAGCGAATCCGACTACGCTGCGGACCATGGTATCCTTCCTTTTCTTTCGTAGAGCACGACTGCCGCTGCCTGCCACCCGACAGAATGTAGTAGAATACGGCTGACGTTTCAAAAAGTTTCGTTGAGGACTAAGTGACGACTGCTCCGGACGTTGTGATCGTCGGCGGTGGGGTGGTGGGGGCGGCTTGCGCCCGCCAGCTCGCCATGGCGGGACGCCGGGTGCGCCTGATCGAGCGCGGCGGGACAGCCGGAGAGGCCTGGCGAGCGTCCGCGGGCATGCTGGCTCCCCAAATCGAGGTGCCGATCGACGACGTTCTCTTCGAGCTTGGCGTGGCCGGCCGAGAGTTCTACTCGCAGAACGCCGAGGGGTTGCGCGACACGACCGGGATCGACATCGGCCTGGCCGAAGGGGGAATCCTGCAAGCGGCTACCCGCGAGCTCGAAGTCGAAACCCTGAAAGCGCGGGTGGGCTGGCAGCGCCAGCATGGGCATCATTGCGAATGGCTGGATCCCGATGAGGTGCGCCGCGATTGGCCCTGGCTGGCCACGACCTTCGGCGGCCTGCTCGCCCCACGCGATGGTTACCTCGACCCCGTCAAGCTGGTGGAAGCGCTGCGCGCCGATGCGATCCGGCTGGGAACCCAGCTGGTGTCCGACCACGTCACCACGCTCACCCGCTCGAACGGACGGGTCACCGGCGTGCAGGGTCGGGAGTGGCACCCCGCCGACCATGTAGTGCTCGCCGCGGGAGCATGGAGCGGGCGCATCGCGAACCTGCCGCGCCCCATCTCCGTCGAGCCGGTGCGGGGGCAGCTGGTGGCCTATCCCTGGCCAGAGGGCGCCAAGCAAGCCACCGTGTTCGGGCAGGGAGGCTACCTGCTTCCCCGCGGGAAGGAGGGAGTTGCAGGCAGTACGATGGAACACGCCGGTTTCGTCCCCGAAGTCACCGAGGCCGGCATTGCAGCGATTCGTGCCCGCGCCGAGCAGTTGGTGCCCGCGCTGCAAAGCGCCAAGATCCTGCGTGCCTGGGCGGGATTGCGTCCCGGGACTCCCGATGGGCGTCCCATCGTCGGTCGCGAACCCGATGTCGATGGTCTCTGGTACGCCACCGGCCACGGCCGCAGCGGTATCCTGTTCGCCGGCATCACGGGGCAGATCATTGGGGATCTGCTTGCCGGCGAAGCCACCTTCGAGGAGGCGGAAGTGCTGCGGCCCGAGCGCTTCTGGAGCTGGTAAGGAACGAGCATGACTTCCCTGCTTCCCTACCGAGCCGGCCTCGCGAGCCTCGTTTGCCTGGGAGCGCTGCAGGGCCGCTCCGCCGTCGAGCAGGAGCGCCTGGATTTCGCGGAGTGGCTGCGCACCGCGCCGCTTTCGCCTCGGCGGGCAGTCGGCATTTTCCCGCTCGGCACCGGCCTCAGCCTGGGACCGGCAACGGCGGCGATTCCGCTCGCCGGGGTCGCGCCGGCCCAGCTCAGCGAGCGCGCAGGTCGCATCGAGCTTCGACTCGGCGAGCGCAGCACCGTAGTGCCCCGCGGCCGTCCGGTGCCGGTGGGCCCGTGGCGCTTGCTGGTCAGCGGACCTCCGGGGCGCACCGCAGTGACCGTGTTCGCCGCCGAGCTCCGGGCTGGCAAACCACCCGCGTGGTTCCCGTACGACCCGCGCGCGACCTTCAGCGTGCAGCTGGACCCGCCGACGACTCCGGCCAGCGTCCGGGTGCTGGCTCCGGACGGCGTCGAGGTGGAGGCGAGCGAAGCGGGCAGCGTCAGCGTAAAGATCGGCGGGAAAACGCAGGTCCTGCTGGTGCGAAGACTACCGGGCGCGTCCGACGAAGAGTCGGAGCTGGAGATCTACTTTCGCGATGGCAGCAACGGCCGCACCACGTATCCGGCCGGCCGTTTTGTGTCCCTGACGCCTCAGCAGGGCAACCGCTATGTCCTGGATTTCAACCGGGCCAGGAATCCTTTCTGCGCCTACAACACCGCCTATCCCTGTCCCGCGCCCTGGCGCGGAAACGCGTTGGCCACGGCGGTCCAAGCGGGTGAGCGCTATGCGGGCGGTGGCTTGAGCACGCCGCCGGGGAGCTGAGCATGTACCGAGCACTGGTCCTGTTGCCCCTGTGGCTGGCGACAGCCTCGCAGTCCGCTCCCCTCGAGGGACGCTGGCGCGCCGCCCTGGAGCTCGCCGGAACGCAGTTGCCGTTCGAGCTTCGCATCCAGCGGCTGGAGGGCG
>DATCWE010000006.1:0-5755 GCA_036566495.1 Gemmatimonadales bacterium | reverse complement strand
CGGCGGGTACGATCGTTCTGGTGCTCCTGCTGGCCGCGGGGGCCTGGCTGCTCCGGCCGGCGGCATCGGCCGATCCCGCCGCCAGGGAGCTTACGCGCGGCGACCAGCTGATCTCCAAGCGGACACCAGCCGCGGTCCACGAAGCGATCGTCGAGTTCCAGGCGGTTCTGGCGCGCGACTCGGGCAACGCGACCGCGCTGGCCAAGCTCGGCTACGCGTACAACCTCTTCGTGGATTGGGGCTGGCCTTTCGAGGGCCTGAGCGCGTCGCAGCTGCGCGCCCGGGCGGTCGAGTACTCCCAGCGGGCACTCGCGGCGGACTCGAACTCGGCGCAGGCCTGGCTCACCCGGGGTTACATCCTCTCGGTGGATGATCCGTACCACATGCGGGGCGCGGTGGATGCCTACAGCCGGGCGATGGCGCTCGACTCGAGCAGCGCCGAAGGCTGGTACCAGTTCGGGCAGACTCTGATGGCGCTGGGAGAGGATGCGCGGGCCATGGTGGCGTATCGCCACGCGTTCGCGCTCGACCCCAACCGCCCGATGGCGCTGATGTCGCTCTCGGCGATGCTGTTGCGGGAGGGTCACCTGGAGGAAGCTCGTCGGCTGGTGGACAGCGCGGTGACAGGGAGCCGAACCAACACGGCGCCCTACGTGCGGGTCGCGCGCGGCAGCATCGCGCTGCAGAACAACGATGTGCGCGCGGCGCACGACGAGGCCGATCTGGCGCTGGCGATGGACAGCAACTACACCACGCCGGCACGCTCGCTGCTCGCGCGGGTCTACGCCGCGGAAGGGGAGCGGGCGAAAGCGGCCGCGGAAATCACCCGGCTGCTCGAGGAGACGGGCCCGGGAGACCTGTCACCCACCAACGCGCGGTACGTGGCCTCCGCGCTGCTGGCGGTGGGCCGCTCGCAGGACGCGATCCGCGCGCTCGAGCGGGCGCGTCCGCGCGGCGCGTACCTCTGGTTCTACATGCGCAGCCTGGAATTCAAGCCCCTGATGAGCGACCCGCGTTTCCTGCGGCTATATAAGGAGGCCGACCCCCGCGCGGCACCGGGAAGCTAGAACCCGCGCGGCGCTTACCGGGGCGGCAGCTGCGCCGGGTCGAGCACCACGTGCATGATGCGGTTGCGATTCCAGGTGTAGGTGATGTGCACCATGCCGTCGCGCGCCTGGATCACCGCAGGATAGGAATACTCGCCCGGCTCGGTTTCCAGCTCCAGAATGCCGGTCCAGGCCCGCCCGTCGGGCGAGAGCGCCAGGTTGAGCGGCGTGCGCCCCTGCCGCGTGTTGTTGTAGACCAGCAGATGCCGCCCGTCGCGCAGCGTCACCGCGTCGATGCCCGCGTTGGGATTGGGAAAGCGGGTTAGGGTCAGCGGGCCCCAGTGCTTGCCCTCGTCCAGCGACCAGCTCTCGAAGATGTAGCCCGACCGGGTCCGGCCGAGCGCCTGCAGCCGGTGCGCGGAATGCACCAGGATCGCGGGCTGGATCGCGTCGAGCTCCGGACCGTTCGGCGGCGCCGGCGTCACGACGCTCCAGCTCCGCCCCGAATCCGCGCTCCGCTCGAAGTGGACGCGCCAGCGCGAATCCGGATCCGCCGTTTCGGTGCTGCTGCCGCTCAGGATCACGCCGCTCGCGAGCTGCACCGGCTTGTTCTTGACCGGTCCCAGGATTCCCTCGGGCAGGCGCGTCGCCGGGCCCCAGCTCTGCCCGCCGTCGCGCGAGGCGATCCACATCCCCCACCAGCGCGCGGGACTGGGACCGACCTTGTAGAAGAGCCGCAGGGTCCCGTCAGGCCAGGGTGCCAGCACCGGATTCCAGCAGGGAAAGCGCCGCCCGTCGGGCTGCGCACCGGTCGCCACCGGGACCGGCGCCGTCCACTCCCCGCCGACCAGGCGGGAGAGCCAGATCGCCACGTCGTCCGCGCCCTCCCGGGAGCCGCCGAACCAGGCGGCGACCAGGCCCTGGGGCGTGTCCGCGATGGTGGAGGCGTGGGCGCTGGGAATCGGCGCGCCGGTGTAGATGAACTCGGAACGGATGACTGCGGGATGTGCGAGCGGGGCCTGCGCGGCAACCTGCGTCACGCCGAGGAGCGCGGCCGCGCCGAGCAGGACGGAGCCGGCTAGTCCTCCCACATCAAGTCCCGGGACAGCAGCAGCGCAACCGGCCGGCTCGCCGAATAGGCCAGGGTCTGCGCCTTGGCGATCTGCTTCCCCACCTGCGCGGGCGCGTCCAGGCGGTCGAAGGGAATCCGCAGCGCCTCGAGCACGTGCTCGGTCACCCCGCCGCCCTCGGTCTGCCAGGGATCCTTCTCGCCAAAGGAGCCGCGGGCGCTGATCAGCATCAGCAGCGGGATGCGGTAGAGCTGCGCGCAGGACACGATCCCGTTGATCGCGGCGAGGAAGCCGTGGTTCTGCATCAGCAGGGCCGATTTGACCCCGGCCAGATGCGCTCCGGTGGAGATGCCGACCCCCTCCTCTTCCTTGGCCAGCCGCACCAGTGTCATCTCCGGATCGTCTTCGGCCATGCGAATCAGGTGCACCAGCCAGGTCTCCGGCAGCGCGGAAACGATGCGCACCCCGCAGTCCTTGAGCGCGCGGTAGATCAGCGTCGAGCTGGACACCGAGACGGGCATGCGGCGAATGGAGCGCCGGGGAGGGCACCCGTCAAGGGCGCGGCCGAAACCGTCCCCGCGCTCCCCCCGTAGATTGCCCTACATGCATTTCATGCTGCTGGCGCTCGCCCTGGCCCAGGCCCCCGGCGCCATTCCGCCCGACAGCTACGCCGACTCGGCCACCGCGCATCTGCTGGCCAAGGCCCGCGGCGCCCGCGACCGCAACGAGCGGCTGGTCACTTCATATACCGCCAGCGTCACCCAGCGCATGGGCGCCGGCATCCATGCGCTCTCCCGCGACCGCATGCTCTACCGCGAAGAGCTCTCCGCCAACATCGCCTGGAAACGCGACGGCAAGAGCACCATCACCGTGACCGGCGCGCGGCGCGGCCTCCCGATCGCCAGCCGCAAGGACCAGGTTCCCGGCGACCTCGACGCCAGCGTGCGCTGGCTGGTCATCAATCCCGCCGAGGACTACCTGGGCCTGATCGGCGACGACGCCGACGACGGCTTCGTGTATCCGCTGCGCCCGGGCGGCGAGCAGGACTACAAGTTCGCGAGCGGCGACACGGTGCGGATCACCCTGCAGTCGGGCAAGCAGCTCAGCCTGCTGGAGCTCAAGGTCACCCCGCGCCGCTCGGACTGGAAGCTGATGGCGGGCTCGCTCTGGTTCGACGCCGACACCTATGGCCTGGTGCGCGCGGTGTTCAAGCCGGCGCGGCCCTACGAGCTGCGCCGCGACGCCGACAAGGAGGACATGGAGGACGTGCCTTCCTGGGTCAACGTGCGGGCCGAAATCCGCTTCATCACGCTGGAGTACGGCTTCTACGAGAACCGCTGGTGGATGCTGCGCTACGCCGCGCTCGACGGCATCGGCAACATGGGCTCCTGGCTCGGCATCCCGGTGAAATTCGAGCGGGTCTACTCCGATTACGAGGTCGAAGGAGGCACGCCGCCCGCCGAGGGCAGCAGCTTCCGGCCGGCCGGCACGGTGCGCCGGCGCAGCCGCGATACGACGGCGGTGGATTCCGTGGTCTCGCGCGCCACCCGCGACAGCCTGCGGGCGGTCCGGCGCGAGTGCCTCAGGAGCGCGGAGAGCAAGGAGGCGGCGCGCGCGTGCTACCGGCTGGGCCGCGCCAGCGACAGCAGCCTGGCCGTGGTGGTGCCGCCCGATACCCTCTCGCTGCTGACCAGTCCCACCCTGGGTCCCCCGGTGCTGGAGATGGGCGACTTGATCACCGAGGCGGAGATTCGCGGGTTAGGCGACGCGATCCGCCACATGGGGGAAGGCGCGCCCGCCATCAGCCGGGTGGAGCTCCCCAACGGCGTCAGGGCCCTGCTCCAGAACGCCCGCTACAACCGGATCGAGGCCCTTTCGCTGGGGATCCGGGGTACCGCGCAGCACGGCAAGCTCTGGGTGGACGGGCTGGCCCGCATCGGGCTGGCCGACCGGGTCCCCAACGGCGAGCTGGGCATCGCCCTCAGCGGCGAGCGCAACCGGGTCCGCTTGGCCGGCTATCGCCGGCTCGCGGCGGTGAATCCGGACACCAGGCCGTTCGGGCTGGTGAACAGCGTCTGGGGCGTGCTGGCCCAGCGCGACGACGGCGACTACTTCCGCACCCTGGGCATCGAGTTAGTGGCGGAAAACAGTGAAACCGGCTGGTGGAGCTGGCGGGTCTACGCCGAGCGCCAGCGGCTCGCGACGGTGGAGACCAGCTTCAGCCTGCCGCACGTCTTCGACGGCGACCGCCATTTCCGGCCCAACGTCGCGGCCGACACGGCCAATCAGTACGGCACCGCGCTCACCCTGCGCGGAAATCAGCCGGTGTCGCGCGTACTGCAGCTGGGCGGCGAGGCCACCATTGAGGCGGCAACGGGCGACTATCGCCACGGCAAGGCCAGCGCCACGGTGCGCGCGATCGTCACGCCGCGGAGCGTGCTGGCGGTGGCCCTCGAGGGGTCCGCGGGCACCAGCACGGGGAGCGTTCCGCTCCAGAGCCGCTTCTACCTCGGCGGGCCCGCCACGCTGCGGGGCTACGACGGCGCGGTTACCGCCGGCAACGCGTACTGGCGCGGTCGGCTCGAGGTGGCCAACGCCTTCCCCGCGGTCCGGCTAGCCGCCTTCACCGATCTCGGCTGGGCCGGGGCGCGGGCGGATTTCGGAAAAGGCCGCGCGCTGATCGGCAGCGGCATCGGGGCCAGCTTCCTCGACGGGCTGGTGCGGCTGGACCTCGCGCGGGCGCTGCGGTCACCCACCGGATGGAGATTCGATCTGTACTTCGACGCGAGGCTGTAGCCGCTGTGGACCTTTCGATCACCGTCAACGGCCGGAGCCACTCGGTCGAGGCCGATCCCGACACCCCGCTGCTCTGGATCCTGCGCGATCAGCTCGGCCTGACCGGAACCAAGTACGGCTGCGGCGTCGGCGCCTGCGGCGCCTGCACCGTGCTGCTCGGCGAGACGGCCGTGCGCTCCTGCCAGCTCCCGCTTTCGGCCGCCGCCGGCAAGAGCTTCACCACCATCGAAGGCCTTTCGGAGCAGGGGACGCACCCCTGCCAGCTCGCCTGGGTCGAAGAGGACGTCGCCCAGTGCGGCTACTGCCAGGCGGGCATGTTGATGACCACCTGCGCGCTGCTCAAAGCCAATCCGCACCCCAGCGACGCCGACATCGACTCGGCGCTGGACCAGCACGTCTGCCGCTGCGGAACCTACGCCCGGGTTCGCCGCGCCATTCAGCGCGCCGCTGCGGGAGGGCGCGGATGACCACCCGGCGCGATTTCCTCCATGCCGGCGCGCTCGGCACCGCGCTGGTGCTCGGCGTCCGCCGCTCGCCGAAGGGTTTTCGGGTCGCGAAGCCGGCCGAGCGCTTTGCGCCCAGCATCTGGATCGCGATCGACGAGCAGGGCGCCACCACGCTGGCCATCGGGAAGCAGGAGATGGGGCAAGGGGTGCGCACCTCGCTCGCGATGATCCTGGCGGACGAGCTCGACGCCGACTGGTCCAAGGTCGAGCTGCGGCAGGCCTCCACCACGCCGGGGTTCAGCAACCTCAACACCGGCGGGAGCTGGAGCATCGGAGGGAGCTGGCGCCCGTTGCGGGAAGCCGCGGCCGCCGCGCGCGCCATGCTGGTCAGCGCCGC
>DATCWE010000271.1:0-4227 GCA_036566495.1 Gemmatimonadales bacterium | reverse complement strand
GGCCGGTGCGGGTTCCGCCGGAGCCGCGGCGAGAGCCGAGCCGAGCACCAGCGCAGCCACGCGCTGCTGCACCACGCCGGGATTGATGCTGCCGAGGTTGCAGAGCAGCGCGATCGCGACGCGCTGATCGGGGTACCGGCTGAGCGCAGCGCGGTAGCCGCCGGTGGAGCCGGTGTGGGAGATGGTCCGCACCCCGCGAGCCCGGCTGACCCCGACGCCCAAGCCGTAGGTCAGCTCGGTGCCGTCGTTGAGCCGCATGGGCCGCTCCAGCGAATCGCGCACCGCGCCCCAGTCACCCTCCCCGCGCTGCAGCGCCGCTTCCCACTTGAGCCAATCGCCCACGGTGGTGAGCAACCCGCCGCTGCCGATCACCCGGGTAAAGGGGTGGTCGTTGCGGAAGGCACCGGGGACAGTCCCGGAATAGGCGGAGGCACGGCCGGGTACTACGACGCGATGGTCCTCGCGCCAGCGGGTATCCAGCATGCCGAGCGGCTGGAAAATGCGGGCGTCGGTAAAGGCCTGCAGCGACTTGCCGGTGGCGCGCACCAGCAGGATGGAAGCCACGATCAGCCCGGTGTTGCTGTACTCGTAGTCCTCGCCGGGATCGAAGTTGAGCTCACGGAGCTTCCCAACCAGCGCGACCACTTCGCGGTTGTTGTGGTCGGTTTCGCCCGCGGGACGGCCCTGCACCTCGTGCAGGGTGTAACGGTCGGGGATGCCGCTGGTGTGGCTGAGCAGGTTGCGGATGCTGATCTTTTTCCCAAAGCCCTTGACTTCGGGAATCCAGCGCGAGACGTCGTCGTCGAGCGAGAAAAGCCCGTCGCGCGCGGCCAGCACGATCGCCGCGGCGGTAAACTGCTTGGCGACCGAGCCGCTTTCCGAGATGGTGTTGACGGTCCAGGGTGTTCCGGTTTCCAGGTTGGCCATGCCGTAGGCGCGCCGCAGCAGCGGAGCGCCGTCCCGGTCCACGCCCACCGCGCACCCCGGCGTATCGGTCCGGCTCCAGGGCGCGAAGACCGAATCGACCCGGCGGAGCAGCATGTTGTCGGGGGACTGGGCGGAGAGAGGTGCGACGGCGAGGAGTACGAGAGCGGTACCGAACAACACAGCCACAGATCTCCCGGATTTCGCAGCGGTCACAATGATTGTCGGAAGAGGATCCAATCAATGTAACCCGTGAAATCTGTGGCTGGGTTTTCCCCTATTGCTCCAGGATTCGGCGGGCGCCCACCCAGCGCTCCCACCACCAACGGCCCGACCCATCAGTGGGGCTCAGCACGCTGGTCTGCACCCCGCCGGTGGCGCTGTGGATGAACCTTCCCTCGCCCAGATAGAGCCCCACGTGGGCAATCCCGCCGCCGGGGGCGTCGGCGAAGGTCAAGATGTCACCCGGCCAGAGCCGCTCGAGCATTCGGCCGATCTCCCGCCCGGCCTGGGCCTGCTCGGCGCTGGTCCGCGGCAGCGCGATGCCGCGCTGCGCGTAGGCGTACTGGATCAGGCCGGAGCAGTCGAACCCGTTGAGATTGGTGCCGCCCCAGCGATAGGGCGTGCCCATCGCGGAGAGCGCGGTGCTCACGATGTCCGCCGGGACCCGGGAGGTCGGCGCGGGAGCTGCGGTCGCGAGTCGGATGGTCGCTTCGTCGCTGGCCGAGGGACGCGGTAGCTCGCTGCTGGCGGGCGCGAGGGGGGCCTGCTCCGCCCTCTCCCGTCCAATCCGGCTGCCGATCCGGAAGCCCAGCGAGATGCTTTCGACCCGCATGCGGCTGCGCCAGGTATACAGCGCCTCCACCTGCACGCCGAGCGGACCCAAGGTCACCAGCTCCGCCCCTGCGCCGCCCCAGGCTCCGATGCCGGGACCGATCCCCCCGCCCAGCTCCGCGCGGCCCATGCCCAGCGCGCCGCCCGCCATCAGATAGGGCTGTGCGGTCGCGGTGGTGCGCAGGATGAGATCGCCGCCGGCGCCGGCCCAGTACGCCTTGCTCTCGCCGCCCTGCTCGAGGTACTGCACGGTGGGACGGAAGCTGAACGGCCCGCGGGAAAACCCATCCAGGCCGACGCGATACTCGGTGACCTGCGGTGAGCTGAGCCAGCGCGCCGCGCCGACGCCGATGCCCTGCGCCAACAGCAGGGCCGGCGCCAGCGCGCAGCCGGAGAGCACGATTGCGATGCGTTTCATGTCGCCCTCCTAGGGAACCACCTTGGTCGGCTGCCCGGTGCGAAGATCCACGTGATACGCCGCCTCCGCATGGCAGTTCCTGGCCAGCTCGGCGCGCAGGGTGGTGTCGTTCTTCAGCGTCGGGGCGCTGACGGTGTAGAGCAGCGGAACCTTGATCTTGTTGCTGTCGCGACGGATTTCGAGTGTCCGCTCGAGGCAGGTCGCGCCTTTGGAATCGGTGGCCGGCCGGCCTTCGGTGAGCCAGATGGTGACCCCGCCCGGGGCGCTCAGCACCAGCGAGTCCTTCATCGCAACGGGGGCCTGCTCTGCGGCGGGTGGGATGCCCGGCCCCGGCTCGCCGCGCGCGCAGCCCAGCGCCAAGGGGCAAAATCCCAGGAGAACAGAGCGGCAAACCGAGCGGGTCATCACTGCTCCGGCGGGGAATCCTTCTCAATCGCAGCAAGCGGTGTGCCGTCCGGGGCCACAGCGAGGGTCTCCTGCAGCTTGGGCGAGCGGCGGAGGTAGTGCAGCCAGCCCCAGGCGGCCGCTATGCCGAACGCGGCGCCGAAGCCGATCACGACGTAGGTGGCGGTGGCGGAGCTCTTGAAGCGCCCGGCGAGCGAGGCGCCCAGCCATGCCCCCGCAAACGAAGCCGCCCACGCCACCAGCGGCGTGAGCAGCCATCCCACCAGGCGAACCAACCCGCGGGCCAGGGACACCGCTAGCGGCGGCGCGCTCCCAGCGAAGTGAGCAGGGTGTACAGCGCGAGCGCCGGGAGGGTCGCGACGGCAAAGCCGCCCAGCCCCCAGCGGGTGTTGGGCACGCCGAGCAATACGCCGATCGCAAGGCAAACTGCCGCCAGGATTGCGGTGCCCAGCACCAGGGCGACAGGGCTGGCCCGACCGCTCCGGGCGAGCTGGTTGGCCTGAATCCAGGCCCCCATCCAGGTCAGGTAGGTGCCGACCATCCACCAGACGGGGTGGTACCACCAGTTGCTCCCCCCGCCGATTTCAAGCCAGCGATTGGTGTACAAATGGATCGGCTGGAAGAGCACGACGTCCACGATCAGGAACACGATCGCCGCGGCGAATCCGATTCCGGCCGCCCCGGCGATGCCCTCGATGGTACGGGCGCGGGTCCATTGCCCGGGCAGCACGATGGTGGCCGCGATGCCGATAAACAGGATGGCGCCGCAGACCACCAGCTCGACCGCGCCGGCGATGCGGGGCTGCAGCAGCCCGAAGGCGGCGATCAGCACGCATTGCAGCAGGCCCAGCTTGACGCCGGCGCGCAGGATGTCGGGGAGCGCGGTCTGGTCGTGCGCGCTATCGAGGGCCACGGCCGACGTCATGAACGACTCCGGTGGGTGCGGGTGGCGGGAAAGTTAGTAAAGCCGATCCGGTTTCCACACCCCGGTTCCAGCCCTACCGCGCCCAGGCGAACAGCACCGCCACATCGGTAAGCGCCCAGGCCCCCAGCGCGCGGTGCATTCCGCGCTGGTGCTCGGCGGGCTGCATGGCGCCGCGGCGCAGCCACCAGGGCAGCAGCACCGCGGCCCAGGCAAGGGCTGCCAGCCCGAGCGCGCTCCAGCGCAGCAGGCCATCACTGCCGGCGGGCCACGCGGACTTGCCGGCCGCCAGCGCGAAACCGGCGAAGGCGAGCGCGGCCATCAGCAGTGCCAGGGCCAGGCTGCGGTCGAGCCCGAGCACCACGGACAGGGTGCGATCGCCGCGGCGGCGGTCCTCCTCGAGCTGGTAGAGCTGGGTGAGCGGATAGAGCGCGCTGAACAAGAGGGCGAAGGCGATCAGCACGATCCGTCCCGCCGCGGTCAGCTCGTTGCCGGTCAGCGCCCAGCCGGCGTAGGGGGTGAGGAAACCGAAGCCGAACAGGTTGATGACCCAGTCGGCGCCGGCCCGCGCCTTGAGCCGGACCGGCGGCACCGAATAGAGCACCGAGAGCACCAGGCAGATCGCATAGGCGGCCTGGAACGCGCTCGGCAGCCGGCGCGAGAGCAGGGCGCCCAGCAGCATCAGGCCCAGCCCGAAGTAGCCCAGCCCGGGCGGTGGCGGCGG
>DATCWE010000213.1:0-3720 GCA_036566495.1 Gemmatimonadales bacterium | reverse complement strand
GGCACGGGAGTACCCTACTGGGGCAAGTACGTGTACCACGACAACAACCGCGACATCAACCTCTCGCAGCTGTCGATGCGGGCGCTGACCGATTGGTACTACACGGCGCATCCGCCGATCATGCATGATCTGCACGAGGCCCAGCCCCTGTTGTACACCTACAGCGGCGGCCCGCCGCAGAACCCCAATCTCGACCCCCTGCTCTTCGCCGAGCTGCCGTTCTTCTCGAATTGGGAATTGTCGCAGATGACCAAGTGGGGCATGCCGGGCGTGTATACCCATGCCTTCATGGATGGCTGGTCTCCCGGATACCTCGGCTCCGTGGCCTACAACCACAACGGCATGATGCGGATGTACGAAACCCAGTCGGGTCGGGACGTCAACCTCGATTCGATCCGGACCGCAGCGAAAACCACCCGCGAGAGCGCCCGGCCGGATTCGGCGTTGGCGGTGACCCGGCGGGGGCCGGTCCCCACCGGTCGCGGCGGTGGACAGCCCCGTGAGTGGTATCGCGGCATCCCGATTCCGCCCAACGCGATAAACACTTTTACCCGGCGGAACAACACCAACTACATGGAGACTGGCGTGCTGTCGGCACTGCAGCTCACCTCCATGTTCCCCAACCTGGTGCTCGAGAACTTCTATGTGAAGACGCGCAACGCGATCGAGGACGGCCGTTCTAAGGCGCCGTACGCGTACGCGTTCCCGCTCCAGCGCGACATGACGCGCGTCGCGACTCTGGTCGGCATTTTCCGCGCCCAGGGTATCGAAGTCGGCCGCTTGACGGCAGACTACAAGGCAGGCCCGGATACCCTGGCTGCCGGCGCCTACGTCGTGAAGCTGGACCAGCCGTATGGCCGTCTCGCCAAGAACCTGCTCGAGCGGCAGAACTATCCCGATCCGGCGCTCACGACGTATGACGACAGCGGCTGGTCGATGGGCTACGCGATGAATGTCGACGTCAAGGAGCTCAAGGACAAAGCGATCCTCGACGCGAAAGTGACACCGGTCGAGAAGGTGGAGTGGCACGGGAAGGTGACCGGAAGCGGCACCGCGGGGCTCGCGGTAGCGCACTACGGCTCGACCAACATGATCACATTCCGCTACCACCTGAGGGCGCTGACCATGCAGGTGGCCGAGCAGGCGTTCAGCGCCGACAGCGTCAGCTTCCCAGCCGGTTCGTTCCTCGTCACGGGAAGCGCCGCCGATCTGCAGGCCGCGCGCAGCGAGGCCGAAGTCCTCGGCCTCACCGTGGCGGCACTCACCGCACTGCCTTCGGTCAAAACCCATGAGGCCGATGTTCCCCGCGTCGCGATCTATTCCCAGTGGAGCGGCACCCAGGAGCTCGGCTGGTACCGCCACGCGTTCGACCAGTTCGGCATCCCTTTCGACCTGATCTACAAGGAGCGGGTGGCCAAGGGAAACCTCAAAGCGGACTATGACGTGATCGTGATGGCGGCACAAAACATCACGCGCACCTCGGTCCTGGCGGCGCCAGCCGCGAAGCCCCAGCCATATCAGAAGAGCGACAAATTCAAGTTCCTCGGGATGTACGGCGAGACGCCGGACATGACCGGTGGGTTCGGCGCCGCCGGGGTTTCGGCGTTCGAGCGGTTTCTCTCCGAGGGTGGCACCCTGATCACGACCCTCGGCGCCGTGCGCTTTCCGATCGAGTTCGGCTTCGCCCACAGCGTCGACACCGAAGCTCCGACCGGGGTCACCGCCCAGAAGCCGTTGATCCAGGCCGAAATCAAGCGCGGCGACCACCCGGTGTTCTACGGCTATGAAAAGCCCGTGTTTCCGGTCAAATTCGGCCAGGGCTCTCAGGTGTTCCGCGTGGGGGTAGCGGATCAGGCCAACGTGCTCGCCCAGTACAAGGGGGGCGACGCGTCGGTGCTGAGCGGGTTGATGGTCGGTGCCGACAACCTCAAGGGACGCGCCTTCGCGGTGGATGTGCCCAACGCATTCAACGGGAAGGGCCGGGTACTGCTGTTCGCCAACAACCCGATCTACCGCTGGCAGAACCATGGTGAGTTCAACCTGGTCTTCAACGCGATCATCAACTGGAACGACGTGCCGCCTCCGCCACCGCTCGCCCCTGCGGTACGCGCCGAGCGGCCCTGAGCGGATTGCCAACGGCTTTGCAGCCCGGTCCGTATCTCCTAGTATCATGGACATGACACGGCCGCTCTCCGGGGCTTCGCTGTTCACCGCCCTGACGATCGTGGCCTGCGCGCGAGCCCCGGTGGGCACGGGTGCCCCACCCCTCAGTCCCGCCGCGGCGGCGCGGGCCGACAGCGGCCGCCCCGCCTATTCCGCCGCCGATGTCCATTTCATGTCCGGCATGATCGGCCACCATGCCCAGGCGGTGCTGATCGCCGGCTGGGCGCCCAGCCATGGGGCGAGCTTGCCGGTGCGTGCCCTGTGCGAGCGCATCGTGGTCGGTCAGCGGGACGAGATCGCCTTCATGCAGAGCTGGCTGCAAGACCGTCACCTGCCGGTTCCCGACGGCGACCCGTCCCATGTCCTCATGCCGGGAATGCAGCACGCCATGATGCCCGGGATGCTGACGCCCGAACAGCTGGCCCGGCTGGACCAGGCCCGCGGCCCCGACTTCGACCGGCTTTTTCTCAGCTTCATGATTCAGCACCACCAAGGGGCGATCACCATGGTGGAACAGTTGATGGGGTCTCAGGGCGCCGCGCAGGATGACAAGGTCTTCAAGTTCGTGTCCGATGTCAGCGCCGATCAAACCACCGAGATCGACTTCATGAGCAAGATGCTCGAGGCCCTGCCCCCGGCAGCCCCAAGCCCGTAAGACGAATGCTCCCCGACCTCCCGACTTGCGACTTCCACCGGAATCACCCATGACCTTCAGGTCTCGCATCCTGTCTGCGCTTGGCAGCGCGCTCATCGCGTCCTGCGCCGGCTCCGCCGCGCCCGGCACCGGACCCGAGCCTCGACCCGACCTGGCGATGACGCCGCCCAGCCCCGACCCCCGGGTGGGACTCCGCGCGGGATGGTTCGACGCCGGCACTGCCGCCTGGAACCTTCGCCTGGTCTCGAATACGCCGCCCTCGGAGAAATTCATGAATGCCAGCACGCCGGGCGACCGGCGGCTGGTCAATTCGGATCTCTCCTTCGTCGGGAACTATGCGATCCAGGGGAACTACAGCGGCCACCAGATCTGGGACATCTCGAACCCGAAGAAGCCCGCGCTCTACACCGCGTACGTCTGCCCCGGCTCGCAGAGCGACGTCTCGGTGTATCGCAATCTGCTGTTCGTGTCCGGCGAGTCGACCAGTGGGCGGCTCGACTGCGGCATGCAGGGTGTGCAGGATTCCGTGAGTCACGACCGGCTGCGCGGCATCCGCATCTTCGACATCACCGACATCAAGCACCCGAAGTACCTCGCCAACGTCCAGACCTGTCGCGGCTCGCATACCCACACCGTGGTGCAGGACCCCAACGACGCGGCCAACGTCTACGTGTACGTCTCCGGCTCGGCTCCGGTGCGTTCCCCGAGCGAGCTCCCGGGTTGCTCGGGGCGGCCGATGGATGAGGATCCCAACACCGCACTCTTCCGCATCGAGGTCATCAAGGTACCGCTCGCCGCTCCGGAAAAAGCGGCGATCGTGAGCTCGCCGCGAATCTTCCAGGACCTGACCGCTCCGGCCCGCCACGCCGATCCGGTCGATTCCGCGGCTCTGGCCCGGCGCG
>DATCWE010000173.1:0-14600 GCA_036566495.1 Gemmatimonadales bacterium | reverse complement strand
CAGCGGTATCAATCTGGAGACCGATGGGCGCTTCCCCCGCGAGCCCGAGCCCCTCCCCGAAAACCTGGGTGAGCTGTCCGACCTGGTGAAGCGCTCGGGCGCGCAGGTCGGGATGGCGGTCGATCCCGACGTCGACCGGCTGGCCCTGGTCGACGAGCGCGGAGCGGCGATCGGAGAGGATTACACCCTGGCCTTCGCGGTGCGGTCGGTGCTGGGCCGGACGGACTCAGCGACCCCAGCGTCCCAGCGTCCCACCGTCGTGGCCAACCTCTCGACCAGCCTGGTGGTGGAGGACGCCGCCAGAGCGGTCGGCGCCCGCTTCGTCCGTGCGCCTGTCGGCGAATCGAACGTCGTCAAGGCGATGCAGCACGAACGCGCGGTGCTGGGGGGAGAGGGCAATGGAGGAGTAATCCTTCCTTCACTCCATCTGGGCCGGGACGCTCCCCTAGGGGTGGCTTTGATCTTGCAGTACCTTGCACGTGAAAGTCGGCCGGTTTCCGCGCTGGTAGCGGCCGCTCCACGGTATCGGATCGTAAAGGCTAAGCTGAAGCGGGGAGCAGATTTATCCAAGGCATACGCGGGTCTGAAAGACCGCCTCCCCGGGGCCGCTGTGGACGAGCGTGACGGGTTGCGCCTGGCCTGGCCGGATCGCTGGGTGCATTTGCGCCCCTCGGGCACCGAACCGGTGATTCGGATCATCGCCGAAGCCCCCAGCGCCGCGGCCGCCGAGGACTTGTTGGACGCTTGCCGGTCACTTCTCTAGAGGCGAGGTCGTTCGCGCGATGTGTGGCATCGTCGGCTACGTGGGTCCCAAGCAGGCCTCTCCGATCCTGATCGAGGGGCTGCGCCGCATGGAGTATCGCGGCTACGACTCCGCCGGCGTCGCGGTCATCAATGGAGACGGCATCAAGGTTCGCAAGACCGCGGGGAAGCTCGCCGCACTGGTCGAGAATCTGCAAACGGAAGCGCCGCAGGGCACCATCGGCGTCGGGCACACGCGCTGGGCCACCCACGGTGCGCCCACGACGCCCAATGCGCATCCCCATCTCGACCGCAGCGGCCGCATCGCCGTCATCCACAACGGCATCATCGAAAACGCCGCCAGCATCCGGAAGGCCCTGGAGAAGCGCGGCCACGTCTTCCAGTCGGATACCGACACGGAAGTGCTGGCCCATCTGATCGGGGTGTACTACGGCGGGAATCTGGAGCGCGCGGTGGAGCAGGCGCTCTGGGACGTGGAAGGGGCCTACGGCATTGCGGTGATCTGCGCGGAGGAGCCGGACACCCTGGTGGCGGCGCGCAACGGATCGCCGCTCCTGGTGGGCGTGGGCGACGGGGAGTACTTCGTCGCCTCGGACGCCTCCGCCATCCTGGAGCACACCCGCAGCGTGGTCTACCTCGACGACGGCGAGATGGCGGTGCTGACCCGCGACGGCTACCGGGTCCGCAACCTCACCGAGACCCACGTCGACAAGCCCATCAACCAGATCGAGTGGGACCTGGCCACGATCGAGCGGGGCGGCTACACCCATTTCATGCTCAAGGAAATCTTCGAGCAGCCCGAGAGCCTGACCAACACGGTGCGCGGGCACCTGCTCGAGGAAGACGGCAGCGCGCGGTTGCGCGGGCTCAACCTGAGCGACGAGGAGCTCGCACGCTTCAATCGGGTCATCATCACGGCCTGCGGAACTTCCTGGCACGCGGGCCTGATCGGCGAATACATCTTCGAAGAGATGGCCCGGATTCCCTGCGAGGTGGAATACGCGTCGGAATTCCGTTATCGCAACCCCGTGGTGGACGAGCGGACCCTGGTCATCGCCGTTTCGCAGTCGGGTGAGACGGCCGATACGCTGGCGGCGGTGCGCGAGGCCAAGCGGCGCGGCGCGCATACGCTCGGTCTGGTCAACGTGGTGGGCTCCAGCATCGCCCGGGAGGTCCAGGGCGGACTCTACCTGCGGGCCGGCCCCGAGATCGGGGTCGCGAGCACCAAGGCCTTCAGCTGCCAGGTCGCGGCGCTGGCGATGGTGGCGCTGCGCATGGCCCGGCTGCGCGCGCTGAGCGTGCTGCAGGGCCGCAGCCTGATCCACGCGCTGCAGCAACTGCCCGACCAGATCCGCCAGGTGCTGGCGCGCGCCCCCGAGGTCGAGGTGCTGGCGGACCGGTTTGCCACCGCCCGCAATGCCCTCTATCTGGGCCGCGGGGTGAATTTCCCGGTCGCGCTGGAAGGCGCGCTCAAGCTCAAGGAGATCAGCTACATCCACGCCGAGGGCTACCCGGCGGCGGAGATGAAGCACGGACCGATTGCCCTGATCGACGAGAACATGCCGGTCGTCTTCATCGCTCCGCAGGACGGCGTGTACGGCAAAATCGTGAGCAACGTGGAAGAGGTGAAGGCGCGGGGCGGGCGGGTGATCGCGATCTGCACCGAAGGCGACGGCGAGATCGCGCGACTGGCCGACGCCGTGTTCACCATTCCACCCACGCACGACCTGCTCACGCCGATCCTGGCGAGCGTGCCGCTGCAGCTGTTCGCGTACTACGTCGCGGTACGGCGAGGGTGCAACGTGGACCAGCCGCGCAATCTGGCCAAGTCGGTGACGGCGGAGTAGGGATCAGGCGATCAGGCGATCAGGCAATCAGGGGGTGCTGCGATGGCGCCCCCTTCTGTTTTTCCACCCTCGCTCTAACTTGTCCTTCCCTGATTCCCTGATTCCCTGATTCCCTGATTGCCATGAAAGTCGTGCTGCAGCGAGTCATCCGCGCGTCGGTTTCCATCGGGGGAACCCGGGTCAGCCAGATCGAGGCGGGTTACTGCCTGCTGGTGGGCTTTACCCATAGCGACACGCCCGGAGTGACCGAATGGATGGCGGAGAAGATCGCGGGGTTGCGGGTCTGCTCCGACGCCGAAGGAAAGATGAATCTCGCGCTGGCCGAGGTGGGCGGGGCGGTGCTGGTGGTGAGCCAGTTCACGCTCTACGGCGACGCGTCGAAAGGCCGGCGCCCGTCCTTCATCGAGGCGGCCCGCCCGGAAGTCGCGGTGCCGCTCTACGAGGGTTTCTGCGCCCAGCTGCGGGCCCGGGGGCTTCCGGTGGCCACCGGCGAGTTCGGGGCGATGATGCAGGTGGAAATCCTGAACGACGGGCCGGTGACGCTGATCCTGGAGCGCTCGGCATGAAGCATCCTCTCGTGCTGGCCTCCAGCTCGCCGCGGCGACACCAGCTCCTCGGCATGCTGGGGATTCCGCACCGCGTGGAAGCGGCGAACGTGCAGGAAATCCGGCTGCCGCGAGAGGCGCCCGCCGCCTACGTCAGGCGACTGGCGCGGGACAAGGTGCGGGCCGTCCCCGGTGCCTGGGTGCTCGGCGCCGACACCACGGTAGCGCTGGGAGACGAGATACTGGAGAAGCCCGCCGACCCCGAGGACGCGCTGCGGATGCTGCAACGGCTCCAGGGCCGCCGCCACGAGGTGCTCAGCGCGGTGCATCTGCGCGCCGACGGCGCCGAATACGCTGCCATGGACAGCACGGCCGTGTACTTCCGTCCGGCGAGCGAGGCGCTGCTGCGCGCCTACGTCGCCACCGGCGAACCGCTGGACAAAGCCGGGGCCTACGGGATCCAGGGCTACGGCGCCGCGCTGATCGAGCGGATCGAAGGAGATTTTTTCGGGGTGATGGGGCTGCCGGTTCGGCTGGTGCTCGACCTGCTGGCCCAGGCAGGCTGGGCGTATCGATTCGGTGACCGGTGACCGGTGACCGGTGACTGCTGTTCAGGGCACCGCGTTGGCGATGGAATCCTCGCGCTTGCGGCGCGCGTCAGCGCTATCGCTCACCCTGAGGGCGCTTCCGATTCCGGTCGCCCCGGGCAAGCCCGACTTGGCCAGCGCGCTCTCGCGTGCGCGGGTCGAGATGGGCTTCTGCAGCAGTTCGTCCTGGCCGGTGTCCCGGCAGCCCGGGAGCAGCCAGCAGCACGCGAGCAGACCCAGCACCGGCCAATACTTGCGCTCAACCATTTTGCGCTCCGATTCGATAAGCCGTCACGGCCGCTTCCCGGCCGCGAAGAGCCAGCGGCTCCGCGGCGCTCAGCGCCGAGGCCTGGTCCAGATTTTCCCGCACTGACTCACTGAGCACGATTTCACCGGCCTCGGCTGCCGCGCAGAGCCGGGCGGCGACGTTCACCACGTCACCGATGACCGTGTATTCGAGTCGGCGAGGGCTCCCAATGGTCCCGGTGAACGCGTCCCCATGGTGCAAACCGATGCCGACCCCCAGGGCCGGCTGGCCCACCGTGCACCAGTGCGCGTTGAGCCCGCCCATCGCCCCCTGCATGGCTCGGGCCGCGGCCAGTGCCTGGTCCGCGGCGTCGGTCGCGGGAAGGGGGGCACCCCAGACCGCCAGGAGGGCGTCGCCGATGAACTTGTCCAGGGTGCCGCCGTGGGCGAAGACCAGCTCCACCATTGCCGCGAAGTACTCCGAGAGCTGGGCCGCAACCGCTTCGGGCGGGAGGGTTTCCGCCAGGCGGGTAAATCCGCGCACGTCGCTGTAGAGCACCGTGACGGCGCGACGCTCCCCGCCAGGACGGGCGCCGCTCTGGTGCGCCGCGATCTGCGCCGCGACTCCCGGGGCAAAGAAGCGCTCGAAATTGGCGCGGGAGACGGCCTCGCGCCGCGCCGCTTCCGCAAAATGCGCTTTGGCGATGCTCACCGCAGCGAGCCCACCGAAGGCAAAACACAGCGCCGCATCGCTCTCGGAGAAGGGCTGCGCGGCGGTCAGCGAATCGACGTAGAGGACCCCCAGCACGCGCTCCTGATCCGCGAGCAGGGGGACGCACAGCGCGGCGCGCACCTGGCCCTGCACCACGGAACCGCTCTGGAAACGCGGATCCGCCAGGGCGTTCTCGCTGGACACGGGGGTCCGGTCCCGAAACGCCTGGCGGGCGATGCTGCGGGGCACCGCGACGGGCGCTGCTCCCAGCCGGTTGTGCCAGTGCGCCAGGCGCAGCTCTCCCTCCTGCTCGAGCAGGAGCGCCACGCGGTCGACGGGAAGCAGTGCCGCGGCTTGCGCCACGATCAGCGCGAGCAGCGCGTCCAGCTCGATTGCGCCGGAAAGTTTTTGGGCGAGCTCCAGCAGCCGCGCGAGGCGCTCGGCTTGCAAGCGGGCCAGCGCGCCGCCACCGCTGCTGACGTCGATGGACCGGACGATGGTTCCGGGCGGCAGCTCCGCTTCGGGGGCGGGCTCGCGCACTCCCGCCGCGTCCTCCACCGGGGTGCGCACCACCCGGAACGCGAGCTGTCCGAAGGTCACCAGATCGCTCTCCGCGAGCCTGGTCTGGGTGACCTTGACGCCGTTCACGCGCACCCCGTTGCTGCTGCCGAGGTCGCGCAGCGCGATGCCGGCCGCGTCGGGGCGCAGCTCGGCGTGCCGGCGGGAGATGGTGTCGTCGTCCAGGGACAAGTCGCACCCCGGGCCGCGGCCGACGACCGCGCTGCGGCCATCGGGCAGGCTGAGCAGCGCGCCGCCTTTCAGGGGGACCAGCTGCCAGGGCACGCTGCCGCCTCAGCGGGGAGCCGCGACGAGGTAGCGCCCCGGTCCCGCCAGAGGCGCCTGCAGCATATCCGAGCCGGGTCGCCGCGTGGGGAGGAACACCACCTGGCCGGTGCTGTCGAGCCGGCCGATGGCGAGCTGGCGCTCGAAGAAGATGTCGCTGCCGTAACGCTCCCGGGCTCCTGCGGGCGCCACGAAATGGGAGCCATAGCTGAAGAGAATGGTGCCGCCCTGGCCCACGCTGCCGCGCACGTCGAGTTCCAGACCGTACTCGCCGGGGCGAGGGTGGACGGCGAGCGCGGGCTCGGGAGCGCCGGCGGGCGGCTGGAGGGTGGAATCTCCCAGCTCGATGCGCGCGAAGAGTCCGAAGTCGGGCGCCGAGCGGCGCAGCACGATCACGCGGTGTGCGCCGGGCACCAGCGCGATCACGCTGTCATCGGGCTGCGCCCCGGCCGCCTCCAGCACGAAGACCTCGGCCAGCGGCCGGGGCGGCAGCGGCTTGGGCGCGGCAGCGGCCGGACTTCCGGGCCCGATCCCTTGGGGCGTGCCGCAAGCCAGGAGCAGGCCGAGTGCCGCGCTTGCTCCGGCGCGGCCGGCGCTGCTTATTGCTGCGATACCGATGCGCCGCGCATTCGTCACCCTGCTGGTCTCCCTGCTTTTACCGGCACAGCTGCGCGCTCAGACCTGGAACGATCCCGAGGTCGGGCAGCTGATCCGGCGCGCCATTCTGTTGCGAGAAGCCCCCCCGGCCGACAGCGCCCTGCGAACCTATCGCAACCACGCGCACGGCTTCGTGTTCTATCTGGTGCAATTCGGCCCGGGGTTTCCCGATCCGCCGCGGCTTGCCAAGGCCGACGAGCTGGACGTCGAAGTGTATTGGGAGGCGCCGGATCTCAGCAAGCAGCGCATCGTGGCCTGGCGCGACGGCAGCTTTCTGCCGATCCAGATCCACTATCATCGCGACCATCTCGGCATCGTCACCAACAACTTCGGCCCGCTGATCCGGCTGGGTGAGGGCGATGAAGTGAGGGATGCCATCCACCCGCTCTCGCTCCAGGGCCTCGGCGAGTACGACTTCGGCATTCGCGATACCCTGACGCTGCGGATGGGCCGGAGAGATCTCGAGGTCCTGGCGGTGCAGGTGCGCCCCCGCGACCCCACGCGCCCGCTGGTGATCGGAACCCTCTATCTGGAGCGCAGTACCGCGGCGCTGGTGCGCTTCCAGTTCAGCTTCACGCCGGCCGCCTACCGCGACGAAGAGCTCGAAGACATCAGCGTGGTGCTCGAGCAGTCGTTGTTCGAAGCCAAGTGGTGGCTGCCCTATGCCCAGCAGGTCGAGATCCGGCGGCGCTCGTCGGCCTTCGACTTCCCATTCCGGACCATCATCCGCAGCCGCTGGGAAATCGGCGAGTACGACTTCGGGGTCGCGCTCCCGCCGGCGCTCCGCGCGGCCCCCGAGTTCGGCGGTTTGCGCGCACCGGTCCGCGACACCAGCCGCTGGACCAGCTCGCTGCGGGCCGCCGCCGAGGGCGCCGATCCGTTCGACCGGCGGGAATTCGAGGAGCTCCAGTCGCGCGCGCAGGATCTGGTATCACGGCAGATGCTGGAAGGATTGCCGCGCCGCCGCTTCGGCACCACGTCGCTGAGCGATTTGATCCACGTGAACCGAGTGCAGGGTCTGGCCTTCGGCTTCGGACTGGGCTTCCGCTTCAACGGCGGGTATCAGCTGCGCGGCTCGATCGGGTACGGGCTCTCCGACCATCGCATCACCGCCGGCGTCGGCGCCGGTCTAACCCGGGGTGCCACCGAATGGAGCGTTGAGGGGCGACGCATCATTCGGGACATCGGCGACGAGCCGGTGGTGAGCGGAGTGGTGAACTCCTTCCTGGCCCAGGAGGCCGCCGTCGACCTGGGCAGCTATGTGCTGGGCGAGGAGCTCGGGCTGGGGGTGCGGCATCGGATCAACCAGCGGTGGACGCTGGAGCTGGCCTCACGGCTCGAGCGCACCGGCTCGGTGGAGACCACCGCGCGGCCCTTGCGCAAGGAATACCAGCCCAATCCCGCGCTGGGCAGCGGGACTTATGTGCTGGGTCGCGCCGCGCTCTCGCTCGCCGCGCGCGGCGGACTGGACCGCTCCGATCTCAAGGCGCTGTGGGCCGCCGAGGCAGGGACGGGAGAATCCGATTATCTGCGCGTCAGTCTGCGCACCGACGGCAGCGTGCCGATCTTCCTTGGGCACCTGCGGCTGCGGACTCTGGCAGGGATCGCGACGACGGGGTTGCCCAAAGCACGCAGCTTCGCGATTGGGGGCCGCGGCACGCTGCCGTCGGAGCAATATCGCGGCTATGGCGGGCGGCGCGTGTTCACTACCCAGCTCGAGTGGCGCCTGAGCGTACCGGTACCCGCCTTCGGGCTGGGAGCGTTCGCGACGACCGGAAACCGGGCCATCATCGCGCCGCTCTTCGGAGTGGGGTGGGCCGGGGGGGCGATGGAGGGCCTCGACTGGCAGAGCAGCCACGGGGCGCGGCCGATTCTGGGCATCGCCGCGGAGCTGTTGCAGGGCCTGGTGCGCTTCGAGCTGGCGCGGCCGCTGCGCGGCAGCGACGCCAGGCTGCGGCTGACGGTGGACGTGAGCCCGGAGTGGTGGCCGATCCTCTAGCCGCCAGTCCCCCGGCCCGCCTACATTTCGCCGCGTTGGGGATTCTTCATCCATCCGCGGAAAGCAGCATCATGTCGTTCACGGACGAGTGGCTGGTACCGACAGTCTCCTCGCTCGTCTCGGAGCAGCAGCTTGCCCTGCTTCGGCGCGACGCGGGGAATGCCGGTTCGCTCTGGGAGGCGCTGGTCGAGCGGCGCTTCCTGGCCGACGACCAGATCGTCCAGGCCGTTGCCGCGCGCTTCCGCATGCCGGTCGCCGACTTGGCGATGCTGGATCACCACGTGCAGGACACGGTGCCGGAACAGGTGGCCCGCAAGTATCACATCCTGCCGCTGCGCACCACCGATTCCTATCTCGAGATCGCCACCGCCAATCCGTTCGATATCGACGCCGAGAAGATGCTGGCCTTCGCGACCGGGCGGGAAGTGCGCCTGTTGCTGCTCTCGCCCGGCAAGATCCGCGACAAGCTCGACGAGCTCTACCGGCCGGAGGACGTGGTCTCCAAGCTGCTCTCCGGCATCAGCGAAAACGAAGTCACCCAGCTCAGCGACGAGGCGGATGAGTACCAGGCCAGCGCGGAAGAAGCGCAGGCGCGCCCCATCATCAAGCTGGTCGACACACTGATCGCCGACGGGATCACCTGTCGTGCCAGCGACATTCACGTGGAGCCCGCGGAAGGCGGCGTGGTGGTCCGCTACCGGATCGACGGGGTGCTGCGCCAGGTCATGAAGATCCCGCGCTCCGCGGGACTGCCGCTGGTGTCGCGCATCAAGATCATGTCGGGGATGGACATCGCCGACCGGCTGCGCCCCCAAGACGGGCGCTGCCGCGTGGCGGTCAACGGCAATCCGATCGATCTGCGGGTCTCGACCCTGCCGGCTTCGCTGGGCGAAAAGGCCGTGATCCGGATTCTCAACGCCAAGGCGACCATTCTCTCGCTCGACGCGCTGGGGTTCCTGGAAGAGGAGCGCGCCACCGTCACCAAGCTGCTGGACAACAAGGAAGGCATTCTGCTGGTCACCGGGCCCACGGGCTCGGGCAAGACCACCACGCTCTACGCGGCGCTGCGCCAGGTGCAGGGCGAAGGCGTCAACATCGTCACGGTCGAGGATCCGGTGGAGTACCGGCTGGGCTCCAACATCGTGCAGGTGCAGGTGCACGAGAAGGCGGGGCTGACCTTCGCGACCGCGCTGCGCTCCATTCTGCGGCAGGATCCGGACGTGGTCCTGATCGGCGAGATCCGCGACGTGGAAACGTCGCAGATCGCGGTGCAGGCCTCGCTCACCGGGCATCTGGTGCTTTCCACCTTGCACACCAACGACGCCCCGAATACGGTGACCCGGCTGGTGGACATGGGGATGGAAGCGTACAAGATCGCCTCCGCGCTGCGCGGCATCATCGCCCAGCGGCTGCTCCGGCGGCTGTGCAGCCACTGCCGGATTCGCCAGAGCGCTGCGCTCCCGGAGCGGGTGCGCCAGCACGTTCCCGCCGGCGCCAACCTCTACCAGGCGGTGGGGTGCAGCGAGTGCGCCCAGACCGGCTACCGCGGCCGCTTCGCCATCCTCGAGATTCTGGTGATGACGCAGGAGCTGGAGCGGCTGATCGGCAAAGGGGCCACCGCCGACCACATCGCAACCGCGGCGCGCAGCGGCGGGATGCGCACGCTCTTCGACAGCGGAATGCGGCATGTGCTGCTGGGCGAGACGTCGATCGAGGAGCTCCTGCGGGTGACCGAGCCTCCCCGCGAGGACGACGGGAAGGGCGGCTCGGCTGCTCCGGACGAGGAACGCCGGGCGCCGCGCCGCCCGGTGCGGGTGGTGGAGGAGGACGACGGCGTCCCGGTCCGCGCCGCTGGCACGGTGCCGGCAGGCCGGATGGCCGCACCGACCATCGAGCTTTCTCCCGCGTTCGAGCTGCTGGACGACCTCCCTCCGGCGCGCACCGAAATCACGCGCAAGGGTGCCATGGTGCTGCTGGTGGATGACGAGGACCAGCTGCGCCGGGTGATGCGGGACCTGCTGCAGCGGCAGGGCTATACCGTGGTCGAAGCGCGCGACGGCGCCCAGGCGCTGGACGAGGTCGATCGCCACAACCCCGATATCGTCCTCCTCGACCTCAACCTTCCCGGGGTGGACGGCTACTCGGTGCTCTCGCAGCTGCGTTCCCGCCCGGCCACCCGGCAGCTGCCCGTCATCGTGCTCACCGCCAAAGGCGACGAGGACAACGAGGTGCGGGTGCTCGAGCTTGGCGCGGACGATTTTCTGACCAAGCCCTTCCGGGCCAAAGCGCTCGCGGCGCGGCTGGAAAGCGCCCTGAGCCGCAGGCGGGTATAGCCGCCTGAACGCGCCCGGCGTTCCGGTCCGCGTCGGCTATGTGGACGTCCTGGTGCTGCGCGGGGTGGCGGAAGAGCTGGAAGTGCTCTGCCTGCGCCGGGCGCCGGGGGGCCGCTCGGCCGGATCGTGGGAAGCGGTGCACGGCCACATCGATCCGGGAGAAACACCGGTTGCCTCGGCGCTGCGCGAGCTGCGCGAGGAGACCGGGCTCGAGCCGGAGCGGCTCTACAATCTCAGCCAGGTCGAGGGCTTCTACCGTCACGCGGCCAACGAGGTCGTGCTGATCCCCGTGTTCGCGGCGTTCGTGGCGCGCCAGGCCAGGGTGCGCTTGAGTGAGGAGCACGACGAGCACGAGTGGCTGCGTCCCCAGGCCGCCCGGGTGCGGGTGAGCTGGCCGCGGATCCGGCGGGAGATCGGCTTCGCGATGCGGCTGGTGGGGCTGGGAAACGCCGGGCCGCTGGAGGACGTGCTGCGGGTGTCGTGAAGCTGTAGCTGTTGGCGCAGGGAGACCTGCTTGAGGGGGCGGAGGACCGTGCCGGAAGGATCCCGGGGCCCGCCGCCCCCGTCAGGGGTTACTTCTCGACCTTGAGCGAGTCGGGGAACGCCATCAGATAACTCAGGCGCCAGACACCGTCGGTACTTTTGACGAGCCCGACCAGGAAGCGGCCCCACTCGTGGGTCTTGACGCCCTTCTCCTCGTACATGTCGTGGTAGGTCCCGATCTCGCTACCGTCCTGGTTGGTGCGGACATTGGTCTCGAGCGGCATGATCTCGGTGACGCTGTATTTGCGCATGCCGTAGAGATTCTTCATCGCGGCTTCGATGTTCGCGCGCCCCTGGGTCCGCGGCATGCCGTAGATATCGACGCCTGCCTGCTCGTCGAAGAGCCCGGCGATGCCGGTGGCATCACCGGCGACCTGGAGCGCCGCGTACCTGGTCCGGGTCGAGTCGATCCCGGTCTTGGCCGCCGCCGTGTCCACCGCTGCCGCCGCGGCGGGCGCGCCGGCCTTGGGGGTGCAGGCCGCCGTGAGGGCCGCCGCCGCGAACGGGAGCATCAGAAAGAGTCGCATGAGTGGTCTCCTCACTGCTTCACTGAGACGGTGGAATCGGCGAACACCATGATGTAGGCGATGCGCCACTGGCCGTCGGCATCCTTGCGGATGGCCCCGGCGAAGCGGCCGTAGTCCATCATGCGTTTCCCGCCGACGAGCGATCCTTCGGTGTAGTCGCCGAGCTGATAGGCCAGCTCGTTGGTGATCGCAGCGGTCATGGTCGGCATGATGCTCATGGAGGTGTACTTGGCGGACTTGAAGGCAGTCTCCGCCGCCGTCCTCCAAGCCGCGCGGCCGAGCAGCGGGGGCATGCCGCGCATGTCGATGCGCACGCTGTCGTTGACCATGGACACGAGGGCGTCCACGTTGCCGGCGGTATCGGCGGCGATCCAGCGCTGCCAGAGGTCCGCCACCGCAGCGGTGACGGCGGCGGAGTCGACGGCAGCGGGCGCGGCCGCGGTCTGGTCCGCCGGCTTGGCGCAGGCGGCGATAGTGAGTGCGAGCGCCAAGCTCGCGAACGCGCGACGGGCGAACATGCATGCCTCCGGGGTAGTGGGCCAAGCCGGGCTATGTCGATGGGGCGCAATAGAGTACGTCTGAAGGCGGGGTTGCGCTAGGGCGGGAGAGGGAAGGGGCGGTGCCCGCCGCGGCGCCACCCCGATCCTCGCGGCCTCCCGGCGCGCATCACCAGTTGGGCGGGTCCTTCGGGTCGGCCGGCTCGGTCCCTCCGCCGCCCCTGCAGAACTTTGGCGGCTTCGCGTTGGTTCCCGCCCCCGCCTCAAAGACCTGTTTCTCGAGATTGCAGACGGCGATGCGGAGCGCCTTGTAGTCGGCCCAGAACCAGGCGAGCCAGGCCCGCAGTCCAATGGTGCCGGAAACTGGATCCGCCGGGCGGTTGATGTACTCGCAGACCCGGGGAAGCGAGCAGTCGGTTCCGAAACCGTAAAACGAGGGCGGTTGCTGCAGCGCCTGCTTCTTGATCGACACCTTCGCGGTTGACAGCTTCTTGGTCTTCGGTCGTGCCTTCGCCATCGAATCCTCCTGGTGAGGGGAACAAGGACAGCTAGTGCGGTGTTGCCGAGAGCTCCTGCAGCCGGGATTGTGCCAGCCCGGCGAGCCGGGCGTCCCCCAGCGCGCGGGCGGCGCGCTCGCGAAGCAGCAGGCTTTCCCGCAGAAACAACGGGTAAATCAAGATCCCGGGCTGATCGAAGACCGAGGCGACTCGGTGCGCGGCCGCGGCGTCGCCCTGTGCGAGCAGGAGCCGAGCATAGGTCAGGCGTTCCGGCGCCAGGGGTTCCCAAACCGTCCCCTCGAGTTCGTCGATGGTTCCGGTGGGAGCCAGCGCGCCGAAAAGTTTGAGCGCGATCACGCTGTCGTGCTCCGCCAACGCCACATAGGCATCGGCCACGCGAGCCATCAAGGAATCGAGTCTGCCGCCGGTCGGTGCGGCCATTCGTCTTTTGAGCTCCGCGCGGGCACGAAACAGCCACGCGGTGTCGGCCCGCTGGGCGCTCCAGAGCGTCAGCAGCCAGAGTGAAGGCGCCGGGCGGGTGGCGATTGCGGCCTGGAGCTGCGCCACGAACGCGTCGGCCCGTTGGCCGGGATCGAGGCCGGCGGCCGCGTCGAGGACGTAGAGGCCGAGCGGGGCGTTCATGCCACCGCGAATCGCGGAGTCGGCGAGGCCGAGCGCCGCGGCACCCGCTCCTTCCGCGGCAAGCATGGCGTGCAGGGACACCAGCGAGCTCCAGTCTTCCTGGTTCCGGGCCGAATCGGCCCCGAGCAATCCCGTGAATGCGCCGCGGCCGCAGCGCCGCGCTGCCGGGTCCGACGCGCCCTGGAGCATGACTCCGACCCGGAACACGATGCGCATGCTGCGGTGGGCTTCCCGATTCCAGTCGAGTTCGCGCGGGGCGCGATCGAGACAGGCCCGCATCAGTGCGATCGTTGCCAGGGGCAGCGAGTCCGCATTGGCGCGCCGCAACAGATCTGCGTAGCGCCCGAACTGCCCGCGGTCACCCCGCCGCGCGGCGATCTCCGCCAAGTGGGAGAGCGGGGGTGTGAACCCCGGGTCGAGCGCCAGGGCGCGCTTGAAGGCTTCTTCGGCCCAGCTCTCCAGCGGCCAGGTCGAGGGGGGAGGGACGGCGCCCAGCGCCTGGGGATCGCGGTTGATGCTGGGCAACAGATGGAGATACACCTCTCCCAGGAGCATCCAGGCATCGGCCCACTCGGGATCGAGGGCGAGGACTCGCCGCAGGGCGATGACCGCCGAATCCGCCCTGCCCAACAGGAAGTGCTGGAGCGCGGCGCCGAATGCCGCTTGGCGCGGGGCCAGTGCCTGGGGACTCCGGAGCGCAATGCTGACCAGGGCCCGAGCGGTGTCGGGTCGGTTGATCCAGATCGCGGCGGTCGCCCCGCGCAGCGCCGCCGGCGCAAGCAGCTCGTCTTCCGTCACGGCGCGCTGCAGGTACTCCAAGGCCGGCCGCATCCGCGACTGGCGGTATTCGCGCTCTCCTCGTACCCAATTCGACACCGCGACGGGGTTCCGTCCGCGCAGGCTCGAAACATCGATCACGCGTTCCAGGCCGGTCAGCCGGGGCAGCAGCCCGACCACGGCTGCGATCCCGAGCTCCGCCACCGAGGCGCCCGGCGGCCCCGCCGCGTGGACGCTGGTGTCGCTGCGCTGCTCGAGGTCGTGGAGCTGCACGAGGATTCGCAGGGAATCGGGTTGCCGGACAATGGATCCGTCGAGGTAGTACCGGGCGCGCTGCGCCCGGGCGAGCCGCGCCGATCGTGCCGGGGCGATCCGGCTGAGGCTGCTCCGCTCGGAGGGGCTCAGCAGGGACCAGCCGTCGAGCCAGCGGGTGGGCTCCATGCGTTCAAGGGCGGTTCCCACCAGAATGGTGGCCTGCTCCGCCTCGCGTTCGTGCCCGGGCTCGGCGTCGGTAAACGGGAAGACGACCACCCGCCCAGGGTCGAGGGGAGTGGCGGGGTGAAAGTAGGCGTAGGCGGCCAGCGCT
>DATCWE010000168.1:0-6233 GCA_036566495.1 Gemmatimonadales bacterium | reverse complement strand
CCGGCGCTTCGGCCGACTTGAGGTAGGCCCGCAGATAAGTGGCGAGATTCGCCACTCCCAACGGATACACGTCGGAGCTGATAGTGACTTGGTTGTGACCCAGATCAGCCAGATAGACCCGCATTGGCGTCCGACCTTCCTCTCCTTACAGGTACACCCTTGGCGTGCACCCCCTAAGTCTGCAAGATCCAGGGCCGATTTCCTGCCGCGGTCCAGATTCGCAATCCTTTCAACCACAGCAACTTACACCCAACCGTCCCACAGCGGGACCCTGGCGCTTTCCCGAATAGTTGCGGGAACGCAACAACGAGCGCCACCCCGAGAAGGACCGCTCCGACGCGCCTACCTAGGTAACCACCTCCGGCATTGGCAGCGGCAGGATGAAGCGACCACCTCCGGCGGCAAACTCGGCCTGCTGGCGCATGATCTCCTCGGCAAAATTCCAGGCCAGGATCAGCAAGAAGTCCGGCCGCCGATCGCGAATCGCCTCGACCGGAAGAACGGGCAGGTGCATCCCCGGAGTATAGCGCCCGACTTTGAGGGGATTGCGGTCTACGGTATAAGGCACCAGCTCGGTCCCCACTCCGCAGAAATTGAGCAGCGTGTTGCCCTTGGCCGGTGCCCCATAGGCGCCGATCGCGTGGCCCTCGGCGCGGAGCCGCTTCAGTAAGGCCACCAGAGCAGCGCGGTTGCGCTCCACCTGAGCGGCGAATCCCCGCAGCCGGTCCAACGAGGTAAGGCCGGCACGCACTTCGTCCGCAACGGCGGCGAGTACCTCTGCGGCATGCTCGCCCTGGCTGCCTGCGGGAGCGGCATAGAGTCGCAGCGAGCCGCCGTGAACCGGCACTCGATCGACTCTGACCACGCGGAGGCCCGCTCCGGCAGCGAGCCGCACCAGTGCGGCGAGCGAGAAATAGGACAGGTGCTCGTGATACACCGTGTCGTACTCGAGCCGCTCGACCATCTCTGCGAAGGAAGGAACTTCCACGATCACGAGGCCATCGTCGGCGACCAGCTGGCGCGCACCGGCCAGAAAACCGAGCGGATCGTCGACGTGAGCGAGGACGTTGTTTCCAAGGACGACGCGCGCGGGACCATGCGACTCCCGCAGCCGAGCGCCTTCCAGCCGGTCGAAGAACACGGTTTCGGTGGGAACGCCGGCGCCGCGGGCCAGCTCGGCGATGTTGCTCGCCGGCTCCACGCCGAGCACCCGCGCGCCCAGGCGTTGAAAGCAGCGGAGCAGGCTCCCGTCGTTGCTCGCGACCTCCACGACGAGGTCGGCGGGGGCCAGGTTGAGCAACCCGGCGACCGTGCTCGCGTAGTCCCGATTGTGTGCGGCAATTGTCTCCGAGGTCCCGGTGACGTACAGATAGCTGCCAAACAGGATCTCGGGGTCAATGACGTCGATCAGCTGGACCAGGCCGCAGCTCGCGCAGAGATGGAGCGTAAGCGGGTACTTCGGTTCAGCACCAAACTCGGCTTCGGAGCGCAGAAAGGCATTGGCGAGGGGCTGCCGACCGAGATCGAGGAACTGCTGCAGCTGTGTTCCGCCGCAGCCGCGGCAGCTCGAGCGCCGGCGATGGACCGGTCGTTCGCGTGCCGTGACCAGCGCGGGTTCGCTCATCGTGCCGCCGCGATCTGCCGGCGCCATTCGGTCAGTGCGCCGAAACAGCGGTAGCGCAGCAGCTCCCGCAGAAACTCCCAGCAAGTCGAGGGGCGGACGTGCGAGAGGCCGGTCCCGCGCAGACGGGCGAATACGTTGACCTCGATAATGCGCAGCCCCAAGTAGTGGGCCTTGATCATCAGCTCCGGGTCCAGGAACCACTGTTTCGAAGTCAGCCGCAGCGCGGCAAGCGCCTCCCGGCGCAGCAGCTTCGGGCTGCCGTTGACGTCCAGGGTCCCCAGACCCGGCCAGAGCAGCAGCACCAGCAGGTTGTACGAGGCAGAAACCACTTTCCGGGTCAGGCCATCCAGCCGGAACCGGCGCCGGACTTTCGCGACGACCTTGCCGTCGGTGGCTGCAGCCGCCTCATACAGGCGGACGACGTCCTCCGCATCAACTTGGCCGTCGGCGGGGATGATGCCCACCCATTCCGCGGTGGCCAGGGGAATCCCCTGGAGCACGCCGTGGCCATAGCCCTCATTCACCTCGACGCGATGGATCCGAAGGGCCGGATGCTTCTGCTGCAGTTCTCGCAGCTTGGCGCCGGTTTGATCGGTCGAGCCATTATCGACCGCCACCACTTCGAGGCGATAGCCGGCAGCCGCGAACGCGGCGAAGAGCCGGTCGATCGTAGGGCCGACAGCCCCCGCTTCGTTGTAGGCCGGGATGACGAAAGTGACGTCCGGCCCGCTCTCGCTCACTCGCCCGGGCCCTTCTTGAGGTTCTCCGCCACCAGCAGCATCTGGCCCGCGAAGGGCTTGAAGGGCAAGTTGAGATAGGTCCGCACCAGCAGCGGCAGCAGCGGCAGATTCAGCCGCAGCGTGGATTTCATGTTGACGGGCATGAACTTGGGAAAGCTGGCCTTCATCTTGAACCCATAGGCCTCCAGGAAATCATAGAGGCTGGCGTCGGTAAAGATCTGCAGGTGGGTGTAGTCGTCGAAGTAGGTGGTCGAGCAATACTTGAAGTTGGGTTGCATGAGGATGAGCGTGCCGCCGAGCCGCAGGACTCTTCGCAGCTCGCTCAACAGCAGGATCAGGTCCGGGCGGTTCAGATGCTCCACCAGGTTGCTCGCGAAGGCAACGTCGAAGCTGTCGTTCGCGAAGAAGGGCATGTCGGTTGCCGTCGACACGTGAGTCTGGACGCCGGGGCCCGCGTATTCGGGAAACCGCGAAAACACGTCGACGGCGTGCTTCTCGCGGGCATGGACGTGGTTGATGAAATTGCAGTAGCCTGCACCCAAATCGAGGACGCGAGAGTCCGGCGGGATGTACTGGCCCTGGATCCAGCGCACGACCTCCTTCCAGACCTCGTCTCGTCTGGCATCGTAGCCGAAGCGCGTCTTGAAGTAGGCGTCGTACAGCTCGCCCAGCCCTGATTTCGTCACAAAGGCCTCATCTGTGTTGAGAGGGTCAGGGCGGAGTCCTCACCCGTGTTGCCATGGGGATCTCGCAGCAGCACCCGTGGAGGCGCGCGAGGAGGTAGAATGTCAGGAAAGCAAGAGGTATGCCACCTCTCCCCTTCGGGGGCCCCTTGGCGCGGACCTTGCCAAAGCAGGCGGGGACATTGCGACCAGTAAAGGATGGCCATGGCCGTGCCAGGTAGGGGACCGGAGTGGGTGCTCGGAATCTCCGCGTTCTACCACGATAGTGCCGCCGCCCTGCTGCGCGACGGCGAGATCGTGGCGGCCGCGAGCGAGGATCGTTTCACCCGGATCAAGGGGGACGCCGCCTTTCCGGAGCACGCGGCCAAGTATTGTCTGGACCAGGCCGGCATCGGTGTGGCGGACCTCACCTGCGTTGCCTTCTATGATAAGCCGCTGCTCAAGTTCGAGCGCATCCTGGAGACCTACCTGGGCGTTGCTCCGCGTGGATTCAAATCGTTCCTCATGGCGGGGCCGCTCTGGATCAAGGACAAGCTCTACCTGGACCGGCAGATTCGCGAGGCGCTGGGCTATGACGGCCAGATGCTCTACGCCGAGCACCACGCCTCGCACGCCGCCAGCGCCTTTTATCCATCGCCCTTCGAGGCAGCGGCGATTCTCACCATGGATGGCGTGGGAGAGTGGGCAACGGCTTCGATCGGCGTGGGCCGGGGTTCCGAGATCACCCTGCTCAAGGAGCTGCGCTGGCCCGACTCGCTCGGCCTGCTGTATTCCGCCTTTACCTATTACGCCGGCTTCAAGGTGAATTCCGGTGAGTACAAGGTCATGGGGCTGGCACCCTACGGAGAGCCGCGCTACGTCGATCTTATTCTCCGCGAATTGATGGATCTCGAGGAGGACGGCTCCTTCCGACTGAATCAGAAATACTTCAATTACCTCGCGGGGCTCACCATGACCAGCGGGGCGTTCGACGAGCTCTTCGGTGGGCCCCCTCGCGTTCCGGAAAGCAAGCTCACCCAGAAGGAGATGGACCTCGCCCGTTCAGTTCAGGAAGTGTGCGAGGAGGTCATGCTGCGGATGGCGCGGACCGCACATCGGGAGACCGGCTTGCCCGCGCTCTGCTTGGCCGGCGGCGTTGCTCTCAATTGCGTCGGCAACGGGCGGATTCTGCGTGAAGGCCCCTTCGAGCAGCTCTGGATTCAACCCGCGGCGGGTGATGCGGGCGGAGCCCTCGGCGTCGCGCAGCTTGCCTGGCACCGCCACCTCGACCGGCCTCGAAAGCTGACTCCCGGCCGGGACAGCATGAAGGGAGCCTACCTGGGTCCCGCGTTCAGCCCGCAGCAAATCGAGCAGTACCTTAAGAGCATTGGTGCCTCCTATCAGCGGCTGGACCGGAAGACCCTGCTCACCCGTACGGCGCAACTCCTCACCGAGGAGAAAGTGATTGGCTGGTTCGACGGGCGGATGGAGTTCGGACCGCGCGCGCTTGGGGCCCGCAGCATTCTTGGCGATCCCCGCAGCGCCCGGATGCAGGCCCAGATGAACCTGAAGATCAAGTTCCGGGAGGGCTTCCGGCCGTTTGCGCCCAGCGTGCTCCGCGAACGAGTGGGCGATTACTTCGAGCTGGAGGGCGACTCGCCCTACATGCTGCTGGTGGCCCCCGTGAAACGCAGCCGTCAGATCCCGATGTCCGAACAGGACCGCAAGCTCTGGGGAATCGACCAGCTCAACGTGCTCCGATCCGACATCCCGGCGGTAACCCACATCGATTACTCCGCCCGGATCCAGACGGTGGAGGCCGAGACCAATCCGAACTATCATGCCTTGTTGCAGGAGTTCGAGCGGCTCACCGGTTGCGCGGTGTTGGTCAACACCTCGTTCAATGTGCGCGGCGAGCCGATCGTCTGCACCCCGGCCGACGCCTACCGCTGCTTCATGCGAACCCACATCGACGCTCTGGTGCTCTACCCGTTCCTGCTCGACAAGGAATCCCAGCCCGAATGGAAGGAGACGGAGAATTGGCAGCAACAATTCGAGCTGGACTGACCCCGCGCGAGGGCCGCAAATTCGGCCTCACAGTCGGCGCGGCGTTCCTGGTGCTCGCGGCAATTTCCCGCTGGCGCGGCCACGAAATCGCCCCGTTCATCATGGGAGGACTCGGCGTGCTGCTGGTCCTGGCCGGCGCGGTGATACCGGGACGTCTGGCGCCGGTCTACCGCGCCTGGATGCAGCTCGCCCTGCTGCTCTCCAAGGTCACCACTCCTATCTTCATGGGTCTGATCTATTTCGTCGTTCTGACACCGACTGGCCTTCTCATCCGGCTGTTCGGCCGCAACCCCCTGAAGCCGCCCAAGGTTGATGGGACCTACTGGGTAACCCGGCCGGTGTCGAAACCAGCGGACGATTCCCTTACCCGCCAGTTCTAGGAGCGGAAGCCATGGCCAACTCGAGTCTGTTCGGAGAACTGTGGGCCTACATGCGGGCCAGGAAGAAATGGTGGCTGCTGCCGCTCATCCTCCTGATGCTCCTGATCGGGACGCTGCTGCTCTTCGCGAAGGGGTCGGTGCTGGCGCCGTTTATCTATACGATTTTCTAACCGAGCGGAGCGGATGGATGGAGCGCTGGGCGGGCCCCAGCGCAGCCCCGAAGCCGAGCCGCAGGCCCACCACCTCGGAAGGGCAGTAGGTGCGCAGCGGGGCGGTGCTGTACCCCACGCCGCGCGTCACGAAGAGGCTGCGCTCGCGATCCAATTGAAAGCGCCCCTGGGCAAAGCGGCGGTACTCCGGTCCCTCGGGAACAAACAATGGGATCGAACCCGGGAGCGCAATCTGTCCCCCGTGCGTGTGGCCGCAGACCGCCAGGTCGAACCGGGCCGCGCCCAGGACGCCCAGGCCCGAGGGCGCATGCATCAGCACGAGGCGTTTTCCCGTCGCACCCTCCAGCGCCGCATCCGGGTCAGGATGTCCCGAGATCGGGTCATCCATTCCGCAAATCCATAGGTTGTCGTAGGGCTCCGCCAGCCGGACATTCTCGTTGATCAGCACGCGGACGCCGGCCGCTTCGAGCGCATGCGCGACCGGCGCTGCACCCGCCCAGTAGTCGTGATTTCCGAGCACGGCAAACTTCCCGAGGGGGGCCGGAATGTCGGCTAGCCGCGGGGCAAGCTCCCTGATGTCCCGGGAGGAG
>DATCWE010000149.1:0-5344 GCA_036566495.1 Gemmatimonadales bacterium | reverse complement strand
GGAGGCTTTGAGCGCCGCGGTGAGACGATCCTTCACCCGCCCAGCTCTCTCAGTTTCTCCGCATAGTCGGGCCGCATGACGATCTCGCCGTTGACGATCACTTCGCGGTCCCAGGGCAGGATGATGAACTTGTCGGTATCGAAGGAATGGAAATCCGGCTCGAACGGGCCGGTCTTGAACGACACGGCCGTGCGAACCTCTGCGGGCATGGCACCCTGGACCTCGTTGAGCGCGAGGCGGAGCGTGTGGCCGGTATCGCAGGTCTCATCCACGATGAGCACGCGCCGCCCCTTCACCGAGGGGGGCGGGCCCGCAACCAGGACCGGTAGCGCGTCCTCGGCCTTCCGCGTGACCACCATGGAAGCAAAGTCCCGCTGCAGGATGGCGGCGATCACGACACCGGGAATGACGCCCGCCTTCGCGATGCCAAGGACGATCTCCGGGTCGTATTCCCGTGCCACTTTCAGGGCCAGCGCACGGCATAGCTCCCCGAACAGCGGCCAATCGATCTCCAGGATGCCGCGGGTCGAAGCGGAAATCTTGCGGCGCATGAGGGCTCCGGCTGAATCTCTTGGGGAGACGGATCGCGGCCGAAGGTAAACACCGGAAGCTGGTGGGGGCAAATGCGTTGCCTTGCCGGGACCGCAGCTATAGCTTAGGACACCTTCCCCGTCATGGGGCCCACCTTGCGAGCGGAGAAACACCCGACCCGATGAGTTTCTGGCGACGGCTCCTGGGCGCGCTCTCGACGTCCGAGTCTCCCCGTCCGAAGCGCCTGGACTACCTCAACGAGGCGCTGGCCCTCGAGCGGCAGGGCGACTTCACCGCCGCCATCACCTCGTATCGCCTGGGGTTGCGAGACAATCCGCGCGACCCGCGCATTCTCCAGAACATGGCGATCGCATTTACCAAGACCGGCCAGCCCGATGAGGCCATCCGGCATTACCGCCGGGCGCTGGAGCTCGACCCCACGCTGACGGGCGCGCACTACGGGATTGCATTCCTGCTGCTCAAGCGCGGCGAGAACGAGGCGGCCGCGCAGCATCTCCGCGCCTTTCTGGGCCGTCCCCCCAAAGGCCAGGACGCCGAGCGCTGGGTCCGCCACGCCGAGGCGACGTTGCGGGAGATCGAGGTCGCCGCATCGGCCCAGGGGGCCGAGGCCGCGGGCACGGCGTGAGCCGGGCCGGCTGGGGAGCGCTGGCCGCCCTGCTGGTGGGGTGTGCCAGCCTCCCTACCACCAGCGAAGGCGTGGCTTTCCTCCAGATCGAGCAGCCCCTCAATCGCACACTTGACGTCGGTGCCACCCTGCAGCTCAGGGCCCTGGCCCTCGACAAATCCGGCAACCCCGTCGCGGTGCCGGTCATCTGGCGCACGCCGGATGCCACAATCAGCGTCGACGCCAGCGGCCTGGTCACCGCCTTGGCGCCCGACAGCGGGCGGGTGCAGGCCGTGATCGGAAACGACGAGCTGGTTTCCGACTTTATCACCATCCTCGTGCACGAGCCCGCCGGCGCGCTCCGGCGGCCGTGAGCCCTCCGCAGACACTCACCGAGCTCTTCTTCGGCGCCGTCGACCGGTTCCAGCGCCGGCCGGTCGCGCTGGTGAGCAAACGGGAGGGGCGCTGGATACCCCTGAGCCACACCACCCTGCTGGAGCAAGTTCGGGCGTTGAGCGTGGGACTGCTCGAGCTGGGAATCACCCCGGGCGAGCGGGTGGCCATTCTCTCGGAAAACCGCCCGGAATGGGCCAGCACCGATTTCGCCTGCCTCGCGGCCCGTTGCGCCAACGTCCCCGTCTACCCCACCCTGCCCGCCAAACAGGTGGAGTACATCCTGCGCGACTCCGGCGCGGTTGCGGCGTGCGTTTCCACCGCAACACAGCTCGCCAAGCTGCGGGAAATCCGCCCGTCGCTCCCGGGGCTGCGCCACGTCATCGGATTCGACCCGGCGCTGGCCGGCGCGGACGTCATGGGCTTCGAGGCCCTACTGGCCCGGGGGCGCGACGCGGTGGCGCGGTATCCGCGCTGGCGCGAGGACGCCACGGCCGTCAAGCCGGACGATCTCGCCACCATCATCTACACCTCGGGCACCACCGGTGAGCCGAAGGGTGTGATGCTGACCCATGGCAACATCGCCTCGAACGTCGCGGCCTGCCTCCAGCTGCTGCCGCTTTCCCAGCGCGACAACTGCCTTTCGCTGCTGCCGCTCTCGCACATCTTCGAGCGGATGGCGGGGCACTACCTGATGTTCGACGCCGGTGTGGTCATCCATTACGCTGAAGGGTTCGAGCAGGTGCCGCAGAATCTCGTGGAGGTGCGGCCGACCGTGTGCTGCGCGGTGCCCCGGTTGTACGAAAAGATCTACGCCAAGGCGTTCGAGACCGCCTCCAGCGGTCCGCGCCTCAAGAAGCAGCTCTTCTTCTGGGCCAAGCGGGTCGGCGAGGAATGGACCGCCCGCACGCTGGCGCGGCGCCCGATCCCGCTCGACCTCAAGCTGGCCCGCCTGGTCGCCGACCGCCTGGTGTTCTCGCGGATCCGGGCGCGGGTGGGCGGCCGGCTCCGCTACTTCATTTCCGGCGGCGCCCCGCTTTCTCCCGAAATCGCGCGCTTCTTCTACGCGGCGGGGCTGCCGATCTTCGAGGGCTACGGCCTCACCGAAACCTCGCCGGTCATCAGTGTGAACACCCCGCAGGATTTCAAGATCGGCACGGTGGGCAAGCCGCTGCGGAACGTCGAGGTGCGGATCGCGGACGATGGCGAGATCCTAACCCGTGGCCCCCACGTCATGCGCGGGTACTACCAGAAGCCCGAGGCCACCCGCGAGGCGCTCGACCCCGAGGGCTGGTTCCACACCGGAGACATCGGAGAGCTCGACGCGGAGGGCTTCCTGCGCATCACCGACCGCAAGAAGGACCTCATCGTGACGGCGGGCGGCAAGAAGGTGGCGCCGCAGCCGATCGAGGGCCTGCTCAAGCTCAACAAGTTCATCAGCAACGCGGTGCTGCTGGGCGACCGCCGCAAGTTCCCCATCGCCCTGCTGGTGCCCAATTTCGAGCGGCTGGAGTCCTGGGCGAAGGAAGCGGGTCTGCGCTGGACCAGCCGGGACGAGCTGGTGCGCCGGCCGGAGGTCGAGGCCTACCTGGCGGGCGAGGCCAAGAAGAACCTGCGGGACCTGGCGCAATTCGAGGTCCCCAAGCGGTTCCTGGTCCTGGCGAAGGACTTTTCCATCGAAGGCGGGGAATTGACCCCCAAGCTCTCGGTCCGGCGCAAGGTCGTCGAGCAGCACAACGCCGAGCGGATCGAGGCGCTCTACGCCGAAGCGGAGAGTCACCCCCACAGCCCTGCCGAAGCCCCCTGAGCGGGGCTATCTTCTCCCCCCCCGATTCTCTGCGCGAGGAGTCCGGCCGTGCGCTTCTTGCCCCGCAACGAGCGATTCTTCGAGCTGTTCACGTCGGTCGCCACCATGAACGTGGAGGCGGCCCAGGCGCTGCGCGAGCTGTTCAAGGCGCCGGTGGACAAGCGCGCCTATCTGGTCGAGACCATCAAGCGGCTTGAGCATCAGGCCGACCAGGTCACCCACGAGCTGGTCACCAAGCTGAACACCAGCTTCATCACGCCGCTGGACCGCGAAGACATCCACATGCTGGCCTCGCGGCTCGACGATGTGCTGGACCGGATCGATGGCGCGGCGCGGCGCACCGCGATCTTTCGCGCCGAATCGGCGCCCCAAGGCGCGAACGTGCTGGCGGACGTGATCGTCCGGGCGACCGAGCAGCTGCTGGTGGCGGTGCAGGTGCTGGAAAAGGGCAAGTCCGGGGTGGTGATCAAGGCGTGCATCGAGGTCAAACGCCTCGAGGAAGAGGGCGACAGCGCGTACGCGGAATGGCTGGGGCGGCTGTTCGACCAGGAGAAGGATCCCATCGCCCTGATCAAATGGAAAGAAATCTACGACACGCTGGAGAAGACCCTCGACCAGGCGGAAGACGTCGCCAATATCCTGGAATCCATCGCGATCAAGCACTCCTGACGATGACGGCCTCCGTGGCGCTGGTTCTGTTCATCGTCGTGGTGGCGCTGGCGTTCGATTTCATCAACGGGTTTCACGACAGCGCCAACTCCATCGCCACAGTGGTGGGAACCCGGGTGCTCTCGCCCGGGGTGGCCGTGCTGTGGGCGGCCTTCTTCAATTTCTTCGCGGCCTTCGTCATCAGCACGGGCGTCGCCAAGACCATCAGCAAGGGGATCGTGCAGCCCGAAGTGGTCGCGGGCGATCCCAACCTCATCCTCGCCGCGCTGATCGGCGCGATCGTGTGGAACCTGATCACCTGGTGGCTGGGCCTGCCGACTTCCAGCTCGCACGCCCTGATCGGCGGACTGGGTGGGGCCGCGGTGGTCAAGGCCGGTGTCGGCGCCTTGATCGCCACGGGCTGGATCAAGACCGTCACTTTCATCTTCGTCTCCCCGCTGGTCGGGATGACCGCCGCCCTGTTGCTCACCATCCTGCTCTCCTGGCTGGTGCACCGGCTGCCCGCCCGGCCGGTGGAACAGACCTTCAAGCGGCTGCAACTGGTCTCCGCCGCGGCGTTCTCCGTAAGCCACGGAGGCAACGATGCCCAGAAGACCATGGGCATCATCGTGGGCCTGCTGGTGGCCACCCAGGACCGCTTTGTCGGTGCCACCGGATGGATGAGCCTGTTCCACGTCCCGACCGCCGACAAGATCCCGCTGTGGGTGGAGCTGGCGGCCTACTCGGCAATCGCCTTGGGAACGGCGATGGGCGGGTGGCGGATCGTGAAAACCATGGGCACGCGAATCACCAAGCTCAGACCCTTCGGCGGCTTCTGCGCCGAAACCGGGGGCGCCGGCGCGATCTTCCTGGCCACCGCCCTCGGCATCCCGGTAAGCACCACCCACACCATCACCGGCGCGATCGTCGGGGTCGGCGCGGCCACCCGGCTTTCTGCGGTACGCTGGGGGATCGCCGGGCGGATCGTCTGGGCCTGGATCATCACGATCCCGATGGCGGGGAGCATTGCGGCGCTCGCGTATATCCTGTTGCGGTAAGGCGCGACCGGGATGGCCAGTAATCAACCAAATCGACGACGAGCTTCCGGGGGCCTTCACCCCGATTTCCCCCTCCCTTCATGGAGGTTCCCGTTTCTTATTCGCGCACTTGACGGTGTGCCTTCCGCGGAGCATTATGAAGCCAGTTTCACGTGCACTCCCTGCATTCGCAGTACTGACCTCCGGCATTTTTTCGCGGAGCACCACCGTGCCCGCTTCCTATCTACGCTCCGACCCCTTCATTCGGCCGGGCGTTTGCGTTCGTTCCCATAGCATAAGGAC
>DATCWE010000010.1:0-12338 GCA_036566495.1 Gemmatimonadales bacterium | reverse complement strand
ATGCAGCGAGGCTGGCTGGTGGTCCCGCTGTGGTTGGCCGGTTGCGGCAAGCCGGTCGCGAGCCCAACCGAGGAAACGCTGGCCCTCGCTTCCGACACCCTCGAGGCGGAATGGGCAGAGCTGCCCGCCGCCGCCCCGGTCAGCGGCGGGCGCTGGGTCGTGGTATCGGCTCCCTGGGATGCGGTGGTCATCGCGGATTTCCGTGCCAAGACGCTCGCGCCGCTGGGCGGGCCGGAACAGAAGTCCTATCTCCACCCTTTCATGGTGTTTGCCGCGGGTGACTCCATCTACCTGGCCGACTGGGGGAAGCGCCGGACCACGGTCTGGACCGGGGCAGGCAAGCTGGTGGATTCACTCCCATTCACCGACGCCTTGCGAGGCGCCTTCGTCCGGGCGCGGGATGCTGCGGCGCAGCTCTATTTCCAGGAGGACCCCCAAGCCCGCCGGGACGGCAGCGGAAACCAGGACTCCACCGCAATCGTTCGCGCGCCCGCCACGCTGGCCCGCTTCGATACCGTCGCGCATCTGGCTCCGCGCGAGCTGGCCCGGGTGACTCGGGAGAACTCCACCCGGTTCGAGCAACGGATTTTCGGAGGGGAGGATCTCTGGGGCGTCTGGCCCGACGGAACGGTCTGGATCGCGCGGCGCTTCCGGAATCAGCTCGTGACCATCGATTCCCGTGGCGCGGTGCGCAAAGGTCCCGAGCTCCCGGACCCGGTGTTTGAGGTTGGCCCCGCGGATCGAGAGCGCTTTCTCCAGGCCTATCCGGCCGAGGTGCGCCCGAAGGAAACCGACCTCACCTGGGCTTCCCTGTTTCCGCCCTTCACCGCGGCATTCACGACTGCGGCCGGCGTCTGGCTGGAGAAGAGCAAGCCGGCTCTGGATTCGCTGCGCCGGATCCAGGTCCTCGATCGCAGCGGCAATCTGCAGCGCCTGCTGGTACTCCACGGCCAGGCGCGGCTGATCGCGGTGGGGACGGACAAAATCCTGCTGGCCGAACAGTTCGAGAAAGGCGTGCGGCTCATGGAGGTTCGGATTCCGTTACAGCGGTAACTCCTCCTGTTTCGACGCGACACGCTTCCGCCGTTCCCGCTTCTGGCGCCCCTCTTCATACCAGCGCCGGGTGATCTCTCCGGCCAGGTGACGATTCCCCAGTCCGAACGCCAGCCCGGTGGCCAGTGCGATCGCCCCCAGAGTCAGCGTGAAGGCGGCGGTGACGATTTCTTCCGCAATGCCGAGCTGCTGCACCGCCATGAACACGGCGATCGTCACCACCGAGGCTTTGGCCACCTTGGCGAGCACGGGGACTCCCTCGACGCCGCCCGCTGAGGCCAGTACCAGCGCACGCACGAACTCGCCCATGATCATGCCCAGAATTACGATGACGATAGCCGCGATCAGGGTCGGGATGTAGGAGAGCATCGTCCCGAACATCGTGTTGATGCTCTCCAGCCCGAGGGCGCTGCTGGCCAGCAGAATCACTACCAGCATCACCAGCCAGAAGAGCAGCTTGCCCACCGCGTGGATCGGGTCGAGGCGCGTGCCGGTGCGGCCCATGGCCTCGGACAGGCCGCCGGCTTCGGCCATCTTGTTGAAATTGAGACGCCCGAGCAGCGAGTCCGTCCAGCGTTCGACCAGCCGAGCCAGAAAGTAGCCGGCCAGCAGGATGAGGACTGCTCCGAGTAACGACGGGATGATGGTCCAGAGCTGGGACGCCCCCAGCTGCAATCGCTGCCAGATTTCGCTCACCGCGACACCTCGATCACGAGTTTGCCCAATTGCTCTCCACGAGCCATTCGCTCATAGGCGGAGCGGGCCTGCTCCAGGGGAACCACCGAGTCAATCACCGGCCAGAGCTTCCCGGCTGCGGCCAGCGCCATCACCTCCGCGAATTCACGCCGAGTGCCCATCGTCGATCCCAACAGGCTCCATTGAAACCAGAACAGCCGGCGGATATCGAGGGCGACCTCCGGACCGCTGGTCGCTCCGCAGGTTACCAGCCGCCCGCCTGGGCGCAGGGCGCGCAGCGAGGCCTCCCAGGTTTCCTGGCCCACCGAGTCTACCACCACATCCACGCCGCCGCCGGTGAGCGTGCGTACCTCCCGCGCGATCTCCTCGGGCGACTGCACCAAATGATTGAAGCCTGCCTCAGCTCCCAGCTCGCGAGCCCTGATCAACTTGGCCTCGGACGAGCCGGTCACCAGCACTCTGGCGCCGAGCTCCTTCGCGATCTGCAGCGCCGCCAGCGACACCCCGCCGCCCGCCCCCCAGATGAGAACCGTTTCGCCCGCCGCGAGCTTGGCGCGGGTCTTCAGCATCCGCCAAGCAGTGAGCGTGGACAGCGGCAACCCGGCTGCCACCTCCCAAGGCATGGCTGGCGGGATCACGGCCACGTTCCGATCTGGAACGACCACGAATTCCGCGGCCGTCCCGGCGCGGTGCTCTCCAAGGATGCCGAACTCACGACACAACGGCTCTTCGCCAGCCAGGCAGCGGGGGCAATGCTGGCAGGAAATCCCCGGATTGAGGGCGACCCGGTCTCCCGGCCGAACCGAACCTACTGCGGCGCCAATGGCTTCGACGACCCCTGCGCCATCGGTACCCACGATGTGGGGAAAGCGGAGTGTGATGCCTTTGACGCCGTCGGTCAGGAAAAGATCGAGGCGATTGAGCGCGGCGCAGCGGATCCGGATGAGCACCTCGTGATCCGTCGTGAGCGCCGGAGCCGGCAGCTCCAGGAGGGCGAGGTTCTGGGGCCCGCCGAGCTGGGTCAGGGCCAGCGCGCGCATGGAGGGCAACTCCGGCTTGCAGATGGGAGAAAGTTGTGCAAGATATATCACCTCAACTTCGAAGGCGCCGATGCGCCTATCCCCTCTGCGGCGGGGCCTGCCGCAAGCGAGCAGCCGAGGAGCCCAGCATGGCCGCGTTTCGTGATATGGAAATGGGTTGGTCCGGGTCAGGATGGATGGACCCGATGCCGTCGTCGACTCCGGCTCCTCCGCCGCCGCCTCCTCCGCCGCCGCCCCCTCCGCCGCCCGCTGCGAAACCGGCGCCCGCGGAGAAACCAGCGGCTCCCAAGCCTCCGGCCGCCCAAAAGCCGGCGGCGAAGAAACCGGCGATGAAAAAGCCGGCGGCGAAGAAGCCGGTCAAGAAGGCCGCGAAAAAGAAACCCGCCAAGAAGAAAGCCGCGGCGAAGCGGCCGGTGCGGAAGCCCGCCCGCAAGGCAGCCCCAGCGCGCAAAAAGGCCGCAAAACGGCCGGCGAAGAAGGGTGGCAAGTCGCGCAGGAGGTAGCGGCCCGCAGGGAGCAGGACGCAGGGACGGAAACGCGCAACGGGGTACGGTCGCTTACCGCACCCCGTTGTTGTTTTTCCTGCTATCTCACAAACACCGTCCCGATCATGCCGGTGGTTCCATAGCCGGAGGCCCCGTGCACCGTGCAGAAGTACTGGTAGTCGCCCGTGATCGCGAAGGTCACTTGCAGTGTGGTGGGTGGGTAGCTGACCGGCGCGTTAGGCGTAAAGGAGCCGGAAGTCACGCTGTGTCCGTTGCTGCCGGTCCAGTTCCAGGTAACCGTTCCGCCCGCCGCGAGCAGGACGCTGTTCGGGCTGTAGAGGTCGTCGGCCACGGACACGCTTGCGTTTGCCACCGGAGTTCCTCCGGGCAACATTGGAGGGTTTCCGCTGTTGTTGCCGGGGTTCCCGTTGTAGTCCGTGGCGTTTCCGCCGCTGCAGGCGGCCAAAGCGGCGAGTGCTCCCGCCAGGGCGAACCGTCCAAATCGGCTCATAGGGTACGCTCTCCTGAAGGAATCTTGTCGGAATCCGTGGTCCCTTCGAGGCAGGGTGTGTGCCGCAAAAGCGCGGCGACGGAACTGCATGCCCTTGCGACGACTGCGGCGTCCGGCCTCGACCCGGGTGTGTCATCCCACGACGAACCGGCCGGGTCGCGTGTCGAACCGACACGGTTAAGTTGGGACGTCTTTAGCCTCGAGGCAGCATGGCGGACACCCCACGCGACCAGCGGCCCACGATTCGGCTCACGGCGCTCTCCCACGGCGCGGGTTGAGCCTGCAAGCTCGGAAGCGACGAGTTGGCGCAGGTGCTGCGCCATTTGCCCACGATTGAGGATCCCAACGTGCTGGTGGACGCCGCCACGCGCGACGACGCGGCAGTGTAGCGTGTCGCGCCCGACCGCGCCCTCGTGGCCACGGTGGACTTCTTCACGCCGATCGTGGACGATGCGGCAAGCTGGGGCGCGATTGCCGCGGCCAACGCGCTGTCCGATGTGTATGCCATGGGCGCCCGGCCCCTCTTCGCGCTCAACCTCGTGGCCTGGCCGCGCGAGACCTTGCCCTTCGAGCTGCTCGGGGAGGTGATGCGGGGAGCTTCCGAGGTGACCACGCGGGCGGGCTGTCTCATGCTGGGTGGCCACTCCATTGACGATCGGGAACCCAAGTTCGGGCTGGTTGTGGTGGGAGAGGTGCATCCTGAGCGGATGCTGACCAACACCGCCGCCCGTCCCGGCGACCGTCTCGTGCTCACCAAGCCCCTGGGCACCGGCATTCTGACCACCGCACTGAAGCGCGATCTGCTGCCCGAATCGGCGCTCGCGCCCGCCGTACGTAGCATGACGGAGCTCAACCAGGGTGCGGCCCGGGCCGCGCTGGAGGCCGGCGTGCGCTGCGCCACTGACGTGACCGGCTTTGGCTTGCTGGGCCACCTGGGCAACATTCTCGCGGCGAGCGGGGTCGGCGCGCGGGTCGAGTTTTCGCGGCTTCCGATCCTGCCCGGCGCGGTCGAGCTGGCCGCCCAAGGCTGCGTTCCCGGCGGAACCCGGCGAAACCTGGAGGCCGCGCCGGCGGAGTGGGCCGATGATCTGGGCGAGGCCGAACGGCTGCTGGTGGTGGATGCCCAGACTTCGGGCGGACTGCTCCTCGCGGTGCCTCCCGCACGGCTCGAGCTGCTGCTCGCGGCGCTGGCTCGCGAGGGGACGCCCGCGGCCGCCGTGATCGGCGAGATTCTTCCTGAGGCCGGCGTGCTCCGGGTGGTCCGGGGATAGGAGAGCAATGGGAACGGTACACTGGACGCCGGCGCGGATGGAGCAACTCGAGCTCGCCGCCCGCCAAGGGCGACGGGTCGTCTTGCGTCGTCGCGGCACCGAGTACGTCGTGGTCGCGCGGCGCGTCTTCCACGAGGGCCAGCGGGACGCGCTGATCGGGCTGCTGCCCATGACGGGCGAAGAGCTGCGCTTCAATCTCGAGGAGCTGGACGAATTCCACGTGCTGCCGTGACGTCGCCCGCGGTCGTTCACCTCGACGAGAGCTGCCTGGGCAACGGGCGCGAAGTCGCCAGTCCGGGAGGGGCAGGCGGTTTCATCGAGGCCCGCACCACCAAAGGGGTCGAGCGGCGCGATTTCTTCGTGCACGCGCCTGACACCACGAACAACAAGATGGCACTCGCGGGCGCGATCGGTGTGCTGCAGCTTCTGGCCCGCAAGGGAGCACGGCTCCGGGTCCTCCTGGTCTCCGACTCCGAGTACCTGGTGCGCGGAGTCCGCGAGTGGCTCCCCGGGTGGATCAGCAAGGGCTGGAAGCGGAAGGGAGGCACGCTGGAGAACCTCGACCTGTGGCGCGCGCTGGAGCAGTCGCTGGCGCTGCACGAGACTCAGCTCGCTTGGGTGCGCGGACACAACGGCCATCCCAAGAACGAGTACGCCAACGACCTGGCCACGGCCGCCGCGCGCGAACAGGAAACTTCCCCCGGGATCGTAGCGTCCGGCTTCCTCCGCTGGCTGGAGGACAAGCGCGCGGCGGGCCTGTATCTCGACTATGATCCGGATACGGCTTTTGCCGGCCTCGAGCAGCGGCTCGCGCGCGGCGAACGGCTGCCCCTGGATTTGGACGCCGTCGTGCCCATGGGAGGCTGAGGGATGGATGAGTTGACCCGGTTTGCCCGGCTGCTGGTAGAACGCCTGGCCGCCAGGCCCGAAGGAGTGCAGCGGCCCGTGTCGGTGGCCGAGATCCGCAAGAGCGTGCTGAGCTATCGGGGCCAGCGCCGCGCTCTGGGATTGGAAAGCGTGGAGGACTACGAGACCGTGCTGCTGCGCCTGGTCGCGGAAGAGCGCGGTTACGTCAGGACCCTGCCCGCCGCCATCGCGTCGCGTTGCCGGGAAGAGCTCGGGCAACCCAATCCCGACCTCGGCCTGCTGGAGGACATTGCCGATGCCACGGTCCAGGTGACCTCACTCGCCGTGGGGCGCAGCGTGGAAGACGGAGCGGGAGCGCCGGCCGCGCCGGCTCAAACTCCCGCCCCGCCCCCCCGCGCCGCCCCGGTCCGAGCCCCTGCACCCGAGCCACCTCCCCGTCCCACGGCGCGCACCGAGGAACCTGTGCCCGACTGCCGCTTCTGCCAGACCAGGATCCCCGCCGGTCGCACCGTGACGTTCTGCCCGTGGTGCGGCGAGCGACTGATCCCGTTGATCTGCAGCCGCTGCGGCACCGAGCTGGACTCCGAATGGCGGCACTGCATTACCTGCGGCTTGCCGGTGCAGGATCCCTACCGCTCCGCCTGATCGCCCCCAGCCCATGCCTTCCGCTGCCGAGATTGTCGTCCTTTCCGCCGTCCGCACCGGGTTTGGCGCCTTCGGAGGTGCGCTCAAAGACCTTTCCGCCACCGACCTCGGCACGGTGGCGGCCAAGGCCGCTCTGGAGCGCGCCGGGGTCGACTCGTCCGAGGTGAATCACGTCGTCGTGGGCAACGCGATGCAGACCTCCGCCGATGCCGCCTACATCTCGCGCCACATCGGGCTGCGTGCCGGCTGCGCGATCGAGACCCCGGCGCTCACGGTCAATCGGCTCTGCGGCTCGGGATTCGAGGCCATCGTGCAGGGCGCGCAGCAGATCCTGCTCGGTCACGCCGAGCTGGTGCTCGCCGCGGGAACCGAGTCGATGAGTCAGGCGCCGCATGTGGTCCGCGGCCTGCGTTGGGGCACTCGGCTCGGGGTTTCGCCCCCCCTCGAGGATTTGCTGTGGCAGGGGCTCACCGATCAATACTGCGGCTGTCCCATGGGCATCACGGCAGAGAACCTCGCGACGCAGTATGGGATTACTCGCCAGGAGGTGGACGCGTACGCGCTGCGCAGCCAGCAGGCAGCCCGAACCGCGTGGGAGAGCGGAGCGATGCAGGACGAACTGTGTCCGGTTCCGCTCGCCAATCGCAAGACGAAGCAGCCGGAGCCCTGGATGGCCGACGAGCATATGCGGCCGGATACGACTGCTGAGGGGCTCGCCAAGCTCGCACCGGTGTTCAAGCCGGACGGCGGCGTGGTGACGGCAGGCAACGCCTCGGGCATTAGCGACGGCGCCGCCGCCTGCCTCGTGGCATCGGCGGAGTTCGCCAGGCGGCGTGGACTGCGGCCGCTCGGCCGCATCCTGGCCTGGGGAGTCGCGGGTGTCGATCCCACCATCATGGGCATCGGTCCCGCGCCCGCAGCGCGACAGGCGCTGGAGCGCGCCGGGCTGACGCTGACGCAGATGGATCGAGTGGAAGTCAACGAAGCTTTCGCGGCCCAGTATCTTGCCGTGGAAAAGGAGCTGGGCCTCGAGCGCGCGAAGACCAATGCCGAAGGGGGTGCGGTCGCGCTGGGACACCCACTGGGCGCCAGTGGAACCCGCATCACCGTGCATTTGCTGCATACGCTGCGGCGCATCGGCAAGCGATACGGATTGGGCAGCGCGTGCATTGGGGGTGGCCAGGGCATTGCCCTGATCGTCGAAGCGCTGCCAGGATAGGAGGGCGTCATGGAATGGCTGTTCGCCGCTCCGCTCGCTTTGTTGCTGTATGGCCTTGCCAGCCTGCGCATCCTCAAGCAATACGAGCGCGGGGTGGTCTTCTTCCTCGGGCGGTACACCGCGACCCGCGGACCCGGCCTCATCTTCGTCCCGCGCGGGCTTGCCCAGATGAAGCGCGTCTCCATGCGCATCGTCGCGATGGATATCCCCGCCCAGGATGTGATCACCCGCGACAACATTTCGGTCAAAGTCAACGCGGTGCTGTACTTCCGCGTGCTGGAGCCTTCCCTCGCGATCATCGAGATCCAGGATTACCTCTACGCGACGGGACAGCTGGCGCAGACCACTCTGCTCTCGGTCCTTGGCCAGGTGGAGCTGGACGAGCTGCTGGCCGACCGCAAGAAGGTCAACGAGATCCTGAAGCAGATCATCGACGAGCGCACGGATTTCTGGGGTATCGAAGTGTCGGCGGTCGAGATCAAGGACGTGCTGCTTCCGGACGGGATGCGGCGCGCCATTGCCCGCCAGGCCGAGGCCGAGCGCGAGCGCCGCGCCAAGGTGATCAGCGCCCAGGGTGAGCTGCAGGCCTCCGAAACGCTGGCGCAGGCCGCCCGCATGCTGCAGAGCCAGCCGGCATCCCTTCAGCTCCGCTATCTCCAGACTCTGACCGAGATCGCCGCCGAGAACAATTCCACCACGATCTTCCCCATCCCGATCGATCTCTTCAAGGTGTTTTTCCAGCGGGCCGACGATGCCATGGCCGCGCCGCATCCCGTCGCGGCGGCTCCGGCCACTCTGCCGGCCGAGGCGCCGGGCGGTACCCTGCCCCTGGCGGATCCTGCCGAGCAGCTGCGCCAGCTGCGCCTCGCGGCCCGCCCCGATCGAAAGCCCGAGTGAGATGGCGGATCTGACCCCCGGCCGGATCGACCGCGCCGCATTGGAGCGCATCATGCAGCGTGCGGCCGAGCTGCAAGCGTCCGAGGCGGACGTCGGCGAGGGGCTCACCTCGGAGGAAGTCCTCGCGCTGGGTCGTGATGTCGGCATTCCGGGGCGCTACCTCCAGCAGGCGATGCTGGAGCAGGCCACCGCAATCGTTGCGCCGGCCGAAGCCGGCCTCAGCGGCCGGCTGGTCGGACCAGCTCAAGTGACGGCGCACCGCGTTGTCCTGGGCGATCCGGAGGACGCCGCCCGCGCGCTGGTGACCTGGTTCGACGGCAACGAGCTGCTGGTGGTTCTGCGGCAGCAGCCCGGGCGGGTCACCTTCGAGCCGCTCAGCGGCATGCAGGCCGCGCTGCGCCGGGGCAGCGCCGCGTTCAGTTCATCCAAGCCCAAGTACATGCTGGCGCGGGCGACCCTCGTCACCGCGACCTTCAACAAGCTCGAGACCGGGTATTGCCACGTCACCCTGACCGCCGATCTGCACAAGGCTCGCGGCGGGTTTATCGCTGGCGCGGTCGCGGGGGGTGCATTCGGTCTGGTAGGCGCCGCTGTGGTCGCCACCATGACACCGTTTTTGCTCTTCGCGCTCTCACCCATCGTGATCGGCGTGGTGGCGGGCTGGTTCTCCCTCAAAGGCTACCGGCCCGTGGCGGAGCGCGCCTTGCTGGGACTGGAGCGCGCGCTCGATTACCTGGAGCGCGGCGGCATCAAGCCGGGTCACCAGATTCCGCCGCGCACCGGCGGCCTGCTCGAGAGCATCGCCGGCGAGCTTCGCAAGGTGATCGCCGCTTCGAGCGAACGGCGGCCCCGGTGACCATTCGCACGGTCGGGGTGCTGGGCTGCGGCCTGATGGGCAGCGGGATAGCCCAGGTCAGCGCGGTGGCGGGCTATGACGTCATCGTCCGCGATCTGGACCAGGGCCTGCTGGCCCGCGGTCGCGCGGCCATCGAGGGCTCGCTGGCCAAGTTCGTGGAGAAGGGCAAGCTCGAAGCGGCGGCACGGGATGCCGCACTGCGCCGTTTGCGCTCCACCACCGCGCTCGAGGAGCTGCAGGGCTGCGACCTGATCATCGAGGCCGTTACCGAGGACCTCGAGCTCAAGACGAAGCTGTGGACGTCCCTCGACCAGCTCTGCCCCGAGGAGGCGCTTTTCGCGTCGAATACGTCCAGTCTGTCGATCATCTCGATGGCCCGGGTGACGAAGCGTCCGGACCGGTTCCTCGGACTGCACTTCTTCAATCCGGTTCCCCTGATGCCGCTGGTGGAAGTCGTCCGCACCGTCGCGACGGCCCCCGAGCCCCTCGCCGCGGCCATGGATTTCGTGGGCCGGCTGGGCAAACAGCCGATTGCGGCCAAGGACTCGGCCGGGTTCATCGTGAATCTGTTGCTGATCCCCTACCTGCTCGATGCCGTCCGCGCGGTCGAGCGCGGGGTTGCCTCGGTCCCCGACATCGATGCCGGCATGAAGCTCGGTTGTGGGCACCCGATGGGCCCGCTCACATTGCTCGACTTCGTCGGGCTCGACACCTCCTTGAAAGTCGGAGAAATCCTCTACGAGGAGTTCCGCGAGCCGCGCTACGCACCTCCCCCCCTCCTCAAGCGGATGGTGCTCGCGGGCTGGTTCGGGAAAAAGAGCGGGAAGGGGTTCTACGACTATTCGGTCGACCCGCCGGGGGTGACGCCGCTATGACGAGGCTGCTGCGCTGCGCCCTTTACCTTTCACTCTTCACGCTTCACCTGAGTTGCAGGGCCACCACTTCGCGCCCCAGTTTCACCCCCTTCCCGAGTGCCACTTCGGCGGAAGTCGAGCTGGAGATTCCCGAGGCCACACGAGCCCTGGCCGAGACATTGGCCAGGGACAGCATTGCGCTGGCAACCATCAGGGAAACCGACGGGTACATCGATTCAGGCTGGCTGGATGCGGTGACGTTGGAGCGAACCGGCAAACGCCCCCTGGGTCGCGACGTGGTGCGAGTCCGTGCCTGGATCAATCCTTCCAAACAGTTCTGGAGCGAGCTGGTGGTGGAAGCGACCTATCGGCCGCTGGAGGATCCCTCTCGGCCGGAGCGGGAACTCGACGCCATGCTGCCGGCGGACCATCCGCTGCAGCGCCGGATCGCCGGGTCGCTGCGCACGCTGATCGAGCAGTACGGCGACGCGGAAGCGCTCAAGGCGCTGAATCAGCCCAAACCCGCGACGGTCAAGCCGGATACCAGCAAGGTGAAGCCGGACACCACAGGGCAAAAACGGGATACGACGAAAGCACGGCGGGATACGGTCCCCTGAGCTTCCCGGTTACCGCTACGCGACGTACGCCTTCACCCACTCCTCCAGCAACCCCAGATCCACCCTGGTGTCCTTGCAGGGACCGCTCGGCAGCGTAAGCGTCAGCCCCAGGACCGGCACCTTGCCGGCGACGTCATGCAGCCCGCTTACCATGTCGCGTTCGCATGCCACCGCCACCACAGCGCGGGGGCGCCGCTCGCGGATCACCCGGCGAGCCAGTTGGCCCCGCGTTGCCACGAAGACGGGAATCTGGTACCGGCCCGCGACCCGCAGCACGCCCTCGAGGACGTCCTTGGCCAGACAGCGCGGGATGAGCAGCAGCAGCTCACCGCGGGATACCCTCCGCTTGCGGGAGAGCGCCAGCGCGTCGTAGACCTTGACCGCTGCGTTCTCCACCCAATCGCGGCGTCCAAATCGTTCGGCCAGCCGGGAAGTCCGCCGCATCAGGAAGAGCAGCGGTCCCCGCTCCGCCAGCCGTTCCGGAAGCAGCGTCGTCCCGATCGCATACGAAGCTGCGAGCATGCCCCACCAGAGCAACAGCACTCCGGCGGCGACCCCGACGCCCCAGCCGAGCAGGGTCGGGAGCCCGGCCGCCAGCAGAGCGAGGCGAGGCGCCAATAGGAGCAGTATCAGGGCGGCAATGCCCGCGCTCCCGATGATCCATAGCACGGACCATCCGAAGAACAGCCGGGGCGCGGCGTCGAAGTTCCCGCCGCCCGCCAGCGGACTGCCGTCCCATTCATCCCACTCGTGCCCCAGCCGTCGATCGACGTCCAGGTGAATCAGCTCCGGGCGCTCCGATGCTTCTGCCATGGCTTTATAATACCGCCATGACGGCCCCGCAGAGCGCTCCAGCTTTGGTCGCCTCGTGGCTCCCCCCGCTCCCCGATTTCAACGGTGTCGGACGGACCGACTTTCGCGCCTGCGCCGCGTACTCCGAAGCGGCCGGTATCTACCGTATTCTGCCCGCCGGGGTCGCGGTGCCATCCACCACCACGGCGCTGCGGGAGCTGGTCCTCTGGGCTGCGCACCGCCGGGTGCCGCTGGTGCCCCGCGGCGCCGGCAGCGGGATGGCGGGTGGGAACCTGGGTCACGGGGTGATCGTGGACCTCACGACCCTCGATGGCTGCCCGGTGGAAGTGCATCCGGAGGTGCATCGGGCCTATACCGGCGCCGGCGTGACGTTGCGGGACCTCACCGCGGAGGCCGCGCGTTTCGGGCTTCGGCTGCCACCCGATCCCTCCAGTGCGCGCTTTGCGACGCTGGGGGGAATGGTTGCGACCAACGCCGCAGGGCCCCGCTCCGTGCACAGCGGCAGCGCCCGCCG
>DATCWE010000104.1:0-3492 GCA_036566495.1 Gemmatimonadales bacterium | reverse complement strand
TCGCGCCGTACTCGGGGGCCATGTTGGCGATGGTCGCGCGGTCGGCGACGCCCAGGCGGGAGAGGCCGGGGCCGTAGAACTCGACGAACTTGTCCACCACGCCCTGCTTGCGAAGCAGCTGGGTGACGGTGAGCACCAGGTCGGTGGCGGTGGTCCCCAGGGGCAGATCGCCGGTGAGCTTTACGCCCACGACCTCGGGGATGAGCATGAAGTAGGGCTGGCCGAGCATGACCGCCTCGGCCTCGATCCCGCCGACGCCCCAGCCGAGCACGCCGAGGCCGTTGATCATGGTGGTGTGGGAGTCGGTGCCGACCAGCGTGTCCGGATAAGCGGTCAGCTCGCCCTGGTAGGGGCGGAGCTGCACGACGGGGGCCAGGTACTCGAGGTTGACCTGGTGGACGATGCCGGTGCCGGGGGGGACCACCCGGAAATCGGCAAAGGCGCGCTGGGCAAACTTCAGCAGTTGATAGCGCTCGGCGTTGCGCTCAAATTCAAGCGCTACATTCTGGCGGAAGGCCTCGGGGGTGCCGTAATGATCGACCTGGACCGAGTGATCGATCACCAGGTCGCAGGGGACGACCGGATTGATCCGGGCGGCGCTGCCTCCCATGCGAGCCATCGCGTCGCGCATGGCCACGAGGTCCACGACGCAGGGCACTCCGGTGAAATCCTGGAGCACCACCCGGGCCGGCATGAAGGGGATTTCTCCCGCGGCGGCCGGGGCGGAGCTCCAACGGGCCAGGGCCGCCACATGGGTATCGGTGACCACTCCGTGCCCCGCGTGGCGCAGGGCATTCTCGAGCAAAACCCGGATGGAAAAGGGGAGCCGGTCGAGCGTGCCGATGCCCTGGCGCTCCAGCGCCGAGGGGCGGTAGATCAGCGCGGCGCCAGCATCGGTTGGGAAGCTGGATCGGGTACCAAACGGGTCGGGCGGCATGGCACTAAAATGGGGGGTAGGCGGGTGGGAGGGTAGGAGCCGGGGTCAGGGGTTCGGGGCAAGCGGACAGAGGGCAGGACTGAGAGGATGAGTGGGATGGCGAGGTCCGAGCTGCCCATCGCCATCACGCGGCGGGATGACGGGGTGGTCATCGAGTGGGACGGTGCCGGCCACCGGGCGCTGTATCCGGCCCGTGCGTTACGGCTTGCCTGTGCCTGCGCCGAGTGCGTGGAAGAAATGAGCGGCAGGCGGTTGCTCCAGCCGGAGAGCGTGGCCGCGGACATCCGGCCGCTCCACCTGGAGCTGGTGGGCGCCTACGGGCTCAAGATCGACTGGAGTGACGGCCACAATACCGGCATTTACACCTTCGAGGCGCTGCGGCGGAACTGTCCCTGTCCGCGCTGCAGCGAGCAGAAGGAGTAGGAGGACGGATGGTTGCCGGCCGGCGGTTCTGGAACCTGATCTGGTACGGCATCCTGCTGCTCGGGGTGGCGGGGCTGCTGCCGTCGCTGTACTGGGGCCGCCGGACGCACTGGAAGAACGCCGACGAGCTGCTGCGCGCGATCGGCACGATCACCGTGTCGGTGGGCATGCTGATGCTGCTCAACCACTGGGGCGGCGCGGTGGGACAGGTTCTCATGGTGGTGGCGCTGGTGTGCTTCGTGCTGGCCTTCGTGCTGGGGCGCAAGCAGCAACTCGGCACCACCGCTCAGGACGACGAGAGCAACGAGGATGAATGATCCGATGCGCCGGGGAGTAATGCTGCTGCTGGGGCTGAGCCTGGTGGCCCCGCAGGTTTCCGCGCAGGCGCTGGGACCTGGCACCGGCGGCACCATCGCCCTGCACCAGGCCGAGCGGATGCAGGGGCGCACCAAGCGGGTGCTGATGATCGCGGCGCATCCGGACGACGAGGATACCGAGCTGCTCACCGTGCTGGTGCGGGGGCAGGGCGCCGAGGCGGCGTATCTGTCGCTCTCGCGCGGCGAGGGCGGGCAGAACCTGATCGGGCCCGAGCTGGGTGAAGAGCTGGGGCTGATCCGCAGCGAGGAGCTGCTGGCTGCGCGGGCGCTGGATGGCGCGCGGCAGTATTTCACGCGGGCATTCGACTTCGGATTCTCCAAGACCATCCAAGAGACCGAGCGGTTCTGGCCGCGCGACTCGGTGCTCAAAGACGTGGTGCGCATCGTGCGGCGCTTCCGGCCCCAGATCATCATCTCGATCTTCTCGGGCACGCCGCGGGACGGGCACGGGCAACACCAGATGGCGGGCTGGGCGGCGCAGGAAGCCTACAGGGTGGCGGGCGACCCGAACCGCTTTCCCGAGCTGGCCGGCGAGGGGCTGGCGGCGTGGACGCCGCTCAAGCTGTACCGCAACGTGCGCTTCGACAACAGCCCGCCGACGCTGACCCTGGAGGGCGGGGTGCTCGATCCGGACATCGGGCAGTCGTACCGCCAGGTGGCGATGCGGGGCCGCAGCCTGCACCGCTCGCAGGACATGGGGGTGCTGCAGGAGCCGGGGCCGTCGTCGATCCGGCTGGCGCTGCTGGATGCGAGGGGTCAGAAGTCAGACGGCGGAGATCAGGGGCTGTGGGCGGGCATCGATACCAGCGCGGCGCCGCCGGCGGGCACGGGGATCGAGTCGCGCGACCAGCGCAGGCACCACGACGACGCGGCGGCGATCCGCGCGGGGCTGGTGGTGGACGCCACGGTGCGCGACGGGCGGCTGGTTCCGGGCCAGCGGCTGCCGGTGCGGCTCACGGTATGGAACGCGGGATCCCAGCCCGCCGCGGCGGAGCTCGAGCTGCTGGCCCCGAAGGGCTGGAGCGTGGTGCCCTGCGCCGGCGCGCACAGCACCGTAGCGCCCGGGACGCTGCTCACCTGCGACATGGACGTGACGCTGCCGCCCGATGCGGCCTACACGTCCCCCTATTTTCTGCGGGCGCCGAGGCAGGGCGGCCTGTATCGCTGGGAAGGCGACCCGGCCGACTGGGGCGAGCCGTTCGAGACGCCGGTGTTACGGGCGCGCTTCGCGCTGCTGGCGGGCGGCCGGGAGGAAATGGCGGAGCCCATCGTGCAGATCCGTGAGGTGGTGCACCGCTACCGCGACCAGGCGATCGGGGAGATCCGGCACCCGCTGCTGGTGGTGCCCCGGGTGGATGTGAAGCTGGATCCCGCGGCGAAGGTCTGGCCCACCGGAGTCCGGGCGCCGCAGCTCTACACGGTGACGCTGCAGCATGGCAGCAACCAGCGCAGCAGCGGCAGCGTGGCGCTGGAGCTGCCGGCGGGATGGCCCTCCGTGGCGCCGCAGCCCTTCGTGCTGCTGCGCGAAGAGGAGCGGGAGACGCTGGTGTTCGCGGTGCGGCCGCCCGACGGCCTGGCGGCCGGGCACTACGAGGTGCGCGCGGTGGCGCGCGACTCCGCGGGGCAGCGCTACGCGACCGGGCTCTCCACGGTGGACTACCCGCACATCCGGCTGCACACCTGGGCCCGGCCGGCGGTGAGCGCGGTGAGCGCGGCGCCGATCGCGCTGCCCGCGGTCCGGCGGGTCGGCTACGT
>DATCWE010000016.1:0-6283 GCA_036566495.1 Gemmatimonadales bacterium | reverse complement strand
TGGGAGGTTGAGGTGAGCTTCGCGCTGGCCGGAAGGTCGCGGATGGTGTGCACGCCCGCCGCCAGGTAGGAGACGGTCTTCTTGGGACCGACGCCCGCAAGGTGGCGAATGTGTTCGACGTTGTCGGGCCAGCAGCGGGCGTGGAAGGCGCATTCGCGCGGCTCGTAGCAGTGTGCGCCCAGGTTTTTCGCGGGGAGCGGGCCGTCGAGTACGCCGGCGAGCTGAGACACCAGTGCGGGGACTTGGGGAAGAAAGGCTTCGACCTCGGCAGTAATGTCGGTACGGGTCAGCAGGCTTCCCTGACCGGGGTGACGGTAGTCCCGGTTCAAGTGCATGAGCTCGATGCGGGTTACGCTGAGGCCAACCTGCCGGAGCACCCAGGTTTGGATCGCGGCGTCGGGAATGTGCTCGGGCTTGACCGAGTTGCTGGACTTGACCTCGATCAGGGTCCAGCCGTCATCGGTGCGGAACAGGACGTCCACCGCGACAAAGACGCCGCCGGCCTCGAAGCCGGCCTCGAAGATGGCGGATGCGCCAGCGTCGATGGCCTTTTGGGTGGACGCAATGCAATCGGCCTTATCGCTGAGGATCCCGCCCCGGAACTGCTCGCGGGCCAGCAGGCCCACCTGACGGCCCTGGTCAAACAGGTCTTGCAGGACCTTGTCGGGCTGAAGCTCATTGGCGTTGGGCTCGTGCACGGTCCACCAGAGGAGTTTTTCACACTGGCACCCGGCGGTGAACAAGGATTTGGTGAGGTGGGCCACGTCTCACAAGATACTGGTGCTATACTCCGACGCATGGCCGCCGGCTTCCCGATCAATCCGCCCATCGAGCCGATGCTCGCCGCGCTGGCCGACGCCATCCCGCCGGCCGGCGACTTTCTCTTCGAGCCCAAGTGGGACGGCTTTCGCGCCATCGTCTTCCGCGGCAGCGGCGCCGGCGAGCTGTACATCCAGAGCCGAGAGCTCAAGCCGTTGGACCGCTACTTCCCAGAGCTGCACGAGGCCCTGCTGCAACAGCTTCCCGCCGGCTGCGTGGTGGACGGCGAGATCGTCATCGCCAGCGGCGAAGGGCTGGACTTCGACGCGCTGCAGCAGCGGATCCACCCCGCCGCCTCCCGCATCGCAAAGCTGGCGCAGGAGACGCCCAGCTCCTTCGTCGCGTTCGACCTGCTGGCCGCAGGGGGCCGGGACATTCGGAGCAAGCCACAAAGCGAGCGGCGCGAGCGGCTGGAACAGCTGCTGGCGGACGCCACAGCCCCGCTCCACCTCACGCCCCTAACCCGCGACCGCTCGGCTGCCGAACGCTGGCTGGCGGAGTTCGAAGGGGCAGGGCTCGACGGTGTGGTGGCCAAGCCCGCCGCGGGTGGCTATCTGCCCGGCAAGCGCGCGATGCTCAAGATCAAGCACGTGCGCACCGCCGACTGCGCGGTCGCGGGCTTCCGCTGGTACAAGACCGGCCAGGACGCGGTCGGCTCGCTGCTGCTGGGCCTCTACGATGCCCAAGGCGTGCTGCAGCACGTCGGCGTGACCTCGGCGTTCACCCTGGCGAGGCGGAAGCAACTGGTGCAGGAGCTCGCGCCGCTCCGCAAGAATGCACTGGAGGGGCATCCCTGGCGCGGCTGGGCAGAAATGGATGCCGCGAGCCTGAGCCGGATGCCGGGGGCGCAGAGCCGCTGGAGCGCAGGGAAGGACCTGAGCTGGGAGCCGCTGCGGGTCGAGCGGGTCGCCGAGGTCAAGTACGACCACATGCAGGGCGACCGGTTCCGCCACGCGGCGGTCTTTCTCCGCTGGCGGCCGGACCGGGAGCCGCGCGACTGCAAGTACGACCAGCTCGAGGTGGTGCCGGCGTACGAGCTAGCACGGGTGTTCGGCGGAGTCTAGGCGGCCTCCGCACTATCGTTCCTGCCATGTCGCCTCGCAAAGCTGCCTCCGATTCTTCCGCCGCCGACGGCGGGTCCGTCAGCCTGGAAGTTGCCGGGCGCAGCGTCAAGATCACTAACCCGCAGAAGGTGCTCTTCCCACAGGCCGGCCACAGCAAGCTCGACCTGGTCCATTACTACCTGGCCGTGGCGGAGGGCGCGCTCCGGGGCGCGGGCGGCCGGCCCAACGTGCTGGTGCGCTATCCCAACGGCGTAGGCGAAGAGTTCTTCTACCAAAAACGCGCGCCCGCATCCCGGCCCGACTGGATCGAGGTCGTCGCGCTCCAGTTTCCCTCGGGGCGCAGCGCTGAAGAGGTGGTGCCGCGCGATGCCGCGGCGCTGGCCTGGATGGCGAACCTCGCCTGCCTGGAGCTGCATCCTCATCCGGTGCGCGCGGAGCAGCTCGATCACCCTGACGAGCTGCGGGTGGATCTCGATCCGGTGCCCGGGGTCGAGTGGCCGCAGCTCCGCGAGGTGGCGCGGGTGGCCGAAGGGGTACTGCAGGACTACGGACTCAGCGGCTGGCTGAAGACCTCGGGCTCGCGCGGGCTGCACGTGCTGGTACGGATCGAGCCGCGCTGGGAGTTTCCGCAGGTGCGGCGCGCCGCGCTGGCGCTGGCGCGGGAGGTGGAGCGGCGCGCGCCCCAGCTCGCCACCAGCAAGTGGTGGAAGGAGGAGCGCCACGGCGTCTTCGTGGACTACAACCAGAATGCCAAGGACCGCACGGTGGCCTCGGCGTATTCGGTGCGGCCGACGGCAGATGCGCGGGTGTCGGCGCCGATCGATTGGGACGAGCTGGAGGGCTGCGACCCGGCCGACTTCACCCTCGCCACGATGCCAAAGCGCTTTAGCGAGCGGGGCGATCCCCACGCGAGGATCGACGCGAGCCCGGGGTCGCTGGAGCGGCTGCTCGAGCTGTCGGCTCGGCAGGAGAAGGCCGGGTTAGGCGACGCCCCCTGGCCGCCGCACTACCGCAAGCAGGCCGGCGAGCCGGCGCGGGTGCAACCGTCCAAGGCGCGGGCCGCCAAGCATCCGCTGATCGAGGTGGCGCGGGCCCAGCGGAAAGAGGACGCGCTCGCGGCGCTGGAGCAGTGGAAGGCCGAGCATCCGGAGGTGGTCAAGCAGCTCGAGCCGGCGGACGTGCTGGTGGATGCGATGCGGGGGCGGTATTCGACCTGGACGCGGATCCGGGTGAATCTGCGCAACGTGCCGGTGGAGCTTCTACGCTAGGCCCAACCCAGCCCAGGGTGGTAACCGTTTTCCCGCCTGCTTATCGCTTGCGCTTCGATAGCTAATTAGCTATCATAGGTCATGGTAGCTAAGTCATTGGGAAGCAAGCTTTTGGAGCAGGCGCGCACCCGCGCCGGGTTGAGCCAGCGCGGATTGGCGAACCGGGCCGGCACTGCCCAATCGGTAGTGGCGCGGATCGAACTGGGCGAGGCGGTCCCCACCCTGACCACCCTGGAACGCCTGCTGCGGGCGGCGGGCTTCGAGTTGCAGCTGGGGATGCAGGCCCGGCCGGTGCTGGACCGGCAGCTGCTCGACGACGTGCCGCGGATCCTCCGGCTCACACCCGAAGCCCGGCTGCGCGAGGTCGCCAACCTGAGCCGGTTCCTGACAGCGGCTCGGCCTAACCCGTCCGTCTAACCCGCATGGATGACTCTCTCGCGGATCCGCCCTTCGGGGCGGCCCCGCTCGATCCCGAGCTGCTGATCCGCACGCTCGCGCGCCACCGGGTGGACTACGTGCTGATCGGCGCGCTGGCGGCCCGGCTCTACGGCTTTCCGCGGGTGACCGCTGACGCCGACCTCACCCCCTCGGCCGAGCCGGACAACCTCGAGCGGCTGGCCGCCGCGCTGCGCGAGCTGGATGCCCGGGTCTACACCGAGACGGTGCCCGAAGGCCTGGGCTTCGATTGCTCGGCGGCGATGCTGGCGCGCGCCGAGATGTGGAATCTGGTGACGAGAGCGGGACGAGTGGACCTGGCGTTCCGGCCCTCGGGTACCAGGGGATACGCCGAGCTGGCCAAAGGGGCAGTCCACTTCGAGGTGTTCGGAGAGGACCTGGCCGTGGCGAGGCTCGAAGACATCCTCCGCTCGAAAGAGGCGGCGGGACGGCCCAAGGATCGGCAAGACGCGCTGCTGATCCGCGAGATGTTGAAACGGCGGTAAAAGCTGAAAGGTGAACGGGAACGACTGAGGCTCCGACTGGACGAAGCGTGAATGAGGGGCTAACCTCGCCCCATGCGATCCCTTCTCCTGGCCGCCGGGCTACTTGGCCTCGCCGCCACACCCAACGCAACAGCTCCCGCAGGCCCGCGCTTCTCCGTCACTTTCCCCGCGACACGCAGCAAGGACGCGCTCGACGGCAGGCTGTTGATCCTGATCTCGCCGGACAGCAGCGCCGAGCCGCGCTTCCAGGTGAGCGACAACGTGTCTACGGCGCAGGTGTATGGGATGGATGTGGAGGGGTGGAGGCCGGGAGCGCCGGCGGTGGTCGGCGGGGCGGGGGTGTTCGGCTATCCGATCCGCGACCTGGCCGAGCTGTCCCGGGGGCGATACCGGGTCCAGGCGCTGCTCAACCGCTACGAGACCTTCCACCGCAGCGACGGCCACACGGTGAAGCTGGCGCCGGACAAGGGGGAAGGGCAGCAGTGGAGCCGGAAGCCGGGGAATCTCTATTCGGTGCCTCGGTGGGTAGAGCTGGATCCGGCGAAGGGAGCCACGGTGCCGCTGGTGCTGGATCAGGAGATTCCGGCGATCGCGCTGCCCGCGGACACCAAGTACATCAAGCACCTCACCATCACCTCGGAACGCTTAAGCAAGTTCTGGGGCCGGCCCGTCACCCTCACGGCGCACGTGCTGCTGCCGCAGGGGTTCGAGAGCCACCCGAACGCGCGCTATCCGCTGGTGATCAACCACGGGCATTTCCCGGCGACGCTGGAGGGGTTCCGGCCGGAGCCGGCGGACACCACCCAGCCGTGCGAGTACAGCGCGCGCTTCCACCTGGACTGCTACAACCGCATCCAGGAGCAGTACGCGCACCAGTTTTACGAAGAGTGGACTGGGCCGGACTTTCCGCGGGTGCTGCTGGTGGAAATCGCGCATCCGACGCCCTTCTACGACGATTCCTACGCCGTGAATTCGGCCAACAACGGGCCGTACGGCGACGCGATCATGTATGAACTGATCCCGGAAATCGAGAAGCGCTTCCGGGGGATCGGGCAGGGCTACGCGCGCTTCATGTACGGCGGCTCCACCGGCGGGTGGGAAGCGATGGCGGTGCAGCTGTTCTATCCGGAGGAGTTCAACGGGGCGTGGGTGGCCTGCCCCGACCCGATCGACTTCCGGGCCTACACGGTGATCGATCTCTACGCCGACAGCAACGCGTATTACATCCAAGGGCCCTTCAAGCGCACGCCGAGGCCCGGATTACGCAACTACCTGGGGCACATCAGCACGACAATCGAGCAGATGAACCACCGGGAGCTGGCGCTGGGGACCAAGACGCGGTCGGGGGACCAGTGGGACATCTGGGAGGCGGTGTACTCGCCCGTGGGGCCGGACGGATATCCAGCGCGGATCTTCGATAAGGAGACGGGCAAGATTGATCACCAGGTGGCGGCGTACTGGAAGGAGCACTTCGACCTGTCCTATATACTCAAGCGGGACTGGAAGACCCTCGGTCCCAAGCTGCGGGGCAAACTCAAGCTCTACGTGGGCGAGGCGGACAATTACTACCTGAACGACGCGGTGTACCTGGTGGAGGAGTTCCTCAAGACGGCGGATCCGCCGGCGGAGGCGGAGGTGGATTACGGGGCGCGGGCGGAACACTGCTGGAACGGGGATCACACCCGGCCGAACGCGACGTCGCGGCTGCGGTATCACCAGATGTTCATTCCGCGGATTCTGGGCGAGATCCGCAAGCGGCATCCCAAAGGGGTGGATACGGTGAGCTGGCGGTACTAGGGCGGGGCGAGGCTGTACAGCGCCCCAGGGCGAGGGTATATATGTAGGGAACAGATATCAGGGGTTCCCATGTCCAAGTCCAGCCCGAAGCAGTTTCTCCCCCTGGCCCCGCTCGACTTCCAGATCCTGAGCCTGCTCGCCGGCCGGGCACTGCACGGCTACGGCATCGTCCAGGCGTGCGCCGAGGCCTTTCCGGAGCAGCCCGCGCTGGAGATCGGCTCGCTCTACCGCATCATCAGCCGGCTGCTCGACGCGGGGCTGATCCGCGAGGTGGACGCTCCGCGCGCCGAGCCGGACGACCGCCGGGTGCGGCGCTACTACACCGTCACCGCCCTGGGCCGCGGGGTGGGGCAAGCCGAGGCCGAACGGCTGCGCGCGCTGCTGGCGCACCCGG
>DATCWE010000356.1:0-4977 GCA_036566495.1 Gemmatimonadales bacterium | reverse complement strand
AGCCGGATCGGCGTACTCTTCTGAGCCATGCACCTCACCGCGCTGCTGCTCGCCGCCGCGTTTGCGGGCCGGGCCGATACCAAGCCCCGCCGCCCGCACCTGCCGCCGGCCGCTGCTTTCACGGTCAAGCGCGCGACCGGCCCCATCCGGGTTGACGGCGCGCTCGACGATCCCGGCTGGCAGGGGACCGCCGAGATTCCGATCGAGTGGGAGTGGACTCCGGGCGATAACACCCGGCCACCGGTCGCCTCGGTCTGCCGGCTCAGCTTCGATGCGAGCAGCCTCTACGTCGGCTGCCGCGGCTTCGATCCCCACCCCGAGGAGATCCGCGCCCGCTACTTCAGCCGGGACGACATCGAGCGGCTGGTGCGCGACGACCACTTTCTGATTCTGCTCGACCCCTTCAACGACCAGCGGCGCGCCTTCCAGTTCCGCGTGAGCGCGCTGGGCGGCCAGGCCGAGGCACTGCTCAGCACGGCGGAAGGGTTCGAGGACTGGTCGTGGGACGCGATCTGGGCGTCGCGCGGGCGCATCGACTCGCTGGGCTACACCGTCGAAGTCGGGATCCCCTTCAAGTCGCTCCGCTTTCCCCGCACCGAGCAGGTCCAGACCTGGGGCGTGATCCTGGAGCGGTCCTGGCCGCGCGGCATCCGGCACCGGATGCAGTCCGCGCCGCACGACCGCAACAACACCTGCACCCTCTGCGAGGCCAACAAGGTGACCGGCTTCCAGGGGATCGCGCCGGGGCGCAACCTCGAGCTGGATCCCGCGGTCACCGCGAGCCGCACCGACCGGCGCGAGGACCTCCCCGGCGGTGCGCTGGGCCATGGCAAGGTCGACCCGTCCGTCGGCGTGGATTTCCGCTGGGGCATCACCCCCAACCTGACCCTCAACGCGACCGGGAACCCCGATTTCTCCCAGGTCGAGGCGGACGTTGCCCAGCTCGACGTCAACACCCGCTTCGCGCTCTTCTTCCCGGAAAAGCGGCCCTTCTTCCTGGAAGGAGCCGACCTCTTTACTACCCCGATCCAGGCGGTGTTCACCCGTACCGTCGCCGATCCCGATGCCGGGCTCAAGCTCTCCGGCAAGGTCGGCAAGTCCTCCGCCTCGGCGTTCGGGGTGTTCGCCGCCCGCGACGCGATCACCAACCTGCTCTTTCCGGCCAACCAGGGCTCCTCCGGCGCGTCGCTGGCCCAGGAGGCCTACTCCACGGTCGGCCGCTTCCGGCGGGACCTGGGGAGCTCCTCCCACTTCGGCGGCCTGTACACCGGGCGTTTCGGCGAGGGCTATTCGAACCAGGTCGCGGGCGTGGATCTCTTTCAGCAGCTCGATCGCTCGACCACCATCCGGGCCCAGTACCTGCGCTCGCTGACCGACTACCCCGATTCGACCGCGCAGGCCGCCGGCCAGCCCACCGGCTCGTTCCAGGGCGGCGGATTCAGCGCGAATCTCACCCGCAACTCGGCGAACTGGTTTGTGGACCTCGCACTACTCGATATGGGCGCCCGCTTCCGGGCGGACCTCGGCTTCGTCCCCCGGGTCGACCTCCGCTCGGTCGGGGCGACGCTGGCCCGGGTCCTGCGCCGCGAGCGGGGCTGGTTCACCGAGATCTTCGTGGGTCCCGAATACATCCGCAGCTGGGATCATGGCGGCACGCTGACCGACGAATCGCTCGGCGCCTTCCTGCATTATTCCGGGCCGGCGCAGAGTGCGGGGTTCCTCAAGCTCTCCCACGAGCGGACCCGCTTTTCCGGGACGCTGTTCGATCTGAATGCGGCGGCTTTCTCCTACTCGCTCCAGCCCAGCAGCCTCGCGGTGCTCGGCGTCTCCGGACGGATCGGCCAGGCGATCGATTTCACCAATGTGCGGCGTTCCAACCAGGTGAGCATTTCGCCTTCGGCCCGCCTGAGTCTTGGTCGCGGGTTAGGGCTCGACCTGAGCCACAGCTTCGAGCGGCTGAGCCACGCCGGCGACAAGGTCTTCAGCGCCGATCTTTTCCAGGCGAAGCTGATCTACAACTTCGACGTCAGAACCTTCGTGCGGGGCATCGTGCAGTACCGCAGCGTCAGCCGGAACCAGGCGAAGTACACCCTGCCGGTCGGCAGCTTCGACGAGGGTCTCTTCGGCCAGTTCCTGTTCTCCTATAAGGTCAATCCGCAGACGGTCGTGTTCGCCGGGTACGCGGAGAACCAGGCGGGGACCGACAGCTTCGACCTGACCCGCAGCGACCGCACGTTTTTCGTGAAGCTCGGCTACGCCTGGCGGCCATAGCCCGGCCCTGCGCGCAGGCCGCGCCTGCTTACTCCTGGCGCAGCGCCGCCACCACGTCGACCTTGACCGCCTGCCGGGCCGGCCAGTAGCAGCTCAGCAGCGCCGCGACGCCTAACACGCCGGTCACCGCGAGGTAGGTGAGCACGTCGGTCGCGGAGATGCCAAACAGGAGGGTGCGCATCAGCCGGGTCAGCAGCACCGCCGCGGCGATGCCCGCCACGCCGCCCAGCAGCACCGGCTGCATCCCCTGCCGCACGATCAGCGCCAGCACGCCCCGCGGACTCGCCCCCAGCGCGAGCCGCACCCCGATCTCCGCGGTGCGGCGGCTCACCGAATAGCTCAGCACTCCGTAAATCCCGGCCAGGGCGAGCAGCAGCGCCACCCCCGCGAACGCGGCGAGCAGCAGCATGATGAAGCGACGGGAGGCCACCGAGTCACCCAGCAGCGAATCCAGGGTGCGCACCTGCCCCAGCGGCAGGCTGGCGTCGAGCTGGCCCAGATCGGTGCGGAGCATCTGCTGGACCTCGGCGGGCGTCTTGCGGGTTTGAATCAGCAGGTTGATGGGATTGAACCGCCCACCGTAGTAGGGGAAATACACCGAGAGCGACTGCTCCTCGGTGAGGCCCCAGTCCCGCATGTCTCCCACCACGCCGATGATTTCGGCGGGGTCGTTGCTCTGGCCCTTCCACATGACCAGGGTGCGGCCCACCGCGTTCTCCCCCGGCCAGAGCCGCTCGGCCAGGCGTTTGCTCACGATGATCCGCCAGGGCTTGGCGATGAGGTCCTGCTCGGCGAAGTCGCGCCCGCTGAGCAGCGGCACGCCGAGGGTCTTGAAATAGTCCTTGGTGATGAGGCGCCAGCCGGCCCAGGGCGTCTCCTTCCCGCCCGCATCGGGCTTATCGGCCGCGCCGAACCCCATGCCGGTCCCCACGCCGGAGAACGGCCGGATCGACACGCCGGCGACCGACACGATCTCGGGGTGGGCTTTGAGCTTCTCGGTGAGGGCCCGAATAAACTGGGTGGTGCGCTCGGCGTCGTAACTGCCGGGCAGGGAGACCTGGGTCATCACCCGGCCCTCGGTGGCGAGGCCCCGGTCCCGCCCCATCACCGCCTGGAAGCTGCGGAGCAGGAGGCCCGCCCCGATCAGGATCGCCAGCGACGCGGCCACCTCGAGCGCGACTAACCCGCCGCGCAGCCGGCCCATAAAGCGGGAAGGTCCAACGCTCTTATCCCCCTCGCGCAGGGTGCCGGCCAGGTCGTGGCCGCTGCCGAGCACCGCGGGGAAGATTCCGGAGATGAGCGCCGTCGCCACGGTCGCGAGCGCGGTGAAGCCGAGCACCCAGCCGTTGATGCCGAGCTGGGTGACGCGGGGAATCCCCACCGGATTCCAGGCCTGCAGCAGCTTGACGGTGCCGAACGCCATCGCCAACCCGAGCAGCGCGCCGGTCCCGCTCACCAGCAGCGACTCGGTGAACATTTGCCGCGCCAGCCGGACCCGGCTCGCGCCGAGCGCCGCGCGGAGGGCGTGCTCCCGCGCCTTGCCGGTGGCCTTGGCGAGGAAGAGGTTGGCGAGGTTGACGCAGGCGATCAGCAGCAGGAAGCCCACCGAGCCCATCAGCACCCAGAGCGCCCGCCGGGTGGAATCGCTGGCCACCCACTGGCGGGAGCCGGTGACGGCGACACCCATCCCCTTGTTGTCCTTGGGATAGAGGTCGGCGAGCCGGCGGGCGATCGCGTTGAGATCGTTGCCGGCCGCCTCGGGCGTGACCCCGGGCTTGAGGCGCCCGATCACGAAGATCTCCCAGCTCCCCCGGTCGTCGGTGTTGGGGTTGCGCTCCAGCGGGAGGAAGACCTCGGCGTCGTTGAGCCAGGGCTCGCCCCGCGGCAGCACCCCGATCACGGTGTAGTTCCGTCCGTTCAGCGTCAGCGGCTTGCCCACGATGTCGCGTTCGGATCCGCCCCAGCTGCGCCAGGCGCGATAGCTGAGCAGCACGCCGTTGGCGCTGGCGCCCGGGGCGTCCTCCCCGTCGATGAAGCTGCGGCCCAGGTACGGGGTGACGCCGAGCAGCCGGAAGAAGTTGGCGGAGACCCGGCCCAGCGCGAGCTCGGTCGGGAAGCCGCGGCCGGTCAGGTTGATGGAGCGGTTCTCCATCGCGGCGATGCCCTCGAAGGAGCGCTGCTGGTCCTGCATGTCCCAGAAGTTGGGCCGGCTGAAGGTCGTCTGGGTCCAGCCGCGGTCGAGCCGCGATTCCCAGAGCGACACCAGTCGCTCGGGCTCGCGGAAGGGCAGCGGGCGCAGCAGGACGGTATCGAGCACGCTGAAGATCGCGGTGTTCGCTCCGAGGCCGAGCCCGATGGTCAGCACGGCGACGGCGCTGAAGCCCGGGTTCTTGTAGAGGGAGCGGAAGCCGTAGCGGATATCCTGCCAGAAGGTGCCCATGGGGTGGGTCCTCGAGTGTTCGGGCGGTGGGAGTGGGATGGGCGCCGGAGCGCGGAGCCGCTCGGCGAGGCCGGCACGGAGCACGTCGGTGCAGGCGCGCAGCGTAAAGCGACGCCGGTCGGGCCGGGCGTCGAGCGCGGCGAGAAAGGTGGCGCTCATCTCGTCGAGCCAGCGCGCGCGATACGCCGGGGGGAAGGCGCGCGCCGCGAGGCGAAAGAGCCGGAGCGCCGTCCAGCGGCTCATCGCGCCAGCTCGGGTTGCCAGAC
>DATCWE010000338.1:0-7512 GCA_036566495.1 Gemmatimonadales bacterium | reverse complement strand
TGCTTACCCCTGCAGCGCCGCTGCGCCACCGACGATCTCCGAGATCTCCTGGGTGATCGCGGCCTGGCGCTGCCGGTTGTAGGTCCGGGTGAGGAAATCGATGATCTCCCCGGCGTTATCGGTGGCGTTTTTCATCGCCGTCCGGCGCGCCCCCTGCTCTCCCGCCGCGGTCTCCACCAGTCCGCGGTAGACCATGTTGCGGACGTAAAGCGGCAGCAGCTGCTCCAGGATCGCTCCCGGGTCCGGCGCGAAGATGTAGTTGGGCGCGCGGGTCCGGCCGGCCGGCGCCTCCACCGGCAGGATGCGCGTGGTGACCGGCGGGGTGGTGAGCGGCGTCACGAACTTGGCGTGGACCAGGTCGACGCTCGCCACCTCACCCCGCTCGTACGCCGCGACCAGCGGCTCGACCAGGCTGGCCGCGTGCTCCGCCGTAGGCTTGTCGCCGATGTCCTGCCGGTCGGCGGCGAGCGGGCGCCGCAGGTACTTGAAGAAGCCGGCGCCCTTCTTGCCCACCGCATGGAGCTCCACCTCATAACCCGCGGCCTCCAGCTTCTCGATCTGGCGCCGGGCTTCCTTGATCAAATTGCTGTTGAAGGCGCCCGCCAGCCCGCGGTTGGAAGTGACCAGGATCACCACCGCCTTACGGGGTCCGCCCTTGGCGGGCAGCGCCGGGGTGCGCAGCAGCGGAAACCGCTCGGCCAGCTCGCGCGTCACCAGGTCGGCCAGCACCTCCCGGAGCGCCTCGGCATAGGGGCGCGCCGCCACGACGCGGTCCTGCGCGCGCTTCAGCTTGCTGGTGGCCACCAGCTCCATGGTCCGCGTGATCTTCCGGGTATTCTGCACGGACTTGATCCGTCCCCGGAGCTGGCGCCCTTTGCCCGCCATGCTACTGACCCCGGAAGAGGGGCTTGAAGGTGTCGATCGCCGCCTTGAGGCTGGCGGTCAGCGCCGCATCCAGCGTCTTCTTGGTCCGGATCCCTTCGAGCACGCCGCCGGGAGCGCTGGCGAGGTATTCCAGGAAGTCGTGCTCCCATTTGCGGATATGCTTGACATCGATGTCGTCCAGGTAGCCCTCGGTCACCGCAAAGATGATCGCCACCTGCCGCTCGACCGGTACCGGCTGGTACTGGGGCTGCTTGAGCACTTCCACCAGCCGCGCGCCCCGCGCGAGCTGGCGCTGCGTGGCCGCGTCGAGGTCGGAGCCGAACTGGGCGAAGGCTTCGAGCTCGCGATACTGCGCCAGCGACAGCCGCAGCGGACCGGCGACCTGCTTCATGGCCTTGATCTGCGCGTTGCCACCCACCCGGCTCACGCTGATGCCCGCGTCGACCGCAGGGCGAACGTTCGAGTAGAAGAGATCGGTGGTGAGAAAGATCTGCCCGTCGGTGATGGAAATGACGTTGGTCGGGATGTACGCCGAGACGTCGCCGGCCTGGGTCTCGATGATGGGCAACGCAGTGAGCGAGCCGCCCGGCTTCTTGATGCGGGGATCCTGCTTGATCACCGCGGGATCCTCGGAAATCTTCGCCGCGCGTTCCAGCAGGCGGCTGTGTAGGTAGAAGACGTCGCCCGGGTAGGCCTCCCGGCCGGGCGGACGGCGCAAGACCAGCGACATCTGCCGGTAGGCCGCGGCCTGCTTGGTGAGGTCGTCGTAGATGCAGAGGGTCGGCTTGCCCTCCTCGTACATGAAATGCTCGGCGATCGCGCAGCCGGCATACGGCGCGATGAACTGCAGCGGCGCGGGATCCGAGGCCGTGGCACACACCACAATCGTGTAGTCCATCGCGCCGGCTTCCTTGAGCCGCTCCACCACCGTTGCCACGGTCGACCGCTTCTGCCCGATGGCGACATACACGCAGATGACGCCGGTGCCCTTCTGATTCAGGATCGTGTCCACCGCGATGGCCGTCTTGCCGGTACCGCGGTCCCCGATGATCAGCTCCCGCTGGCCGCGGCCGATCGGGATCATCGAATCGATGGCCTTGATGCCCGTCTGCAACGGCTCCTTGACCGGCTGCCGCACGATGATACCGGGCGCGATGATCTCAACGGGTCGGCGCGTGGTGGTGTTGACCGGCCCGCGGCCGTCGACCGGGGCGCCGAGGGCATCGACCACCCGGCCGAGCATGGCCGGTCCGGTGGGCACCTCGAGCAGGCGGCCGGTGCAGCGCACCTCGTCGCCTTCCTTGAGCTTGAGGTAGTCGCCCATGATCGCGGCGCCCACGTTGTCCTGCTCGAGATTGAGCACCAGGCCGTTAATCGTCTCGCCGGTCTCCGAAGAGCTGAATTCGAGCATCTCGCCGGCCAGCGCGGCCTTGAGGCCATAGATGCGCGCCACGCCGTCGCGAACTTCGAGGGTGGTACCGACATCGGAGGTGTCGGCCTGGGCGAGGTTGGCGGCCTCAATCTCCTTGAGGAGAATGTCCTTCAGCTCGCCGGGTCGGAGAATTGAATCGGTCGCCATGGAGTCCTGGTCACCGGGGGCGGAAAAGTGTCGGGCTGTGGCTTGTGAAATTTATCACAATCTCGGGTCCGCGCAAGGCGCGCGGCAGCTAGCGGCGACTCCGCGCGCTCAGGCGTACGAAGCGCCCCAAAACCTCGCGCTCCCCCAGGCTGCGCGCCTCGTCGACTCCCACTCCGGTGATCCGGCGCACCACCAGCCGGAGGTGGCTGGGAGTCGCGAAGTCCAGCAGCGCCGCCACGGTGGTGAGCGAATAGCCCGGGTTGCCCAACAATCGGAGGGCGGCGTGCACGGTCAGCAGGTCGGCAACGCGTTTGAGGTTGGGAGCACCGCCCGCACCGAACTGGCGGGAGAGGTGTTCCCGCGAGAGTCCCAGCTGCCGGGCCAGGGCGCTGACGCGGGGCGGCCGGCCCATCGTCGCCACCAGCAGCTCCCAGGTCCGGCGCTGGAGCGGCTCGCTGAGCCTGAGCAGGCGAGGAGCATCAGCCAGTGCGGCGGCCCGCCGCGCCGACACCGATTGGCGGACCACCAGCTCGCCAAGGACGGAATCGTCCACCCCTTCGATGGCGATGGCGGCCAGGCCCTGCCGGTGCCAGGCCAGCAGGGCCTCCGCGTCTTCGGAGCGGATCAGTCCGAAGATCACGACCGGAATATTGGGGAAGCGGGACTGCAGGATGCCGAGCTCGGGCTGGCGGGCTACGACCGCGCCGAGCACCATCGCTTCGACCAGGCGGGCGTCGAGCGCGCGCTGCAGGCCAGGGAGGGAACGACACGCCACCACTGGCGCCGCCCCGCGGGGGAGGGAGCGGCGCAACGCCGCGAGTCCGTCCCGGCTGTCGAGCAGGGCGGCGATGGCACGCACCGGCTCAATGCGGAGCGATGGGTTTCGAACTGGGGCGGGAGCGGCCGGCGCCCATCGCCACCAGGGTGCGCGCCATGTCGCCGGCGCGGCGCAGCACGCCGCGGGCATTCTCGTAGCTCAGCTCGCTCAACGCCTCATCCAGTCCGCGCCAGTGGCAGGCGGTAATCCCCTCCGCCTCCTGGGGGACGGGCTCACCATCCGCGGATTCGAACAGAAAGAAGTGGCAATACTTGTGGATGAATCGCCCGCGAAAGCGGAAGTGCCAGTCGATGACGCGGATGGGGCCGTGCAGCACGAGTCCGCGCAACCCCGTCTCTTCCTCGGTTTCCCGCAATGCCGCATCCGCGGGGGATTCGCCGTCCTCCAGATGTCCCTTGGGGAATCCCCAGTTGTCGTAGGAATCCCGGATCAGCAGGAATCGCAGCAGCCCCGCCGGATCGCGACGGAAGACGATCCCTCCGGCGGAGACTTCGCGCTCGGGTTTCCGCTTGCCCATCAGAAGACCGAGAAGCGAAAGTAGCGCCGCGGATTGGCCTGGATATCCGCGAGCAAGCGCCGGAGCTGCTGGACCGCACCGGTCGCCTCATGGTAGAGCGCCGAGTCGCTGGCGAGCAGGGAGAGCGTGCCGCGCCCCTCCTGCACCCGCGTGAGCAGGGAGTCGCTCGCCGTCAGCACCCGCACCAGGCTCTGCCGGTGCTGCTTGACATCGTTCACGATCACCTGCATGTCGGCCGTCATCTGCTTGAGCGCCTGGCCGGTCTCCCGCGTCGAGCTCAGCACATCCTGGAGCTGGCCGTTCATGGTGGCCGAATCCACCCGCCCCATCACGGTGCTGAAGCGGCGGGACGCCACGTCCACGTCGCCCGACGCGCGGGTCAGATGGCCGGTGAGCGTCGAGAAGTTTTCGCTCTGCGCGTTGGCCATCTCGGTGAGCTTGACCACGGTGTTCCGCAGATCCTTGAGGCTGGCGCGGACGTCCGCCACGGCGGTCGAGTCGAGCGCGCCGCCGATCCGATTGGTGATCAGCCCGATATCCCCGGCGATCCGGCTGGCCTGCAAGGTGATTTCGCCGATATCCGGCAGGGTCGTCCCCGGCCAGATGTCGCCACCCGCCGCCGCGGCTTCTGCGAGCTGTTGCTGCGCCAGATCGGAGGGGGCCTCATCGACCGCGAGAATGTTGACGCGCCACTCCCCGAACAGGGTGGCCGGCGCGGCGATCGCCGCGGGGTGGGCGGGCAGCTTGAGCCCGGGCTTGAGCCGGAAATCCACCTCGACCCAGTCATCCGCCGCCACCCGAATGGTGGCGACCCGGCCGACCTTCACGCCCCGCAACGCGACGTTGGCGCCGGCGCCAAGCCCGCCGATCGAACGGAAGCGCGCCGTGTGAATCTCGTCGCTCCGGCCCAGGTGCAGGCGGCCGAGCGCGATCGCGCCGGCCACGATGACCAGCACCGCTCCCACCGCGACGAGCCCTACCACGAATTCGTTGGGTCGCTTCACGCCCCTCCTCCGTGTGGCTGTGCGAGGTAAGCCGCGAGGAACTCCCGCACGAGGGGATCGGCGCTCGCGCGGATCTCCTTGATCGTCCCCTCCTGTCGGATCCGTCCGGCATCCAGGAAGGCGATCCGGTCGGCGACCGTGAGGGCGCTGCCGACATCATGGGTCACCACGACGCTGGTGGCGCCGAGCTCCCGGCGAGCCCGGATCATCAGGTCGTTCATCGCCACCGTCGTCACCGGATCGAGCCCCGCGGTCGGTTCGTCGTAGAGAATGTAGCGAGGGCGCAGGGCGATCGCCCGCGCGATTCCCACCCGTTTCCGCATGCCACCGGAGAGCTCGGCCGGGAAGCGCTCGCCGGCCTCCTCGAGCTCCACCAGGCGGAGGGATTCGGCGACGCGCAGGGCGATCTCCGCGGCCCCGAGGCCCTGGCGCCGCAGCCCGAGGCTCACATTTTCGGTCACACTGAGGGAATCGAAGAGCGCGGCGAACTGAAACACGTAGCCGATCCGGCGGCGCAATTGCATCAGCTCGTCGTAGTCGAGCTCATGGACCACCAACCCATCGACCTCGACGCCACCCGCATCGGGCTCGAGCAGCCCGACGATGTGCTTGAGCACCACACTCTTCCCGGTGCCGGAATAGCCCATCAGGACGGTGGTTTGTCCCTCGGGAATCGTGAGGCTGAAATCCTCCAGGACGCGCCGATCGCCGAACCGCTTGCTGAGCCCATCGAAGCGGATCACAGCAGCACCAGGGCCCAGAAGGCATCCAGCACCAAGATGGCTTCGCAGCCCAGGACCACGGAGTAGCGGGTGGCCTTGCCGACGCCCTCCGCCCCGCCGCGCGCCTGCAGGCCCTGGAAACAGCCCATGGTGGCGACCGCGGTGCCGAAACTCGCGCTCTTGACCAGCCCGAACCAGATGTCCTTGAACTTGTAGAACTGCTGCGCACCGCGGAGAAACTCCGAGGTCGTGAGGTCGAGGATGTTGACCGCGGTGAACCAGCCCGAAAGGACCCCGACGGCGATGGCCAGGGCGGTCACCACGGGGAACATCAGCGTGGCGGCGAGCACGCGCGGGGTCACCAGGTAGGCGTGGGGACTGATGGCCAGGGTCTCGAGCGCGTCCACCTGTTCGGTGACTCGCATGGTTCCCAGTTCGGCGGCGACGTTGGCCCCGACCCGGCCGGCGAGCGCCATCCCCGTGAGCACCGGGCCCAGCTCGAGCATGACGGCCTTGGTGACCAGGGTGCCCACGAAGTAGAGCGGAATGGCGCGGGTGAACATGTAGGAGGACAGCAGCGCGAGGACCATTCCGGTGAAGACCGCGATGAACAGGGCGACCGGAACCGAGTCCACCCCCAGCCGTCGCATTTGCGGAATCAGGTGCGGGCGCCAGGTGGAGACATCGGCGAGCGCTCGCCGGGCCTCGAGCACCCAGCGCCCGCTCAGTGCGAAGAAATCCTGCAGCCGGCGCGGCGGAGCCGGCTCGGCACTGCTCATGCCGCGAAGCTCGCCAAGGCCCGACCGACTTCCCCCTCACGCAGTCGCCGGAGCGCGCGGTCCCGCAATTGGCGAACCCGCTCGCGGGTGATGCCGAACAGCACCCCGATTTCCTCGAGGGTATGCTCGCGTCCTCCATCGAGGCCGAAATAGAGCTGCAGCACCCGGGCGTCGCGGGGCGCCAGGGTGCGCAGCGCCGCCGCGACTTCCTCGGCCAGAAAACGGTCCATCGCTTCGCTCTCCGCGTCGGGATTCCCGTCCACGATGAACCGCTCGATGGTGGAGCGATCGCCCTCCAGGGCCAGCGGGCCATCCAGGCGCACCTCGGCCGTGTTGAGGGCCGCGAGCGACTGGACCAGCTCGACGGAAAGGCCGACGGCCTCGGCCAGCTCCTCGGCGGTCGGCTCGCGGCCCAGCTCCTGGCGCAGGGTCTCCGACGCGCGGACGATGCGGGCCAGGTCGGCGGTCCGATTGAGCGGGATGCGGACCGTGCGCCCGCAGCGCGCGAGGGCAGCCTGGATGGCCTGGCGAATCCACCAGACGGCGTAGCTGATGAACTTGACCCCATGATCAGGATCGAATTTTCTCGCCGCGGTGAGCAATCCGATGTTCCCTTCACCGATGAGGTCGACCAGGGGGAGGCCGCGGTTCTGGTATTTCTTGGCGACCGAGACCACGAAGCGGAGGTTCTTGGTGACCAGCTCCTGCATCGCGGCCTCATCGCCCTGCTGCACCCGCCGGGCGACCTCCAGTTCCTGGGCCGGCGTGAGCAGGGGGGACTTGCTCACCTCGTGGAGATAGAGGTCGAGAAGATCGCGCTCCGCCTCGTACACGCCGAACGAGGCGACGGACTCGCGTTTCCTCTTGCTCAGCTTGCTCATCGTGGGTGAACCTCGCGGAACGAGGGCCCGTTGGCGCGTTGGGACCGGCGCGGATGGAATGATTTTCGCTTGACTCGTCTCGGAGCGGCCGCTATTTTGCCCTGCGGCCACGCTCCCGGCGAGCGAGCGAGAATATAGCGGGGGCGTAGCTCAGTTGGGAGAGCGCGTGAATGGCATTCACGAGGTCAGGGGTTCGATCCCCCTCGCCTCCATGTCCGCCGGCGGAGCGTCGCTAGCCGGCGAGGCAAATCCCGTCAGGGCGGTTGCGGCGCCATTGTCGCGGCACTAGAATCCTGACCGCTCATGC
>DATCWE010000315.1:0-8607 GCA_036566495.1 Gemmatimonadales bacterium | reverse complement strand
GCGCCCCCCGCCAGCGCGAGCAGTCCGGCCTCGCTGAGCTGCTGGCTCACCAGCCGGCGCGACGAGGCGCCCAGCGCGGCGCGGATCCCCAACTCGCGCCGGCGCGCTTCGCCCCGGATCAGCAGCAGGTTGGCGACGTTGGCGCAGGCAATCAGCAGCACGAAGCCCACCGCGCCGAACAGGGTCAGCAGATACGGCCGCGAATTGTTGAGCACCCGCTCCAGGAGAGGCTTGACCTCGGCGACCAACGGTTTGTCGGGGAAGTAGGTCTCCGAAAAGTCCTTGACCCAGCGTTTGGTGAGGAGGTTGGCCTCGACATTCGCCTGGACGGCGGTGGCGCCCGGCTTGAGCCGTCCCACCATGACCAGGTAGTGATTGTTCCGGGTCCACAGCGAGTCGTAGTTGAGCCGGAGCGGCAGCCAGACCGCGGTGCCGGCCGCCGGGTAGCCGAAGCGCGCCGGCATGACGCCGATTACCCGCCGCGGGATCCCGTTGAGCCGCACCTCCCGGGAAAGGATCTTGGGATCCGCGCCAAACCAGGTGCGCCAGGCCCCTTCGCTGATGACGATGACCGGAGAGGGCGTCTGGGCCGGACGCTCTTCCTCCGGCGCGAAGGTCCGCCCCATCAGCGGGTCGACCCCGAGCACCGCGAAGAAGCCGTCGGAGACCCGCGCCCCGGTGATCCGGACCGGGTCCTGGTCGCTGGTGAGGTTGGCGTCATAGTCGGTCCAGGCGGCCAGCCGCTCCAGCGACCGCATGTCGCGGCGGTAGTCCCGGAATTCCGGTTCGGATACGCTGCTATAAGGTGACTGCTGCCGGAAATCCACCAGGGTCTCGGGGTGCGGGAACGGCAGCGGCTTGAGCAGCACACCGTTCACCACGCTGAAGATCGCGGCGTTGGCGCCGATGCCGAGCGCCAGGGTCACCAGTACTACCGCGGTGAACCCCGGGGTGCGGGCCAGGCCACGCAAGCTGAAGCGGAGATCTCGAAGCAGGCTGGACATGGTGATCCTTTCGGCCGGTGTCCGTACTTCCCGGCGCAGGCGTTCCACGGCGGCGTTGGTCAGCAGGTTCAGCAGCAGGCCGGGCCACAGCAGCGCGGCGGGGGTCGCGTGGCGCCGCTCGCGGTAGAAGTCCAGCATCGCGGACCCGTAGTGCGCGCGGAACCTTGGCGGATAGAGCCGGAGCAGCGCGCGGAAGAGGCGCTCGCCGGAAACCCGGGGCGGAGGCGCGCTCACGAACGCTCCGGGGAGATGATCCGGCGCGACTCGGCCAGTCGCACCAGCGAGCGAAGCCGCTGCAGCTCGGCGGCAAGTACCCGGCGGCCGAAAGGCGTCAGCCGGTAATAGATCCTGCGCTCGTCGTCGCCCGGGTGAGCCGATCCCGGGGCCTCCTCCAGCAGGCCGCCCTCCTCGAGCCGGGCCAGGTATCGGTACAGGCTGCCCACCTCGAGCGCGATGCGGCCGTCCGTATGCTCCAAAATGTCCTGCCGCAGCCCATAACCGTGGCGCTCGCCACCGGCGAGCATGGTGAGCAGCAGAGCTTCGACCGGCTTGAGGGGGAGCCGGGCCTGGGGATCAGGGTACGACCGGCGAGCGGGCATGGCCTTCCCGGTCCGGGGGGTCGACTATAGGCGAAATGCCTATAGTCGATTGGACGCAGGGACGGGGTGGAAGGTTGCTTGGGTCGGCAGCGTCAAACCATCGTGACCCGGGAGGCATCCTAGCTCACATGAAAACCTCTCTGCTTTGCCTCGCGCTGGCCGGCCTCCTTCCGGCCACGGCCCTCGCCCATCCCGGCTCCGGCATCGTCGTCGACCGCCTCGGCCAGGTCTACTTCGTGGACATGGTATCGGGAATCTGGAAGCTGGATGCGCAGGGCACCCTCACCCACTTGCCGGGTTCTGCGTTCCACTGGATGACCCTCGACGCGGCGGGACGCTTCGCCACCGCGCGGCTCCCCTCCGGGCCGGGCTGGGCTTTCGGGCGCATCGGCAGCGATCCCACCCTGCTGCTCGCCAGCGACTTTCCCCTCGCGCTCGGCCGCAACGGCACGCTGTACTTCCCGACCCAGGGCGAAATGCCGGTAAAGCTCCGGACCTTCACCCCGGACGGGCGAACCGGAGTCCTCGCCACGCTGCCGGAGCAGACCTCGAGCGGACCGCTGCGCTGGCTGAACGGCATCGCGGCCGCCCCGGATGGAAGCGTCTATTACACGGAGGACGCTGCGATCAGGAGGGTTGGCGGCGACGGGCGGGTTGTAACGGTGCTGGAGCATCCGGATCGAAGCGGCTGTGGAAGCCGCACGCCGCTCTTGCGTGGACTCGACGTGGACGCGGCGGGCACCGCCTATGTAGCCGACGCGGGATGCGGCCGGGTGCTCAAGGTCTCAGGAGCGGGCGCGGTGACCATCCTGCCGCAGGTGGCCCAGCCCTGGTTCCCGACCGGTGTGGCGCTCTCGGGCAGCGATCTCTACGTGCTGGAATTCGAGAATGCGGATACCGACGACCGCCGCGCCATGATCCCGCGGATCCGGAAGATCGCGGCGGGCGGTGCTACCGCGGTCGTCGCGACGGTCACCCGGCCCTGAAAGACGCAGCGCGCAGCGTCCCCGGGCTCCACCCGGCCACCGCGCGAAAGACCCGGCACATGTGACTCTGGTCGGCGAAGCCGCATTCGTGCGCGATCCGCCGCAGCGTCGCCCCCGTCGCGAGCACCAGGTCGGCCGCTCGCCTGACCCGGAGCACCCGGCGATAGTCGCGCGGCGAGAGCCCGTAGGCTCGGCGGAACTGTCGCGCGAGATACACCGGATGGAGCCCGAGCCGGCGGGCGATCTCCCCGATGGGCGCGTCCTGGTCCTCGAGCAGCCGCCTGGCCTGGCAGGCCGCGCCACGGTCCAGCCGGCCCGCCGGTTCGATCTCCCCCATCAGCTCGGTCAGCGCCTCCTCCTCACCCCCCAGCAGCCGTAACCCGGCGCGGTACGCACGAGCGGAGCCGGTCCACAGCCAGCGCCGGGGCAGCTCCTCGAACGTCTGCTCGAGCGGAAACACCCCGAGGACGACCGCTCCCTGCGGCCCGAAGCGGTTGGTGTGCGAGACCCCGCGGGGTCGCATCGCGCTCCAGCCCGGCCCGGCGGCGATGCTCGCGTGCCCCGCTTCCTCGACCACCGAGCCCTGCACCACGAGGGTCAAGCTGTCTTCCTCGTGCGCATGCGGCGTAAGACGCTGATGGGGGGCGTAGCGGGCGACCCGAACCGTATACGCGCCCACGCGCCACTCGCGCAGGAGAGCGCTGGGCGTCATGGCAGGGGTCGCGGCGGGTTTCACCTCCCAAACCTCGCCGGAGGGTTCCAATCGTTCAAGGCGATCGCAGGATAACGCCCTAGCGTGGAACCATGCTCTTCGCCTCGTTCGCCCTCGTGGGCCAGCTGCTCCAGCCCGTGCCGCAGGAATACGCCGTGGACACCGGGCACTCGATCCTGGAGTTCTCGATCCGCTTTCTGGTCACCCGCGTCAAGGGCCGCTTCACGCAGTGGCACGGCACGATCCTCTACGACAGCCTCCGGCCCGAGCATTCGTCGATCACCGTCGTGGTGGAGACCAAGAGCATCGACACGGGGTGGCCCCATCGGGACCAGCACCTGCGGACCAGCGATTTCTTCGCTGTCGAGCGATACCCCACCATCCTCTTTCAGAGCGATCGGCTCCGCCAGGTCGCTGCCGGCTGGGTGGCCGAGGGCCAGCTGACGATGCATGGGGTCACGCGAACGGTGGCGCTTCCCTTCCGGTTCCTTCCCGGCTCGCCGCAGCGGGCGCCCGAGTCGCGCAGCATGACGCTCAACCTGGAAGGAAACCTGCGGCTGGCGCGGGCCGATTTCGGCATCACCGGCGGGTCGACCTATAACTCCTGGTTCAACCAGGCGCGCGCCGCCACGATGGGGGATAGCGTGGACCTCAGCTTCGAAGTCGAAGCGTGGCGTGCCGACGCGGCGAGCCTGCGGCCGCCCCAGGTGGACAGCGCCATCGCGCGGGTTGCGACCGGCGGCGCGGATCCGTACCTCAAGGCCCTGGAGGAGCGCCGCCAGCGGGCGCCGGCCAACCAGTGGGCGAGCTATTACCGGGGACCGGAATTCGTCGCCCGCGGGCTGCTCTGGGAGGGCCGGACGCAGGACGCTGTCGCCCTGGCCGCCGGATTGACCCGCCTCTTCCCCGAGCTGCCGGACGCCCAGCTGTTGCTCGGCTTCGCCGCGCAGGTCGCGAAGGACTCGCGCGGATCGGCCGAGGCTTACGCCAAAGGGCGGGAATTATTCGCCAAGACCCCGCGACCCAAGCCGGATCCCGAGTTCCCCCAGGTGGACGACCACTGGTATTACCTGGATCAGCTCATCCGGACGGCGCTGGAGCGCGGGACCACCCAGGCCGCGCTGGGGTTGGCGAGGGTCGTGGCCGAGCTGTACCCCGACATCGCGCGGGCGCAGGCCCGGCTGGGACAGGCCCTGGCGGCGGCCGGGCAGGCGGCGGAGGCGCAGGCTGCCTTCGCGAAGGCGCTCGCGGCCGATCCGAACGACACCATGGCGCTCGAGTACCGCCGCAGGACCGCTCGCCGACCGGCGGAGGGCGCTCCATAGTCCCGGTTGCAACGTCCCCACGCTTGTGGCCGTCTATTACTCATGCGAACCCTCCGACTCGCCATCCGCTCGCTCGCCCGCCGCCCCTCCTTCGTCGCCGTTGTGGTGCTGACCCTCGCCCTCGGCATCGGCGCCAACAGCGCGATCTTCAGCGTCATCAACGCCGTGCTGCTCAAGCCGTTGCCCTATCGCGACCCCGGCGAGCTGGCGCTCATCTGGAGCCGCTGGGCCAACTTCGACAAGACCTGGGTCTCCGAAGCCGAGTACCTCGACTACCAGCGGATGACCCGGCAGTTCCGGGACGTCGCCTCCTGGAGCGAGAACGGGGAGGTCGCCCTCACCGGCAAACAGGGGCCCGAAAGCGTCCCGGCGATGCAGATGACCTGGAACACGCTCGACGTGCTGGGCACACCGCCGGCCGCGGGCCGGGGTTTCACCCCCGAGGAAGATGTGCCCAACGGGCCGCCGGTCGTCCTGCTCGGGCACGATCTCTGGCAGCGCCGCTTCGGCGGCGACCGCGCGATCCTGGGCACCCTGATCCAGCTCAACGGCGCCGCGGCCACCGTGGTGGGGGTGCTGCCCCGGGACTTCAAGTTCCCGCTCGAGTTCCAGAGCCGTTCCACCGCGCAGATCGTCCAGCCGATCCAGAGCAACCGCAGCGCCCCGGTGCGCGGGAATCACGGCCAGTACGCCGTGGCCCGCCTCAGGCCCGGCATCACCACCGAGCAGGTGAGCGCGGAGCTCAAGGCGCTGACCACGCGCTGGACCCGGGAGAGCCTCTACCCCGAAACGATGCGCTTCACCGCGTTCGCGGTCCCGCTGCTCGATGAGGTGAGCGGCAAGGTGCGCCCCGCCCTGGCGGTCCTCACGGCGGCGGTGGTGCTGCTCCTGCTCCTCACCTGCGCCAACGTCGCCAACCTGGTGCTGGCGCGGGCCGATGGCAGGAGCCGCGAGGTGGCGGTCCGCACCGCTCTGGGCGCCGGCCGGGCCCAGTTGCTCCGCCAGGCCCTGGCCGAGTACCTCCTGCTCGGCGTGACGGGCGGACTGGTCGGGCTGGGACTGGGCTGGGCCGGCGTCCGGATCCTGGTGGCCCGGGCCCCCACCACGATTCCCCGACTGTCCGAGCTCCGGCTCGACGGAAGCGTGCTGGGCTTCACCCTGCTGCTCTCGCTCGCGACCGGCGTGCTCTTCGCGCTGCTGCCCATCGCGCGGACCGGCCGCCTCGACCTGGCGCAGGTGCTGCACGACGGCGCGCGCGGCGCCAGCACGGGGGTCGGGCGGCGCCGGGGACGGAGCCTCCTGGTGGCCGCCGAGATGGCCTTTGCGGTCGTGCTGCTCATTGGCGCGGGGCTCACGATCCGCAGCTTCGCGAAGCTCCGCCAGGTGGACCCCGGGTTCGCGGTGCGGAACGCGCTCACCCTGCGGCTCAGCCTGCCGCAGGCGCGCTATCCGGATACGGTCAGCGTGGTCCGCTTCTACCAGGAGCTGGGCGACGCGGTCAAGGCGCTGCCGGGGGTGCAAGCCGCCGGATTCATCCGCGTGTTACCGCTCGCCGCCGAGATCGGCGACGCGTTCACCGAGATCGAGGGCAAGCCCCTGCCGCCCGGCGAAAACGGCCGCTCGGCCGACTGGCAGACCGCGACTCCCGGACTCTTCGAGGCGATGGGGATGCGGCTCGTGAAGGGCCGTTTCTTCGCTGCCTCGGACCGGCCGGACGGCCAGCAGGTCGCGCTCATCAACGAGGCCTTCGCCCGCGAGTACTTCCCCGGGGAGGATCCGCTGGGCCGCCGCATCCACACCATGAGCGGCAACAACGGAGCGTGGCGTACCATCGTGGGCGTGGTGGGCGATTACCATCACAGCGGCCTGCTCAACCCGGCCAAGCGGACCTGGTTCATCCCCCACAACCAGTGGGTCAATTCGAATACCTTCATCCGCCGGTCGCTGACGCTGGTGGCGAAGACCTCGGCGGACCCGCTGACGCTGCTTCAGCCGGTCGAGGGGATCATCAAACGCATGGACCCGGACCTTCCGGTCACCCAGGTGCAGACCATGGCGGGCGTGCTCGCCACGGCGACCCAGGAGCAGCGCTTCACCATGCGGCTCATGGCGGGCTTCGCGGGGCTCGCGCTGCTGCTCGCGGCGGTGGGCATCTACGGGGTGATCGCGTACTCGGTCAGCCAGCGGACCCGCGAGATCGGGATCCGGCTGGCGCTCGGCGCGAACCAGGGGATGGTGCGCGGGTTAGTGCTGCGGCAGGGGCTGGCCCCGGCGGTCTTCGGCATCATGGTCGGGCTGGGCGCCGCGGTGGGGCTGACCCGCTTCCTCCAGAAGCTGCTCTACGGGGTGGCGCCGCTCGATCCCCTCACGTTCGCGACCATTCCGGTCCTGCTCCTGGCCGTGGCGGCGGGGTCCGTGCTGTTGCCGGCGGCCCGGGCGTCACGGGTGGAGCCGGTGGAGGCGCTCCGCTCGGAATGAGCTGGAGTTACCTCCAGTCCTCCCCCAACCCCCTTCCGCTTTCCCTCCCCGCGTGCCACTCTAGTTCCGCGGTAACGCGTCGAGGTGACCATGACCACCGCGCCCCTCCTTGCCACCCTGCTCTCCCTGGCCGCCACCTTCCTCGGCCTCTCCCTGCTGGTCCAGGTGATCCAGGAAGTCTGGAAGTACCTCACCAGCAGCAAGGCCCGCTCCTACGAGCAGGTGCTGATCGACTTCCTGGGTCCGCATGCCATGCGGCTGAAGCAGCCCGGCACCCTGCCCGACCTGCTGACCCGCGGCCCCTTCCAGCTCTTCTTCCCGCGCCGCCCCCAGGGCCTGCTGCAGCCGATGGACAAGCAGACCCTGGTTACCTCGCTGGAGCGCACCGCGGCGCCCTGGATCCAGCGCGCCCTGGCCCTGCTGCATACCGAGGCGGAGCTCCAGAAGGGCGAGCGGCGCAAGGCCACGCCCGCCTTCCGCAATTTCCTCACTGAGCTGGCGGGGGTGGAGCGCGGCTCGCCCGGTTACTTCAGCGCGGTCGAGCTGCGCGAGTTTCTGGCCGGCTGGGAGGACGAGCTGGCCGAGCCCGACGCGCAGGCGCTGTTGCTCGGGCTGCGGCAGCGCTTCCTGCCCAGCGTGGTACAGGCCGAGGCGAACTTCACCCAGCTCACCAAGAACGTCGAGTACGCCTACCGGCGCCGCAACCTGCGGCAGACGTTCCTGTTCGGGTTCGCGCTCGCGCTCGTCTTCCAGCTCCCTGCCGACCGGCTCTACCTGCGCGCCAGCAAGGTCCCACTCGACCAGGCCATCGCCGCCGCCGAGCAGGCCCGGGCGATCTACGCGCAGGAGGCCGCGCGCGACACTGCCGCCGCGCGCCGGCTGCCTGAGCTGGAGCGGCTGGCCGATTCGCTCCGCCGGGTGCTGGTGACCGGCGGCGCGCCCGCCTCGCTGAACGAGCGCATCAGCCTGCCCCGGATCCAGGCCGAGTTCGCCACTCCGCGCAGCGGGTTCGTCTACCTGCTCGGCTGCCTGCTGACCTCGCTCCTGATCAGCTTCGGGGCGCCCTTCTGGAACGACCTGAGCGGCGTCCTGCTCCGGGTGGCCAAGGGCTCCTCGCTGCCGATGGTCGAGTCCAAGAAGGACGAGGACTAGTGGCGCCCAAGCTTATCTGGCCCGACTGGAACCAGAAGCGCCGCGGCGCGCGTTACTGGCTGCGACCCGACAACCTGCTGGCGGGGCGGCGCCGCTTCCGCTCCGATCATTCCAACGAGTGGCGCTACGAGTACCTGCGGGTGAGCTCGGTCCCGCCGCCTCCGCCGGGCGAGAACCCCGATCCCGCGGCGCGCTCCAGGAGCTTCAGCTGGCTCGCGGCCAAGCCCGCCGCGAACGGCTTCCGCTGCGTGATCCTGGGCGACTCCGGCGAAGGCGACGCCTCGCAGTACGCCCTGCTCCCCGTCATCCGCGCGCTCGCCCCCGACTTCCTCATCATCAACGGCGACGTCG
>DATCWE010000269.1:0-5601 GCA_036566495.1 Gemmatimonadales bacterium | reverse complement strand
ACCTCGCGGTCGGGTGTCCGGGCCCGCCGCGGGTTAGTGATCGGCGAGGTCGCGCTCGCCGTGGTCATGCTCAGCGGGGCGGGACTGCTGGTCAAGAGCCTGCTCGGACTGCAAGCCATCGACATTGGATTCGCCGCCGAGCGGGTGCTGACCGCGCGACTCAACCTGCCGCCGCTCGATTACGCGCAAGACGGGAAAGTGATCGCCGTGACGGGCCAGCTCGAGGAGCGACTGCGCGCCACCCCGGGCGTGGTCGCGGCGGGCATCATGGGCTGGACACCCGTGGTGGGCGGCGGCGGGACCTGGTCCATCGTGATCGACGGACGCGAGGTCAAGGAAATCGCGCAGGCCCCGTCCGCCGACCCGCTCCAGGTCAGTCCGGGGTTCTTCAAGGCGCTGGGCGTGCGGATGCTGCGAGGCCGCGCGTTCACCGAGCAGGACCGTGCAGACGCGCCCCCGGTCGCGATCGTCAACGAAGCCATGGCAAGGCAGCTCTGGCCCGGTCAGGATGCCGTGGGACATACGCTGCGCATGTTCAACCCGCAGTCGCCCTGGGCGACGATCGTGGGGGTGGTCGGCGACCTCAAGACCCGCGGGGTCGAGTCCGCGGCGCCGATGACCATGTTCTTCCCCTACGCCCAGTCCGGCAAGAGCGCGTACTACCTGCCACGGCAGATGACCGTGCTGGTCAAGACGGCGGGAAAGCCGGAGCTGATGGAGCCGGCCTTGCGCCGGATCGTCCGGGAGCTGGACCGGGGCGCGCCGGTCTCCGAGGTCCGCTCGATGGAAGCGGCGCTGGGAACGTCGCTCGCGAGCCGGCGCTTCAGCACGCTGCTGCTGGGCTGGTTTGCGGGGCTGGCGCTGTTGCTCGCGGGAGTCGGGATCTACGGGGTGATTGCCTACGGGGTGAGCCAGCGTACCTATGAGATCGGCCTCCGCCAGGCGCTGGGCGCGAACCGGGGGGCGGTGCTCGGTCTGATCGTGCGGGAGGGGCTCAAGCTGACGGCGCTGGGCCTCGGTGTGGGGCTGCTGGCGACCCTGGCGACCGGGCGATTGATCGGCACGCTGCTGGTCAATGTCCGCACGACCGATCCGCTGACCATGGGGGCCGTGGTGCTGCTGCTCGCAGCGGTCGCGGGGCTGGCCTCCTGGATTCCCGCGCGCCGCGCAATGGCGGTGAGCCCGACCGAGGCGCTGCGGAGCGAGTAACCGGGGACTGCCGGCCGCGGGGGTGCGAGGCGGCCCTCAGGGGCTTAAATTGCCGCATCCAATGGCCAACATCCCGGAACGCCTCGCTGCCGCGCTGAGCGGCAGCTACCGTATAGAGCGCGAAGTCGGCGTCGGGGGCATGGCCACGGTTTACCTGGCCCACGACCTCAAGCACGACCGCCAGGTCGCGCTCAAAATCCTCCGCCCCGAGCTGACCGCGGCAATGGGAACCGACCGGTTCCCCCGTGAGATCCACATCATCGCCCAGATGCAGCACCCCCATATCCTCCCGCTCTACGACTCGGGGGCGGTGGACGGCTTCCTCTATTACGTGATGCCGTTCGTGGACGGTGAATCGCTGCGCGCCAAGATGGCCCGGACCGGCCCGCTGCCCGTCAACGAAGCAGTTCGAATGCTGCAGGAAATCACCGACGCGCTCTCCTACGCCCACGCGCGCGGCATCGTCCACCGCGACATCAAGCCCGACAACGTAATGCTCTCCGGCCGCCACGCCGCGGTCACCGATTTCGGGGTGGCCAAGGCGGTCAGCGCCGCGGGGGGCGACAAGCTCACCACCGTCGGCATCGCGGTCGGCACGCCGCAGTACATGGCGCCGGAGCAGGCGATGGCGGAGCCGAACATCGACGCCCGGGTGGATCTCTATGCCGTGGGCGTGCTGGGCTACGAGATGCTCACCGGGCATCCGGTCTTCGAGGCGACCACGGCGCAGGGGATCCTCTCGGCCCACGTGCTGGAGCAGCCCAAGGACGTGCGCGAGTGGCGCGCCAACGTCCCTCCGCTGCTGGCCGAGGCGCTGCTCAAGTGCCTGGCCAAGAACCCGGCCGACCGCTGGCAGAGCGCCGATGAGCTGCTGGCCCAGCTCGAGCTGATCGCCACCACGCCGAGCGGCGGGGTGACCCCCACCACGACGCGGCCCTATCAGGCGGCCAAGCCGAAGCCGGAGCCGGTGCCGGCACCCAAGCCCAGCCGGAAGGGGCTGCTCGCCGCGGTCATCGCCGTGGTGGTCCTCGGCGGGGCGGGGGCGGCTGCCCTGCTGCTCAAGGGCGGCGGCGGATCCCACGGGATCCAACGCATCGCGGTGATGCCGATCGAGGACATCTCCGGCAAGGACGCGCTCTTCGTGGATGCGATGCAGGACGCGCTGACCAACGCACTCAACAAGCTCGGTACGGTGGGGGTGGCATCGCGCTCGTCGATGATGCCATATAAGACGACGCCGAAGCCGACTCGGGAGATCGCCAGGGAGCTCGATCTCGATGCGGTGCTCGAGACGACGGTGTTCCGCTCGGGCGACGTGATGCGGATCAACATGCAGTTCTCCGACCCGGCGACGACGCGGAGCCTCTGGTCGGAGACCTACGAGCGCGATGTCAAGAACGTGCTGGGCGCGCAGAGCGAAATCGTGACCCTCACCGCGCAGGCGGTGGCCAAAGTCCTGGGAGGAGCTGGTAAATGACGCGGATGCGCTGTGGTGCGGTGGGAGTGATTCTCGGGGTCGCGGCCTGCGGCGGGGGCGGGGGAGAGCGGGCGACGGGCGTGCCGTCGGCCACGCTGCTCTCGCCCGAGGGCGTCAACCACATCCAGAGCAGCTTCTCGCCCGACGGGAGCCAGGTGGCCTGGTGGATGCCGGGCGAGGACGGCTGGGACGTGATGATCGCGAAGGCCGACCTGAGCGGGGCGCGGATCGCGGCCGGCCACAATCTGCAGGTCTGGGGCCTAGTCTGGTCGCCCGATGGCCGGCAGGTCGCCACGGGCTTGAGCGAGGTCAATGTCACCGACCTCGGGATCATCCCCGCCGACAGCGGGCCGCCGCGCCTGCTCACCAACACGCCGGCCTTCGAGTCCCCCAACTCGTGGAGCTCGAGTGGCGACCGGCTCACCTATACGGTTACCGGGGAGGGCGGGGCGCTGCGCGGTGCCATCATGAACCCCGCGACCGGGGCAGCGACCCACCTGCCGGCCTCGGCAGATGCCACGCCGATTACGCGCTGGTCGCCCGACGGGAAGCAGCTCACGCTGGAAGCCTTGAACGGCGACGCCGGCATCTGGGTCGCCGACAGCACCGGCGCCAATGCCAGGCAGCTCACCACCGAGCGGCAGGAGAGCGACGCGCGCTGGTCTCCCGATGGGACGCAGATCGCCTACGTGTCGCGCCGCACTGGCACCGGGGACATCTGGGTGGTGCCCGCGGCCGGCGGCACTGCCCGGCAGCTCACCCACGACATCCGGGAGGACAATTCTCCCCGCTGGTCGCCCGATGGCAAGTGGATCGCCTTCTTTTCGCAGCGCGGGCGGCAGGGCGACATCTGGGTCGTCCCCGCGTCGGGTGGGACCGAGCTTCGGGTGACCGACGATGCCGCCGAAGAGGGCAATCTCCAGTGGGTGGGGAAGAGCAACACGCTCGCCTATCACACCGGCATCGGCGGCCAGACGCTCTGGGCCCTCACGGTCAACGACGGCAAGGAGCGGCGGCTCACGGCGGACTCGCTGCGGGTGGGCCAGATCTATCCGTCGCCCGACGGCAAAGAGGTGGTCTACGAGGTGCTGCGGGGCGGCGGGGTGAGCGACCTCCAGGTGATGCCGATCGCGGGGGGCGCGGCGCGGACGCTGGTCGCGGGCAGCTCGGTCAACACGGCGCCCAACTGGTCGCCCGACGGCAAATCCATCGCGTTCCTGTCGAACCGGGCCGGTAATTTGGACGTGTGGGTCGTGCCGGCCGCGGGAGGCGAGCCCCGCCAGCTCACCAGCTGGCCGAGCAACGAGGGGGGCAATACCGCCGCGCAATGGTCTCCCGATGGATCCCAGCTCTACTTCCTTTCGCCCCATGACGCGTCGCCGTTCACCGACGTCTGGAGGGTACCGCTGGCGGGGGGCGAGCCGGTCCGAGTAACGCGGACGGGGAGCATCAACGGCCTGGCCGTCAGCATGGTGAGCCCCGATGTGTTCGTGCTATCGGTGGGCGGCAAGGGCGGCGCGACCGTGCTGGCCAAGGTACAGCCTGACGGCAAGCTCCAAGTGTTGTGGGACAAGAGCAGCGTCGGGGCGATCAGCTGGCTGGGATTCACTCTCAAGGGCGATTCGCTGGGGATCAACGTCCAGCTGCCGAGCGGTGGGCTCGGCAGCTACCTGGTCTCGACCAAGACAGGTGAGGGCCGGCAGATGCTGGGCAAGGGCGATCTGATCGGCGATTTCTCGCCTGATGGCAACTGGCTGGCCTACTGGTCCGGCAACCCGTCGCTCGAGATGAACGTGGTCAACATGAAGGACGGGTCCACTAAGCGGCTGACCAACTCGCCGGAGAGCGAGACGACGTACTGGTGGGTGTCCGACAACAACACGATCGTATTCTTGCGGCAGTCGCAGCGGCGGCGGATCGCGACGGTGGATTTGACGAAGCTGCTGGGGGGAGGGGAGTGAGGGCCGCAGATGGGATCAGCCCGATCCCGATCTTCCGGTGTGCGGACCGTGATAGGTCTGCAATAGCCTAGCGGCGGAGCGCTGCGTCCAGCCGCTCGCCGAGCACGGGGCCCAGGGAACGCGAGAAGCTCCTGGTCAGGTGATTGTCGTCGGTGTACAGCACCACCCCGCCGCGCTCCGTCTCGCAACGCGCCGCGCCGGTTCCGCACACCTGGTCGTTCATGTCGATGAATCGCACCTTGAGCCCGCTCGCGGCCCGGTCCTGGGCCCGATGCGCCGTGGCCATGAATGCGCGATCCGGCGCGAACCGGCAATCGGTAGCCAGCGGCAGCCGCGCCGCGCGACGGGACAGACAGCTCGGCACGTCGAAGGGGACCCACGGCAAGCCGCGCAGCACGATCACCTCGATGCCTAAGCGCTCGAGCCGCGCATAGGTCTGCCGCAGCCCCTCGGTCCAGACCGATTCCGGAAGCCGGAGCTGGCTCCCCATGTAGTTGTCGGAATTGGAGAGGATCACGGCACGGGGCCGCTCGGCCGCCAGGCGCCGCAGCGTAGCCTCCTGAAAGCGGGCGCAGCCGCGATACATGCGCCCGGCCGCCCCGCCGATCAGCCCGCGCAAGTCCGCGACCGGGCAGGCCCCCATGACGTAAGGCTCGATCCGCCACCCATGCGCCTGCCCGGCCTGCTCCAGTCCTCCCAGCCAGTGCGAGGCATGCGAGTCGCCCAGCAGGGCGATGGTCGTCGCGGAGCGGGCGTCCCCAAAGACGCAGCCCTCGCGCACCGACGCGTGCGCGGAGCGCCCCCAGCACTCGTGCGGGAGATGGTCGTTGCGCGCGGCCGCGTAGCGCCGGTGCACGCTCCGCTCCACGTAGCGGGCGCTGCTCCACGCCGCGCCGAGCCCCAGGAGCGCGAGTACCGTGCACACGCCGGCGGCGGCGAGCAGGGGGCGGCCCG